>JANPHI010000029.1:0-5395 GCA_031424355.1 Betaproteobacteria bacterium
GCACGACGTGGCCAAGCTGGCCGGTGTGGCGCCCATCACCGCCTCGCGCGCGCTGAACACGCCGGCCCAGGTGTCGGCCGAGGTGCTGCAGAAAGTCAGCGCCGCCGTGGCCCGCACGGGCTATGTGCGCAACCACCTGGCCGGCGGTTTGGCATCCACCCGCAGCCGGCTGGTCGCCGCCGTGGTGCCCACCATTTCAGGCCCGGTTTTCCTGGAAACCGTGCAGTCGCTGACCGAGGCGCTGGCGGCCAGCGGCTACCAGTTGATGCTGGGCCAGGCCGGCTACACCGGCAACCGCGAAGACGCGCTGCTGGAAGCCATCATCGGCCGCCGGCCCGACGGCATCGTGCTCACCGGCATCGTGCATTCGACCGAGGGCCGCAGCCGTTTGCTGGCGTCGGGCATCCCGGTCGTCGAGACCTGGGATTTGACGCCCACGCCCATCGACATGCTGGTCGGTTTTTCCCATGTGGAAGTGGGCCGCGCGGTGGCCACCTACCTGCACGGCAAGGGCCGCCGCAAGCTGGGCGTGGTGGCCGGCGACGACGAACGCGCGCAGCGCCGCGTGGCCGCTTTCAAGGCCACCGCCGTGGCCCTGGGCCTGGCCGAGCCGCGCGTCGTGGCCGTGCCCGCACCGACCACGCTGCAAAGCGGCCGACAGGCCCTGGTGCAACTGCTGAAAGGCCGCAAGCTGGACGCCGTGTTCTGCAGTTCCGACCTGCTGGCCCTGGGCGTGCTGACCGAGGCCCGGGTGCGCGGCCTGGCCGTGCCCGACGCGCTGGCCGTGGTCGGCTTCGGCGACCTGGAATTCGCCGCCAGCCTGCACCCCGCGCTGACCACGGTGCGCATCAATGGCGCGGCCATCGGGCGCCAGGCGGCGGCCTTCATCGTCGAACGCGCCGAAGGCCGCGCGGTGGCCCAGCGGGTCATCGACATCGGCTTTTCCATCGTCGAACGCGACAGCGTCTGAGGTCGGTCGAAGGCGGCAGCAGCCTGCGAGACCCGGGTAATCCCCAGTCCCCGGGCGATTGCGATGCGCATTAGGTAGCGCTACCATCAGCGCTCCAAACGGTAGCGCTACCGTGCCCTGAACACCCCTCCGGAGACACCGATGAAAAAGCTGATGACCCCGCTTGTGACCCGAACCGCGGCCGTGCTCGCCGTCGGCCTGCTGGCCGTGGCCGGCGGCGCCCATGCGCAGGCCTGGCCGGCCAAACCGGTGACGCTGCTGGTGCCCTTCCCGCCCGGTGGTTCCACCGACCTGATCGCCCGCACGCTGGCGCCCAAGATCCAGGAAAAGCTGGGCGGCACTTTCATCGTGCAGAACCAGGGCGGGGCCGGCGGCACCGTGGGCACAGCGGCCATCAAGCGCGCCGCGCCCGACGGCTACAACATCCTGGTCACCTCGCTGGGGCCCTTGGTCATTGGCCCGCATCTGCTGAAGGCTGTGGGCTACGACGCGGTGAAAGACCTCGACTACATCACCGTGGCCGTGCAGGCGCCCAACGTGCTGTGCGTGCCCGCCGCGTCGAAGCTGAAAACGCTGGCCGATGTGCTGGCCCACCTGAAGGCCGAGCCCGGCAAGATGAGCTTCGCCAGTTCCGGCAACGGCAGCAGCGACCACCTGACGGCCGAACTGTTCTGGCAGGTCACCGGCACCAGCGGGCTGCACATTCCCTACAAGGGCGGCGGCCCGGCGATGAGCGACCTGCTCGGCAGCCAGGTGGAATCGGCCTTCATCAACATCAACACCGCGCTGCCGCAGATCAAGTCCGGCAAGCTGCGCGCCGTGGCCGTGTCCAGCGCCAGGCGTTCGCCGCTGCTGCCCGATGTGCCGACGATGGACGAACAGGGCGTGAAGGGCGCCGACGTGCAGTCCTGGCAGGCCTTCGCGGCGCCCAAGGGCTTGCCGGCCGACATCAAGAACAAGCTGCGCGACGCCGTGGTGGCCGGCATGGCCGACCCGGTCGTCAAGGCCAAGCTGCTGGAACTGGGCTTCGAGATCGTCGGCAACACGCCCGAGCAGTTCACCGCCTTCCAGGCGACGGAGTTCGCGCGCTGGAAGAAGGTGATCGAGGTCGGCAAGATCACCGCAGACTGAGGCCGGCGCCATGGCATCCACCACCCCGGTCATCACCGCGCTGCGTGTCATCCCGGTTGCGGGCCGCGACAGCATGCTGCTCAACCTGAGCGGCGCTCACGGCCCCTACTTCACGCGCAACCTGCTGCTGCTGAGCGACAACGCCGGCCGCACCGGCGTGGGCGAGGTGCCGGGCGGCGAGAAGATCCGGCAGACGCTGGAAGATGCCGCTGCCCTGGTCGTCGGCCAGCCGATCGGCGCGCACGCCGGCCTGCTGCAGCGCATCCAGCAGACCTTCGCCGACCGCGACAGCGGCGGCCGCGGCCTGCAGACTTTCGACCTGCGCACCACCATCCACGCGGTGACGGCCATCGAATCGGCGCTGCTCGATTTGCTGGGCCAGCACCTGGACGTGCCGGTGGCGGCGCTGCTGGGCGAAGGCCAGCAGCGTGACGCGGTGGAGATGCTGGGCTATCTGTTCTACGTCGGCGACCGGACGAAAACCGACCTGCCCTACAACAGCGAACCCGGTGCCGACAACGACTGGTTCCGCGTGCGGCACGACGTGGCGCTGACGCCCGAGACCATCGTCCGCCAGGCCGAAGCCGCGCGCGAACGCTACGGCTTCAACGACTTCAAGCTGAAGGGCGGCGTGCTGGCCGGAGACGCCGAAGTCGATGCCGTCACGGCGCTGCACGAACGCTTTCCGCAAGCCCGCGTGACGCTGGACCCGAACGGCGGCTGGCTGCTGAAAGACGCCATCCGCCTGGGACTGCGCATGCGCGGCGTGGTGGCCTACGCCGAAGACCCCTGCGGTGCCGAAGACGGCTATTCAGGCCGCGAGGTGATGGCCGAATTCCGCCGCGCCACCGGCCTGCCGACGGCCACCAACATGGTCGCCACCGACTGGCGGCAGCTGACGCACGCGTTGAGCCTGCAAAGCGTGGACATCCCGCTGGCCGACCCGCATTTCTGGACCATGGCCGGTTCGGTCCGCGTGGCGCAGACCTGCCGCGACTGGGGCCTGACCTGGGGCAGCCATTCGAACAACCATTTCGATGTCTCGCTGGCCATGTTCACCCACGTCGGCGCGGCCGCGCCGGGCAAGGTCACGGCCATCGACACGCACTGGATCTGGCAAGACGGCCAACGGCTGACGAAAGACCCGCTGCAGATCGTGAACGGCCACGTGCAGGTGCCGAAGAAGCCGGGGCTGGGTGTGGCGCTGGACATGGCGGAAGTCGAGAAAGCCCACCAGCTCTATCTGCAGCACGGCCTGGGTGCGCGCGACGACGCGGTGGCCATGCAATACCTGATTCCCGGCTGGACCTTCAACCCCAAGCGCCCAGCGCTGCAACGCTGAACGCGACCCGAACCGACCGAGGAGACAGGCATGACTGCATCGAAAAACCGCCGCGTGCTGTTGAACGCCCTGGGCGCCCTGGGTGCGCTGGCCGCCAGCGCACCGGCGCTGGCCGCTGAAGCGCCCTGGCCCAGCAAGCCCATCCGCATCGTCGTGCCCTACACGCCGGGCGGCTCGTCGGACATCATCGCGCGGGCCATCAGCCAGGCGCTGAGCGACGCCTTCAAGCAGCCGGTGGTGGTGGAAAACAAGCCCGGTGCCAACGGCAACGCCGGCACCGACGCGGTGGCCAAGTCACCGGCCGACGGCTACACGCTGCTGCTGTGCGACGTGGGCGCGCTGGCCATCACGCCCTCGGTCTACAACAAGCTCAGCTTCGACCCGTCGAAAGACCTGCGCGGCGTGGGCATGCTGGCCTATTCACCGCATCTGTTGGTGGTGCATCCGTCGGTGCCGGCCAACAACCTGAAAGAACTGGCCGCGCTGTCCAAGACCACACCGCTGAACTTCGCCGTCACGGCCATGGGCAGTGCGCCCCATTTGGCCGGTGTGGCCGTGGAAGCCGGCAGCGGCGCGACCTGGAACTACATCCCCTACAAGGGCGGCTCGCAGGCCATCCAGGACACCATGGGCGGCCAGACCCAGGTGCTGATGAACGGCATGCTGGCCACCCTGACCCACGTGCAGTCGGGCAAGCTCAAGGTGCTGGGGGTGTCCAGCGCCACCCGCGTGCCCCTGCTGCCCGATGTGCCCACCATCGCCGAGCAAGGTCTGAAGGGTTTCGAGTCGGGCACCTGGCAGGGCGTGCTGGTGCCGGCCGGTACGCCGCCTGCCGTGGTGGCGCGTCTGGCCACCGAGCTGACGCGCATCATCCGTTCGCCCGACGTGCGCGCACGCCTGGCGGCCCAGGGCGCCGAGGTCTACACGATGTCGCCCGCCGAGTTCACCGTCTTCTACGAAAAAGAGCGCGCGAAGTGGGCCGCCGTGGTGGCCAAGGCTGGCGTGAAACTCGACTGAATCCGATGGCAACCCCCATGCCCAACCCGCCGATGACCACCAAGCCCCGACTGCTGCAGAACCTGAAGCTGCTGCCCGCGCTGGAAGCGCGGCTCGCGGCCGGCTACGACGTGCACCGCATCGTCGATGAGGCCGACCCGCAAGCCTTCCTGGCGGCCCACGGCGCTGACTTCGTCGGCCTGGTCACCTCGGCCGCCGTCGGTGCCAACGCGGCGCTGATCCACGCGCTGCCCAAGCTGCGCGTGATCTCCAGCTTCGGTGTCGGCCTGGACAAGCTGGACCTGGTTGCGGCCGCCGCGCGCGGCATCCCCGTGGGCTACACGCCCGATGTGCTGAACGACTGCGTGGCCGACCTGGCTTTCGGGCTGATGCTGGACGCGGCGCGCGGCATCAGCGCGGGCGACCGCTATGTGCGGCGCGGCGCCTGGCCGGCCGGCACCACACCGGCCACGCCGGCCTTCCCGCTGGGCCGCAAGGTCAGCGGTGCCCGCCTGGGCATCGTCGGCCTGGGCCGCATCGGCCGCACCATCGCGCAGCGCGCCTCGGGCTTCGAGATGCCGGTGAAGTACCACAGCCGCCGGCCCGTCGAAGGCGTGACGTGGACGCATGAACCTTCGCTGCTGGCGCTGGCCGAGTGGGCCGACTACCTCGTCGTCATCGCCGCCGGCGGTGCGGGTACGCGCCACCTGGTCAACGCCGCGGTGCTGGACGCACTCGGCCCGCGCGGCTTCCTGGTCAACGTGGCGCGCGGCAGCGTCATCGACGAAGCGGCGCTGGTGCGCGCGCTGGTCGACAAACGCATCGCCGGCGCCGGCCTGGACGTCTTCGAACACGAACCGCAAGTGCCCGCCGAACTGATGGCGCTGGACAACGTGGTGCTGCTGCCGCACATCGCCAGCGCCACCCAGGAAACGCGGCAGGCCATGGCCGACCGC
>JANPHI010000030.1:0-3624 GCA_031424355.1 Betaproteobacteria bacterium
CGCCTTCACGCCCGCCTGGTCGCTGCAAGCCGATGCCGGCTGGATGCGAACCCGCCAGGGCGGGATGTCCACTCCGTTCGTGGGCCTGGGCAGCGTGGTCACGTTCTCGCGGCTGCAGGCCCCGTGAGCAGGCCGCCGCCCCGTCAAGCCGGCCGGGTTAAATTCAATCGACGCCGTTCCTGAAACACCCGCTGCATGCTCAACTTCTGTCGATGGCTATGGCTAGGGCCGACGGTCCTGGCGGCCCTGACGGTGCCGGCGGCCCCGGTGCGGGCCGCAGCGGCCGAAGCACCCGATTGCGCCCGCAAGCTGACGCTGGGCCTGCACGACCACGGCTTGCTGTATTCGCCGCAGACCGGCGAAGGCATCGACAAGGATCTCGCCGACGAGATGGCGCGGCGCAGCGGCTGCAAGCTCACCCTCACGCTGATGCCGCGCGCACGCATCTGGCAACTGATCGAATCGGGCGGGCTGGATTTCAGCCTGTCGGGCATCACCGATGAAGCCCGCGAACGCTTCGCCGCCTTCGCCTGGTACAGCTCGAACAAGTACTACCTTCTGGTGCGCAACGACGCCAGCGTGCGCAAGCCGGCCGACTTCGAAGCCCGGCCGGCGCTGAAGCTGGGGGTCATCCGCAGCTTCCGCTACAGCCCGTCGGCCAATCGCTTCGTGGACCAGCTGGAGGCCCAGCGCCGCGTCAACTACGCCAGCAGCCTGGACCCGCTGTACGAGGTGCTGCTGGACAGGCGCGTGCAAGGCATGATCATCGAACCCTTCGACTACCCGGCGCTGGAAAACGCCAAGATCCGCGCGCAGACCCAGATCATCGAATTCGACGACCCGCCGGTGCTGCACGGGCTGATCATGTCGAAGAAGACGGTGTCGCCCGCGCAGCAGGCGGCCTGGCGCGCCGTGATCGAAGCGATGCGCCAGGACGGCACCGTGCAGCGCATCTTCGAGAAGTATTTCAAGCCCGATCTGGCGCGGGCGATGACGCGGTTCTGAAGCGGGCGTGCGCGGCTTGCGAAACCCACCGCTGCAGCAGCCCTCGACGTCGCCCGGGCTGCGACCCCGGCTCATGCGCGGTTTGCGGCGCGGCATGCAGCGCCTGTCGCGGCCGCTGGTCTGGCCGCTGTTGATCGGGCTGCTGTCGCTGGCCACCACGGCCTGGCTGTGGGACCACGAACAGCAGTCCCAGGAGCGCCGGCTGCGCGACAACTTCGATTTCGGCCTGCGCCACGCGGTCACGCGGGTGGAACAGCGCATGGCCAGCTACGAGCAGATGCTGCGCGGCGCGCGCGGCCTGTTCGAGGCTTCGGACGACGTCACGCGCGAAGACTTCTCGGCCTACGTGGATGCCCTGCTCGCCGGCGCCGACTTTGCCGGCTTGCGCAACCTGGGCTATGCGCCGCTGCTGAATGGCGACAACGTGGCCGCGCACGTGGCCACCCAGCGCGCCACCGGCGCCCCGGCCTACACGGTGTTCCCGGCCGGGGTGCGGGCGCAGATGGCGCCGCTGACCTACATCGCGCCGGCCACCGAGCCCCCGCTCCGGGCGCTGGGCGGCGATGCCTACGCCAACCCCCGGCACCGCGCGGCCATGCTGCGGGCCCGCGACTCGGGCAGCGCCGTCATCACCGACCCGATCGACGTGCGGGACACAGCGGACGGACGCCCCGACCCGGTCTTCCTGATGTTCATGCCGGTCTACGCCAAGGGCCAGCGCGTGGACACGGTGGCAGCGCGCCAGGCCCGGCTGCAGGGCTGGGTGGTGGCCAGCTTCCGCGTGGTGGACCTGATGTCCAGCCTGTACGGCGAAGGCACGCCGGGCCTGGACGTGCGCGTGTTCAACGGCACCGAAATCAACGACCAGAACCGGCTGTTCCCGCCAGTGGCCGAGCCCGCACTGGTGCACCCGTCGCGCTTCGAAGCGCAGGAATACATCGGCTACGGCGGCCACAGCTGGACGCTGTCGGTGCGCACGCGGCCCGAATTCGAGCAGCGCTACAGCAACGATTCGGCCCGCATCATCCTGGTCGCCGGCCTGGCCTTCAGCCTGCTGCTAGCCGTGCTGGCCTGGCAGCTGGCCACCGCCCGCGAGCGCGCCGAGGGCATCGCGCGCACGATGACGCAGCAGCTGCGCGACGGCGCCGAGCAACTGCGCCAGTCGCAGAAGATGGAGGCCATTGGCACGCTGGCCGGCGGCATTGCGCACGACTTCAACAACATCCTGGCCGCCGTGCTGGGCAATGTGAGCCTGGCGCAGGACGCGCTGGAAGCCGGGCACCCGGCCCTGCAGCGCCTGGCGCAGATCCAGATCGCCAGCGCACGGGCGCGCAGCCTGGTGCAGCAGATCGTCACCTTCAGCCGCCAGCAACCGCAGGCGCTGGTGGTACAGCCGCTGCGGCCGCTGCTGGAAGAAACGGTGACCCTGCTGCGCTCGACGCTGCCCACCATGGTCGACCTGCAGACCCGCTTCAGCGACGAGCCCTTGTTCATCGCCGCCGACGCCACGCAGTTTCAGCAGGTGCTGATGAACCTGTGCACCAACGCCTGGCACGCCATGCAGGGCAGCACCGGCCAGATCACCCTCGGCCTGGCGACCACGGCAGCGGCCAACGGGACCGCCGACGGACACCCGGGCCCTGCGCAGGCGCACGTCTGGGTCAGCGACAACGGCATCGGCATGGACGAAGCGACCCGGCAGCGCGCCTTCGAGCCCTTCTTCACCACCAAGCCGGTGGGCCAGGGCACGGGCCTGGGGCTGTCGGTGGTGCACGGCATCGTGACCTCGCACGGGGGCCGTATCACCATCCGCAGCGAACCCGGCCAGGGCAGCCGCTTCGACCTCTACTTTCCGCTCGCCCAGGCACGCCCGCTGGCGCCCGCAGAGCCCGCGCCGGTGGCGCCACAGGGCCGTGGCCAGCAGGTGCTCTATGTGGACGATGACCCGGTGATGGTGGTGATGGTCGAAGGCCTGCTGCAACGCTGGGGCTACCGCGTCACCTGCATCACCAACCCGCTGGAAGCCCTGCGCCGCCTGCGTGCCGCCGGGCACGGTTTCGATGTCGTGGTGACCGACTTCAACATGCCCGAGCTGTCGGGGCTGGACCTGGCACGCGAAGTCAGCCGCCTGCACCCGGGGCTGCCGATCATCATCACGTCGGGCTATGTCGGCGACAGCCTGCGCGCCGACCTGCAACACCTGGGCGTGCGCCATGTCCTGCAGAAGGAATACACGCTGGAACAGCTGGCCGGGGTGGTGCACGAGGCCCTGCGCGAGCCCGTGGTGGGCTGACGGCGCCGCCTCGCGCCGGACCGGGCCCCGTCGGGCGCAGCGGACAATGCGCCGATGAAAGCCCCCGCCCGACTGCAAACCCTGCTTGATGAAGGCCTGATCGACGCCGTGCTGCGCCAGCTGAAAAGCGGCAAGGAGGCCGAGGTCTTCGTGGTGCGCTGCGGTGACGACGTGCGCGCCGCCAAGATCTACAAGGAAGCCACCAACCGCAGCTTCCGGCAGGCCGTGGACTACACCGAAAACCGCAAGGTGAAGAACAGCCGCCAGGCGCGCGCCATGGCCAAGGGCACCAAGTACGGCCGCCAGCAGCAGGAAGCCGCCTGGCA
>JANPHI010000031.1:0-2419 GCA_031424355.1 Betaproteobacteria bacterium
CAGCGCCTGCACGTTCACCGCGCGCACATCGGCGCCCTCGTTCAGGCCGTAGGTGGTGATGGGCCGCTGCAGCGCGGGCAGGATGGCGCGCACGCCCGCGTCGTCGCTGCACAGCACGGCGCGGCCGTAGAAAGGCAGGCGGTGGATGAATTCGACGAAGGCCGCGTGCAGCCGGGTCAGGTCGTGGCCGTAGGTGGCCATGTGGTCGGCGTCGATGTTGGTGACGACGCTGATCACCGGGCTGAGGTGCAGAAAGCTGGCGTCGCTTTCGTCGGCCTCGACGACGATGTAGTCGCCCGCGCCCAACTTCGCATTCGCGCCAGCGCTCTTCAACTGGCCGCCGATGACGAAAGTCGGATCGACGCCGGCTTCCGTCAGCACGCTGGCGACCAGCGAGGTCGTCGTCGTCTTGCCGTGGGTGCCGGCGATGGCAATGCCCTGCTTCAGGCGCATCAACTCGGCCAGCAGCACGGCGCGCGCCACCACCGGAATGCGCTGGGCGCGGGCGGCCAGCACCTCGGGGTTGTTGGCCTGCACCGCCGTGCTGGTGACGACGGCTTGCGCGCCTTCGATGTGGGCCGCCGCGTGGCCGATGAAGACCGTGAGGCCCAGCCCAGCCAGGCGGCGCGTGACGGCGCTGTCGCTCTGGTCAGACCCCGACACGCGGTAGCCCAGGCCGTGGAAGATCTCGGCGATCGGGCTCATGCCCGAGCCGCCGATGCCGACGAAATGGATGTGCTGGATGGCGTGCTTCATGCGCCGCCCTTTTGGTGTGCAACCAATTTTTCCAGCTCGTCGGCGACACGCGCGGCGGCGTGCGGACGCGCCAGCGCGCGGGCCTTCTCGGCCATCGCCAACAGGCTGTCGCGGTTCAGGCCGGCCAGCACCTCGGCCAGCTTCTGCGGCGTCAGTTCGGGCTGCGGCAGGTGCAGCGCGGCGCCCTGCCCGGCCATCCACGCCGCGTTGTCGCGCTGGTGGGCCGTGGTGCTGGCGATGAAGGGCACCAGCAACGCCGGCACACCCGCCGCGCACAGTTCGCTGACCGTGATGGCGCCGGCACGGCAGACCATCAGGTCGCAGCCGGCCAGGCGCTGCGGCATGTCGGTGATGAAGGGCAGCACCTCGGCGGTGATGCCCGCTTGTGCGTAGGCCGCACGCACGCTGTCGGCTTGCGCTGCACCGGTCTGGTGGACGACCAGCGGGCGTTGTTCAGCCGGCAGCAAAGCCAGCGCAGCGGGCACCGCGCCGTTGAGCGCCTGCGCACCCAGGCTGCCGCCCACCACCAACAGCCGCAGTGGCCCGCTGCGCCCGGCGTAGCGCGCGGCAGGCGCCGGCAGCGCTTCGATTTCCGCACGCACCGGGTTGCCGGTGACCACCGCGTTCCGGGTCTTCGCGGCAGCCTCGCCTTCGAAGCCGAAGGCCACGCGGTCGGCCACCGGCAGCAGGCTCTTGTTCGACAGCAGCAGGCCCGCGTCGGCATTCACCAGCATCAGCGGCTTGTTCAACAGGCTGGCCATCAAGCCGCCCGGGAAGCAGACGTAGCCGCCCATGCCCAGCACCACGTTCGCACCGCGCGCCCGCAGGATGCGGAAGCAATCGACGAAGGCTTTCAGCAGGCGCAAACCACCGGTCAGCGTGTGCAGCAGGCCCTTGCCGCGCAGGCCGCTGAAGGTGATGGTGTCCAGCCGGATGCCGGTCGGCGGCACCAGCTTGTTTTCCATGCCGTGCGCGGTGCCCAGCCAGCTGACGCTCCAGCCGCGGCCCTGCATTTCCTGCGCAACGGCCAGGCCCGGAATGATGTGACCGCCGGTACCGGCCGCCATGATCACGAGGTGGCTCACGCGCGGCCTCCGCGCATCAGCGCACGGTTCTCGATGTCCACGCGCAGCACGATGGCCAGCGAGATCAGGTTCATCAGGATCGCGCTGCCGCCGTAGCTCATCAGCGGCAAGGTCAGGCCCTTGGTCGGCAGCAGGCCCAGGTTCACGCCCATGTTGATGAAGGTCTGGAAGCCCATCCAGATGCCGATGCCCTGGCACAGCAGGCCGGCGAAGACGCGGTCCAGCGCGATGGCCTGGCGGCCGATGTGGAAGAGGCGGCGCGTCATCCAGAAGAAGAAACCGATGACCGTGGCCACGCCGACGAAGCCCAGTTCTTCGCCGATGACGGCGAGCAGGAAGTCGGTGTGCGCCTCGGGCAGGTAGTGCAGTTTCTCGACGCTGGCGCCCAGGCCCTGGCCGAAGATCTCGCCACGGCCCAGCGCGATCAGCGAATGCGTCAGCTGGTAGCCCTTGCCCTGCGCGTACTTGGGGTTCCAGGGGTCGAGGTAGGCCAGGATGCGCTCGCGGCGCAGGTCGTCGAAATACAGGAAGACGGCGGCGGTGGCGACGATGACGATGGCCATCAGGAAGAACATGCG
>JANPHI010000032.1:0-5446 GCA_031424355.1 Betaproteobacteria bacterium
GGCAGCGCACGGTCAGCCGCGGCCCGAACCGTGCTGAGCCGGCTGCGGTGGCGGCAGGGCCGTGACCCCAGCCGCCACCGCGCCGATCAAAAGCATGGCCACGCGGGCCATGGGCGAAGGGCTGCGGTTGCGCAGGCTGACCACGCCCATTTCGGAATACAGGGGTGGCAGGCCCGTCACGTCCAGCAGCAGCAGCCGGCCCGCGATGACTTCGGCCTGCACCGAAACATGGGTGGCACCCAGCACGGTGTCGGTTTCCAGCGCCAGGATGCGCAACAGGTTCAGGTCGTCGCAGGCCAGCGCCACGGGCGGTTCCTGGCCTGGCGGCAGGTTCAGCAAAGCGGCCAGCGCCGCCTTCATCACCGCCGCCACCTGGGTCATGGCGACACCGCACTGCCAGGCTTCGGCCAGGGTGCAGGGCCGCCCGGCCAATGGGTGGCCGCTGCGCACGAAAAGGCCGCCGTGCTGACGGCCGATGGACAGCACGTCCAGCGTGGCGTCCAGCGGCAGGCTGCGCACCTCGGCGACGAAGAACTCGATGCGTTCAGACCGCAGTTGTTCCAGCAGATGAAGCCAGCCGCCCACCTCGACGCTGAAGTGCAACTGCGGGTGCCGGCGGCGCAGTTCGGGCAGCACTTCAGGCATCAGCGTGGCGCTTGGAAACGGGCCGGCGCCGAAGCAGGCGTCCCCCAGTTGACTTTGCGCGTACAGCTCGGCGTCACGCTGCAGGCAGCGCGCGTCGAACAGCAGGCGGCGCGCTCGGTCGATGAGGAAGGCGCCGGCCGGCGTGGGCCGCACTTCGCCGGTTTCGCGCTCGAAAAGCCGCTGGCCCATGTCGCGTTCCAGGGCCTGGATGCTGCGGCTGAAGGCCGGTTGGCTGAGGTGCACTTGCTGCGCGGCTCGCGCGAAGTGGCGTTCGTCGGCCAAGGCGACGAGGTGGGCAAGGCGGCGCAGGTCCATCACCCGACCATGTTCGTCTTGCATGAAGACGATGTCAACAATGCAATGGACGCATCAGGGCCGCTTACGTAGGCTCGCGAGCAGCGATGGCGTCAGACCGTCAGCACGACAAAACCGGAGACCGCCCGACATGAACGCCTTGTTTCAGAACCTGCTGATCCTCAGCATCATGCTGGGCTACGCCGGCATGGAATTCGCCAGCCGGCGCTACCAGGCCACGGTGCATGCCACGGCCGACGACACCAAGCTGGAACTGCTGCAGTTCCTGAGCCTGTTGGCCATTGCCCAGCCGCTGGCCCTGCTGGTGAGCGACAAGCTCTGCACCTGGCTGATGCCCGAACAGCGCAACGCACTGGCCACGCTGCCCTGGTGGGGCATGGCCGCCGTGCTGCTGGTGGCCGACGACTTCACGCAATACCTGTGGCACCGCGTGTCGCATTCGGCGCGTCTGTGGCCGCTGCACCGCGCCCACCACACGGCGACTTACATGAGCATCCGTGTCACCTACCGCAACAACTTCTTCTACTACCTGTTGATGCCCGGGCTGTGGCTGGCCGGCGTGCTGATCTTTCTGGGCTTCGGCCGCGTGTACGGCGTGTACATCGTGCTGAAGCTGGCGGTGATCTTGGGCGCGCACTGCGCCTGGCGCTGGGACGAACCGCTGTACCGCGTCCGCGCGCTGCGCCCGCTGATGTGGGTGGTGGAACGCACCATCTCCACACCGGCCACGCACTGGGCCCATCACGCGCTGACGAATGCCGACGGCATCGGCCACTACAAAGGCAACTTCGGCAATTTCCTGTTCCTGTGGGATGTGCTGCTGGGCACCGCCCACATCACCCGTCGCTACCCGGCCCAGGTGGGCCTGCAGGACGACATCACCCACGGCCCTGAACGTTGGTACCACCAGATGTTCTATCCCGTGCTGCAGTCGCGCCGCGAACACTCGGCGCTGCGCAGCGGCGGGCGGGCTGAAGCCGAAGCGCAGACCCATGTGGACGCGCCGGCCGGCGGCGGCCGCGGCGCTGCTTCAGGCGCGGCCTGAAGCGAAATGCCCCGCGTCAATCGACGAAGAAGTCGGGGATGAAATTCGTGTTGCCCGGCGTCATCGCGTAGCGGTCGAAATCGGTCACGCCGTGCTGCGCCAACAACTCGTCGTCGATGTAGAAATTGCCGGTGTGGGCGCGGGCGTCGCTGGTCAGGATCAGATAGGCGGCGTCGGCCAATATTTCGGGCGTGCGGCACAGCGCCAGATCGACACCCGGAATCATTTGCATGGCCGCCGTGGCGATGGCCGTGCGCGGCCACAGGCTGTTCACCGCGATGCCGTGCGGGCGGAATTCACCGGCGTGGCCCAGCGTGCATTCGCTCATGCCGTACTTGGCCATGCTGTAGGCCACATGCGGGCGGAACCAGTGTTCCTTCATGCTCAACGGCGGGCTCATGTTCAGCACATGCGGGTTGCGGCCGGCCTGCGCACTCTTCAGCAGTTCGGGCAGCGCGGCCTGGGTGCAGCAGTAGGTGCCGCGCACGTTCACGCCGAACATCAGGTCGAAGCGCTTCATCGGCGTCATCAAAGTCGGCGTCAGGCTGATGGCGCTGGCGTTGTTGATCAGGATGTCGATGCCGCCGAAGCGTTCCACCGCCGCCGCCATCGCCCGCGCCACGGCGTTCTCGTCGCGGATGTCGGTCTGCACCGGCAGCGCGTGGCCGCCGGCGGCTTCGATCTCGGCCGCCGCGCTGGACAAGGTGCCCGGCAGCTTGGGATTCGGCTCGCTGGTCTTGGCCAGGATGACGATGTTGGCGCCATCAGCCGCCGCGCGCTTGGCGATGGCCAGGCCTATGCCCCGGCTGGCGCCGGTGATGACGAGCGTTTTGCCTTGCAGGGTGGTCATGGTCGGTCTCCGGTTGAAGTCTTGTTCGGGGTACCCGGACTGTGCTGGAGCGGGTGCACCGCGCTGGGCCTCACCCGGGAAACCCCTCCCTTCTTGCCCCCCGAGTCAGGGGTCCGGGATGAGGCGTGAGCAAAATCTCAATTGCTAGCATTGGTACATCTTCGTCGATACGCAGGATGGTTCCATGAACAAAGCTCTTGTCGCCGTGGCGCTGGCAGCGGCGGCCCTCGGCCACGGCTCTGCGTCGGCCTCTTTGGTGAGTTGCACCGTGCTGTCTGGGACCGTGTTGACCTCGACAGGGGGCGGCCTGGCTTTCAGCATCGCCAACGGCATCGGCACCTCCAGCGGCGGCGCCACGGGCATCATTTCGTGCCCGGCCATCGTGGTGGGCAGCCCAGGGCTTTTCATCAACAGCTACCAGGTTCTGGCCACGGCCGCCTACACCGACGGCCCCTTCGGCACCACATCGGGCACCACGGTGTCAGAGCTGTTTTCGCTGGTCGGTGGTCCGCTCAGCGGCGCCAGTTTCCTGGAGCAGGTCAGCGGCGGCAGCAGTGGCGCGAGCGCATCGCCTTTCCAGATCGGCTCCACCCTGGGCGGCGCCACCAGTTACAGCGGATTCAGCGTCAACGTGGCTTCGGCCGTCGTGGCGGGTGGCCCGGTGGGCACATCGAGGGGCCAGGTGTTCATCTCTTTCGAAGTTGGCCCTGCGGCGGCCACCGTTCCCGAACCGGGCAGCTTGGCGGTGGTGCTGGCCGGCCTGACTGCACTGGGTTTCACATCCCGCCGTTCGCGTGCAGCCTGAGGCTCGCCTTCGCCGATGGCGAGCCCGGTAGCCCGGGTTCGCTGTTGGCGACAGCCTAGAACTTCGAGAAGTCCGGCTTGCGCTTCTGGAAGAAGGCCTGGAAGGCTTCCATCGCTTCCGGGCTGCGCAAACGGCGGGCGAAGATTTCGCCCTCGGTGCGGATGACCTTCAGCAGTTCTTCGTGCTGCGGCCCGCGCATCAACTGCTTGGATTCCCGTACCGCGCCCGGCGGCAGCGCGTTGAAACGCTCGGCGATGCGGCGCGCGTGGTTGATGACCTCGCCGGCCGGCAGCACCGCGCTGGCGATACCGCATTCCACCGCCTGTTCGGGCGTGAAGGGGTCACCCAGCAGCAGCTTTTCAGCGGCGCGGCGGTGGCCCATCAACTGCGGCACGACCAGGCTGGACGCGAACTCGGGCACCAGCCCCAGCCCGACGAAAGGCATGGCCAGGCGGGCCTCGTCGGACACGTAGACGAAGTCGCAGTGCAGCAGCATCGTCGTGCCGATGCCGATGGCCGCGCCGGTGACGGCGGCCACCACCGGCTTGTCGCATTCGATCAGCGCGCGCATGAACTGGAAGACTGGCGAGTCCATCGCGTCGCTGCCCTGCCCTCCTCCGCCGGTACCGCGTTGCATGAAGTCCTCGATGTCGTTGCCCGAGGTGAAGATGCCGGGCTGGCCGGTGAACAGCACCGCGCGCACGGCGCCGTCTTCCTTCGCGGCTTTCAGCGCGTCGGTCATGGCCTGGTACATGGCCACCGTCAAGGCGTTCTTCTTCTCGGGGCGCGCAATCTCGATGTTCGCGACGCCGTTCAACACACCGGTCTTGATGCTCATGCTGCTGATCCTTTAAACGCGTTCGATGATGCCAGCGGCGCCCTGCCCCATGCCCACGCACATCGTCACCATGCCGTACTTCAGCTGGTGGCGGTGCAGCGCATGCACGACGGTGGCCGCGCGGATGGCGCCGGTGGCGCCCAGCGGGTGGCCCAGCGCGATGGCGCCGCCCATCGGATTGACCTTGCTCGGGTCCAGGCCCAGGGTGTTCATCACCGCCAGCGACTGCGCGGCGAAGGCCTCGTTCAGCTCGATCCAGCCGATGTCGGCCAGGCTCAGGCCGGCGTAACCCAGCGCAGCCGGAATGGCTTCGATGGGGCCTATGCCCATGATCTCGGGCGCCACACCGCGCGCGGCGTAGCTGACGAAACGGGCCAGCGGCTTCAGGTCGAACTGTTTGATGGCTTTCTCGCTGGCCAGGATCAGCGCGCCCGCGCCGTCGCTGGTCTGGCTGCTGTTGCCGGCGGTGACGCTGCCCTTGGCTGCAAATACCGGGCGCAGCTTGGCCAGGCCTTCCAGGCTGGTGTCGGGCCGCGCGCCTTCGTCGAGGCTGACGGTGCGCGTCTTGGTCGTGACCTCACCGGTCGCCAGATTCGGGTAGCGGTCCACCACGGTCACCGGTGTCATCTCGGCCGTGAACGCGCCGGCCGCCATCGCGGCGATGGCGCGCTGGTGCGACTGCAGCGCAAACGCATCCTGCGCCTCGCGGCTGATCTTCCACTGCGCCGCCACCTTTTCGGCCGTCAGCCCCATGCCGTAGGCGATGCCGACGTTTTCGTCCCGCGCAAACACCTCGGGGTTGAAGCTGGGCTTGTTGCCGCCCATCGGCACCATGCTCATGCTCTCGGCGCCGCCGGCGATCATCACATCGGCTTCACCGACGCGGATGCGGTCAGCAGCCATCTGCAGCGCGGTCAGGCCGCTGGCGCAGAAGCGGTTGACGGTGAC
>JANPHI010000033.1:0-3494 GCA_031424355.1 Betaproteobacteria bacterium
GGCCGTGATGCAGGCCTACGCGGCCATCACGCCCGACACCCACGGCAAGTACCTGCTGACCAGCGGCTCCACCGGCCACCCCAAGGTGGTCATCAACACCCACCGCATGATGTGCGCCAACCAGCAGATGCTGGCGCAGACCCTGCGTTTCCTGGATGTGGAAAAACCGGTGCTGCTGGACTGGCTGCCCTGGAGCCACACCTTCGGCGGCAACCACAACGTGCACATCGTGATGCGCACCGGCGGCACGATGTACATCGACGAAGGCCGGCCGCTGCCTGGCGCCATCGACAAGACCATCGCCCACCTGCGCGATGTTGAAAATTCGGTGCAGCCCACCGTCTACTTCAACGTGCCGCGCGGCTACGAAATGATGCTGCCGGCGCTGGAAGCCGACGAGGCCCTGGCGCGCCGCTTCTTCGGCAAGCTGCGCATGGTGTTCTACGCCGGCGCCGGCATGCCGGTTTCCACCTGGAAACGCCTGGAAGCGGTGGCCGCCAAGGTGCGTGACGAACCGCTGTGGCTGACCACCTCCTGGGGCAGCACCGAGACGGCGCCGGCCATCACCTTCGCCAGCTGGCACCTGGACGGCCCCGGCGTCATCGGCATCCCGCTGTCGGGCACCAGCCTGAAGTTCATCCCGAACGGCGGCAAGCTGGAAATGCGCATCAAGGGCGACCACATCTTTCCGGGCTACCGCAACAACCCCGAAGCCACGGCGGCCGCTTTCGACGAAGACGGCTACTACTGCATCGGCGACGCCGGCTACCTGGCCGATGAAGCCGACGCGGCGCAAGGCGTGGTCTTCAACGGCCGCGTGGCCGAAGACTTCAAGCTGACCAGCGGCACCTGGGTCAGCGTGGGCACCTTGCGCGTGAAGGTGGTGTCGGCGCTGGCGCCTTACGCGCAGGACGTGGTCATCACCGGCCACGACCGCAGCGAGATCGGCGCGCTGGTGTTCCTCAGCGAAGCCGGCCGCGCCCTGCCGGCGGCCGAAATGCAAGCCGCCGTGCGCACCGCCTTGAAGGCCCTGAAGGCCGAACACAGCGGCTCGTCGCAAACACCCACGCGGGCCCTGCTGCTGCCCGACAACCCCAGTGCCGCCGCCGGTGAAATCACCGACAAGGGCTACGTCAACCAGCGCCTGGTGCTGAGCCGCCGCGCCGCCGACGTCGAAGCGCTGTACGCCACACCGGCCGACGCCCGCGTGATCCGGCCCTGAGCCGAACGCTGCGCAACCTCACCCTGAGACCCCACCGCCCATGAGCACCTTCGAAGCCCTGACACCCCTGCCCGCGCCGCTGGCCGGCCTGAACCTGCTGGTGCTGGAACGCGCCGGCCCGGTGCTGCACGTGCGACTGAACCGCCCGGCTAAACGCAATTCCGTCAGCGACGAATTGCTGGCGCAACTGCACACGCTGTGGGTCAACCTGCCGCTGCACCTGGCGGACATCCGCACCGCCGTCATCAGCGGCGAAGGCCAGCATTTCTGCGCCGGGCTGGACCTCAGCGAAATCAGCGAGCGCAGCGTTTTCGAAGCCGTGCACCACTCGCGTTCCTGGCACGCCTGCTTCGACGCCATCCAGTTCGGGCCGGTGCCCGTCATCACCGTGCTGCACGGCGCGGTGGTGGGCGGCGGGCTGGAACTGGCTAGCGCTTCGCATTTGCGCGTGGCTGAAGACAGCAGCTTCTACGGCCTGCCTGAAGGCACGCGCGGCATCTTCGTCGGCGGCGGCGGTTCGGTGCGCATCAGCCGGCTGATCGGCGTCGGGCGCATGACCGACATGATGCTGACCGGCCGCGTCTTCGACGCCGACGAAGGCCAGACCTTCGGCATCAGCAACTACCGCGTGGCCGATGGCGCGGGCCTGGCCAAGGCGCTGGAACTGGCGACCAAGATTGCCGGCAACGCGCCGCTCAGCAACTACGCCATCACGCAGGCCCTGCCGCGCATTGCCGACCTGTCGGCCAGCGACGGGCTGTTCGTGGAATCGCTGATGGCCAGCATCGCGCAGGGCGACGAAGCCGCCAAGCTGCGGGTGCGCGCCTTCCTCGAAGGCCGCGCTGCGAAAGTCAAGAAGGCCGAGTGAGGAATGACCATGACGACCGTTAAGCAAAAGGGCTTCTACAACCGCTTCGACGAGGTCTACATCCTCGACGGCCTGCGCACGCCGCAGGTCGACTACATGGGCGCCGTCGCCGACGCCAACCCCATCGACCTGGGCATCAAGGCGGCGCGGGAAGTGCTGAAGCGCACGGGCATCAACCCGGCCGACATCGACAGCGTGGTCACCGGCAACATGGCTCCGGGCGGCTTCGACCAGTTCTACGTGGCGCGCCACATTGGCCTGTACAGCGGCGTGCCGGTGGAAGTGCCGGCGCTGAACGCGCAGCGCATCTGCGGCACCGGCTTCGAGGTCTTCCGCCAGGCCGGCGAACAGATCATGCTGGGCGCGGCCAGCCTGGCCTTGGTGGTGGGCACCGAAAGCATGACGCGCAACCCCATCGCCGCCTTCGACCACCGCGGCGGCTTCAAGCTGGGCGCCGGCGTGGCCTTCAAGGACTACATGTGGGAGGCTTTGAGCGACAGCGCCGCCGGCATCAACATGATCCAGACCGCCGAGAACCTGGCGAAGAAATACGGCATCAGCCGCGAGGACGTGGATGCCTTCGCGGCCTCGTCTTTCGCCAAGGCCGTGGCCGCGCAGGCAGCCGGCTGGTTCGACGGCGAGATCGTGCCCGTCGTGAATGAAGTCTTCGAGTTGGCCGGCTACAAGCCGCGCGGCATCAAGCTGTCCGGCAAGAACACGGTCGCCGACCGCGACACCCACCCGCGCCCCACACCGCCCGAGGTGCTGGCCAAGCTGCGCACGGTGTTCAAGGACGGCGTGCAGACCGGCGGCAACAGTTCGGCGCTGACCGATGCGGCAGCCGCGGCCATCGTCGCTTCGGGCGATGCGATGCGCCGTTGGGGCCAGGCGCCGCTGGGCCGGCTGGCGGCAGCCGCCGTCGTCGGCGTGCCGCCAGAAATCATGGGCATAGGCCCCGCGCCGGCCATCCGTTTGCTGCTGGAACGCAGCGGCCTGCAACTCAGCGACATCGCGCGTTTCGAAATCAATGAAGCGCAAGGCGCACAGACGCTGGCCGTCGGCCGAGAACTGGGGCTCGACCTGGACAAGCTCAACGTCAAGGGCGGCGCCATCGCCATCGGCCACCCGCTGGCCGCCACCGGCGTGCGGCTGACCATCAGCGTGGCGCGGCAATTGAAGGAAATCGGCGTGCGCTGGGGCATCTCGTCGGCCTGCGTGGGCGGCGGCCAAGGCATTGCGCTGCTGATCGAGAACCCGGACTTCGCATGAGCAAAACCCACGTCTATTCGGTCAACGTGCAGTTCGGTGATTGCGACCCGGCCGGCATCGTTTTCTTCCCCAACTTCAGCCGCTGGATGGACGAAGCCAGCCTGGCTTTCTTCATGGCCTGCGGCGTGCCGCCCT
>JANPHI010000034.1:0-9997 GCA_031424355.1 Betaproteobacteria bacterium
CGGCCCGGGTTCTTGCGCGCGTAGGCCACCAGGTCGGCCAGCGTGGCGATGCCCAGTTTGGCCGCCGCCTCGGTGTTGACCACCAGCACATTGGGCACCTGGGCCACCAGCGTGATGGGTGTGAAATCGCGCTGCGCGTCGTAGGGCATCTTGGCGTACAGCCAGGGGTTGATGGCGTGCGTGGCCACCGCGCCCATCACCAGCGTCAGGCCATCGGGCGCGGCCTTGGCCACCAAGTCGGCACCCAGGTTGCCACCGGCGCCCGGACGGTTTTCAACGACGACGTTGCCCAGGCTGTCCTTGACCTTGTCGGCCAGCAGCCGCGCGGCGATGTCCAGCGGCCCGCCGGGCGGGTAGGGCACGATCAGGCGGATGGGCTTGGCTTGCGCGGCGGCCGGGCCGGCGGCCACCAGGGCGGCGGTGGCTACGGCGCAAGCCAGGACCAGGCGGCGTGTGGATGAAGGTTCAGGACGCTGCATGCTTGTCGGCTTCCGAAGTGAAAGAGTCGGCGTAGAACTCGTCGGCGGGCAGGCCGCACAGCGCAACGAAATCGCGTTGCGCCGAATCGACCATCACCGGCGCGCCGCAGGCGTAGACCTGATGCGCCGACAGGTCTGGGAAGTCCTGCATCACGGCCTGGTGGACCAAGCCGGTGCGGCCGGTCCAGGCGTCGTCGGGCAGCGGTTCCGACAGCACCGGCACATAGCGCAGCTTCGGCATCTCGGCGGCCAGCTGCAGGCACACCCCGTGCTGGTAGAGATCGGCCTGGTGGCGGCAGCCCCAGTACAGCACGGCGGGGCGCTGGATGCCCTTCAAACGCATCTGCTCGACGATGGCCTTGATGGGCGCGAAGCCGGTGCCGCTGGCCAGCAGCACGATCGGTTTGTCGGACTCCTCGCGCAGGAAGAAACTGCCGAAAGGCCCTTCCATGCGCAGGATGTCTTTTTCTTTCATCACACCAAAGACATGGTCGGTGAAGACACCGCCGGGCATGTGGCGGATGTGCAGTTCGATGGCCGGCGGGCTGCCCAGGCTGCCGGGCGCGTTGGCCATGCTGTAGCTGCGCCGTGCGCCATCGCGAAGGATAAATTCAACGTACTGTCCGGCGCGGTACTGCAGGTTCTGGTTGGCCGGCAGTTGCAGGCGGATGACGGCCACATCAGGTGCCGGCCTAGCGATGCTGATGACGCGGCTGGGCAGCCTCAGCACCGGGTGTTCGCCGGCCCCGGGCACGCTGCGCGCTTCGACCACGCAATCGCTCTGCGGCCGGCCACAGCAGGTCAGGATGTAGCCGGCTTCTTCTTCAGCCGGTGACAAGGCTTTCAGTTGGTGGGTGCCGTGCACCACGCGGCCGGCGAGCAATTTGCTCTTGCAGGAACCGCAGGCGCCGTCGCGGCAGCCGTAGGGCAGGCCGATGCCCTGGCGGATGGCGGCCGGCAGGATGGCTTCGTCGGCCTCGACCGTGAAGGACCGGTTGGCGGGTTGCAGGGTGATGGTGAACGTCATGGTCGGGGGTGCGCGGCGGCAGCGGTGGCCACCGCGGAGTTGGCCCGGTGCGGGCGGGGCTTCACTAAACTGGTCTTGGATTGTGCCCGGCCCACCCTGGCCCACCCTTGCCGTCTGGCTGCTGCCCCCACCCGCCTTGCCCTGTCGAAAAGCCCGCCGTGACCCCTGCCGTTTCCCGCTGCCTTTCCCATTTCGGCCGCCCCACCGTGCTGATCGTCGGCTGTGGCGATGTCGGTCTGCGTGTCTTGAAATTGCTGCAGCCGCGCTGGCGCGTGCTGGCGTTGACGTCCTCCCCTGCGCGCTTGCCGCAGTTGCGTGCAGGTGGCGCTGTGCCGCTGCTGGGCGACCTGGACGCGCCCGCCACGCTGGGCCGCCTGGGCGGCCTGGCCGACAGGGTGTTGCACCTGGCACCGCCACCGGCGCAGGGCGACCGCGACCTGCGCACCCGGGCGCTGCTGCAGGCGCTGTCGCGCGGCGGCCGTGTGCAGCGGCTGGTCTACGCCAGCACCAGCGGGGTCTACGGCGACTGCGCGGGGGCGCGCTTCGACGAGACACGGGCCGTCAATCCGACGACGGCGCGCGCATTGCGCCGCGTCGACGCCGAAGCCCAGGTGCGCCACTTCGGCCGACACACCGGCGCCTGCGTGACGGTGCTGCGCATACCCGGCATCTACGCCAGCGACCGCGACGGCGGCCACCCGCGTGAACGCCTGCTGCGCGGCACGCCGGTGCTGGTGCCGCAGGACGATGTGCACACCAACCACATCCATGCCGACGACCTGGCGCGGGCCTGCGTGGCGGCCTTGCTGCGCGGCCGGCCGCAGCGCGTGCTGCATGCCAGCGACGACACCGAACTGGCGATGGGCGACTACTTCGACTTGGCCGCCGACCTGTGCGGCCTGCCGCGCCCGCCGCGCATCACACGCACTGAGGCGGCCACGGTGATGGGCGCGATGCAGCTCAGTTTCATGAGCGAATCACGGCGGCTGGACAACCACCGCTTGAAGGCCGAACTGGGTTTGCGGCTGCGCCACCCGACGGTGCGCGACGGCCTGCTGAACGGCTAGCGCCGGCGGCCGCGCCCCGTGCTGCGCCAGTAGCGCACCATCAACCAGCCGCCGAGCATGCCGCCCAGGTGCGCAAAGTGCGCGACGCCGCTGCCGAAGAACAGGCCGGTGATCAGTTCGATGCCGCCGAAGATGCCGACCATGGTCAAGGCCGGCACATAGATCGGCGGTATCGGCACCGCCTGGCGGTTGGTCATCAGCATGAAGTACAGGACGATGCCGATCAGGTTGAGCGTCTGCGATGGCGCCATCAGCAGCAGCATCGGCACAAAGCCGACCAGATCGAACTGGCGGCGCGGGAAGGCCAGCGCGTAGGCCAGCAGCAGCCCGTAGATGCCGCCCGAGATGCCCAGCGTGGGCACGAAAGAGCCCATCAGGTGGGTCACCGCCAGTTGCGCCACGGCGGCGGTCAGCACGCACACGGCGATGAACTGCAGGTAGCGGTTGCGGCCCCACAGCTGTTCGAGTTCAGACCCGAACATCCACAGCCCGAGCATGTTGAACAGCAGGTGCGAGGTGCTGCCGTGCAGCAGCGCGTAGGTCAGCGGCTGCCAGGGCAGGAACTGCCCGCTGGCCAAGGGCCACAGGGCAAACCAGGGCGTCAGTGAAATGAATTCGCCGAGGCAGAAGGCCACGACGCAAGCGATGATCAGATTGCGTGTCAGCGGTGGGATCGTCGGCATGGGTGGTGCTGGTTGAAGGGGGCCAAAGCCCACCTGGTGCCCGCGGCCAGACTCGAACTGGCACGCCTTGCGGCGGCGGATTTTGAATCCGCTACGTCTACCGATTTCGTCACGCGGGCAGGGTGTCTGGAAGCGACACACCAAGACGAGGCGGATTATCACATGCACCCCGCTGTGGCCCGGGCGGCGCTGCCACAATCGTTCTCCGTTCGAGGAGACACCCATGAAGGAAGCGGCCCCCCCGGCCTACAAGACGCTGGAAGATGCCATTGGCGGCACACCGCTGGTTCAACTGCAGCGTCTGCCCGGCGCAGCTGGCGCGCTGCGCGGCAACGTGATCCTGGGCAAGCTCGAAG
This sequence comes from Betaproteobacteria bacterium, assembly GCA_031424355.1. Classification (GTDB taxonomy): domain Bacteria; phylum Pseudomonadota; class Gammaproteobacteria; order Burkholderiales; family Burkholderiaceae_C; genus Rubrivivax. The sequence goes on from JANPHI010000034.1 coordinate 3,613, forward strand.
GCAACAACCCGGCGGGTTCGGTGAAAGACCGGCCGGCCATCCACATGATCCGGCGGGCCGAGGAACGCGGTAGATCCGCCCCGGCGACACGCTGATCGAAGCCACGTCCGGCAACACCGGCATCGCGCTGGCGATGGCCGCCGCGATACGCGGCTACCGCATGGTTCTGATCATGCCCGAGGACCTGTCCATCGAACGCGCGCAGACCATGAAGGCCTTCGGCGCCGAGCTGATCCTGACCCCGCGCTCGGGCGGCATGGAGTCCGCCCGCGACCTGGCCGAGCAGATGCAGGCCGAAGGCAAGGGCCGGGTGCTGGACCAGTTCGCCAACGCCGACAACCCGCATGCGCACTTCGACACCACCGGCCCGGAAATCTGGGCCGACACGGCCGGCCGCGTGACGCATTTCGTCAGCGCGATGGGCACCACCGGCACCATCACCGGCGTGTCGAAGTTCCTGAAGCAGAAAAAGCCATCGGTGCGCATCGTCGGCGCCCAGCCCAGCGAAGGCTCGCGCATACCCGGCATCCGCAAGTGGCCCGAGGCCTACCTGCCGAAAATCTACGACCCGACCGCCGTGGACGAACTGGTGCTGGTCAGCCAGGCCGACGCCGAGGACATGGCCCGCCGCATGGCGCGTGAAGAAGGCCTGTTCGCCGGCATCTCGGCGGCCGGCGCCTGCTGGGTGGCGCTGCAGGTTGCGCGGCAGGTCGAGAACGCGACCATCGTGTTCATCGTCTGCGACCGCGGCGACCGCTACCTGTCCACGGGCGTGTTCCCGGCATGAACGCGCAGGCTCGCTTCTGTTTGCAGTGCGGCACCGAACTACTGTGGCTGACCCTGGAAGAAGACGGCGGCCCCAAGGACAGGCTGCGCTGCCCGGCTTGCGGCTGGACGCACTGGAACAACCCGACGCCGGTGCTGGCCGCGATCATCGAATGCAGTGACCAGGACGGCCAGGTGCTGCTCGCGCGCAATGCGGCGTGGTCGGGGCGCATGTTCGCGTTGATCACGGGCTTCATGGAAGCCGGCGAGACGCCCGAGGAAGGCATTGCGCGCGAGGTGATGGAAGAAACCTCGCTGCAGGTGGACAGGCTGACGCTGGTCGGTGTCTACGACTTCCAGCGCATGAACCAGCTCGTCGTCGTGTACCACGCGCTGGCGCATGGCGAGGTGCGGCTGTCGCCCGAACTGGCCGAGTACAAGATGTTCCCGGTGCAAGACCTGCGCTGCTGGCGTGCCGGCACGGGCTATGGCCTGGCCGACTGGCTGCGCTCGCGCGGCCACGAACCGCAATTCATCGAGCTGCCGCCCCGGCCGTCCGATCAACCCCCGACAGAGTGACAGCCATGGAAACCTTCAAGGATCTCGACACCCGCGGCCTCAACTGCCCCTTGCCCATCCTGAAAGCCAAGAAGGCATTGGCCGACATGGTCAGCGGCCAGACGCTACGCGTCTTCAGCACCGACCCGGGTTCGGTGCGTGACTTTCAGGCTTTCGCGCGGCAGACCGGCAACGAACTGGTCGAGCAGACCAGCCAAGGCGCCGATTTCGTGCACCTGCTGCGGCGCCGCTAGTCGCAGCGCGCCGCGCGCTTCAGAGCTCCAGGCTCTTCAGGTATTTGCGGAAACCGGGGCCCAGATCCGGGTGGCTGAGCGCCAGTTCGACGTTGGCCTCCAGGAAGCCTTCCTTGCTGCCGCAGTCGTAGCGCTTGCCGTGGTAGCGGTAGGCAAAGACCTTCTCGCGGCGCAGCAGGGAAGCGATGCCGTCGGTGAGCTGGATTTCGCCGCCCACGCCGCGCTGTTGCGTGGCGATTTCATGGAAGACGCCGGGCGTCAGGATGTAGCGGCCGGCCACGCCCAGGCGCGAAGGCGCGTCTTCGGGCGCCGGTTTTTCGACGATGCGGTTGACGTCCATCACGCGGTCGTTGACCACCGTGCCGTCGACGATGCCGTAGCGCCGCGTGTGTTCCGCTGGCACCTCCTGCACGGCCAGGATGGACGCGCGCCACTCACGGTACTGCTCGACCATCTGGGCCAGCACCGGGGGTTGGCCGACCATCAGGTCATCGGCCAGCAGCACGGCGAAAGGCTGGTTGCCGATCAGGCGCTGACCGCACAGCACGGCGTGACCCAGGCCCAGCGCCTGGGCCTGGCGCACGTAGATGCATTCCATGTCGTCGGGCTTGACGCTGCGAACGACGTTCAGCAGTTCCTGCTTGTTGGCCTGCTCCAGCGCCACTTCCAGTTCGAAGGTCATGTCGAAATGGTCTTCGATCGGCCGTTTGTGGCGGCCCGTGACAAAGATCATTTCGCGGACCCCTGCCGCGTAGGCCTCCTCGACGGCATACTGAATGAGTGGCTTGTCCACCACCGGCAGCATTTCCTTGGGCTGTGCTTTGGTCGCGGGCAGAAACCGGGTGCCCAATCCGGCAACCGGGAAAATGGCCTTTTGAACGATCATTGGGGAGCTTTGCTATGGCCGAACCGGCCGAATCAAATCATTGTGGCATGGGCCTATCGGGGTTTTCTATGACACTTTCACGCCTGCAGCCATGGACGTTTTGACGGTAGAACCGCTGGACAGCGATGTGCTGGCCTGGCTGGGTGCACGGCATGCCGTGAAGGTCGCGCCCGAGCTGGCCGGCGACACCATGGCCTTCCGCCAGACGCTGGCGCGCGCCCGCGCCGCCATCGTGCCGCCCTCGGTGGCCATCGACGCGGCCATGCTCAAACGGGCGCCGCGCCTGCGCATCGTGGGCCGGCTGTCGGTGGGCGCCGAGAACATCGACCTCGAAGCCTGCGCGCAGGCTGGCGTCGAGGTCGTGCGGCCGGCCAGCGCCAGCGCGCCGGCCGAGGCCGAATTCGTCATCGCCGCCGTGCTGCAAATGCTGCGCCGCGTGCCCATCATCAGCCCCGAAGGCCTGCTGGTCGGGCGCGAGCTGAACGGTTGCACCGTGGGCGTGGTCGGCATGACGCCGGCCGTGCGCCACCTGACGCCGCTGCTGGCGGCTTTCGGCGCGCAGGTGCTGGGCTACGACCCGGCCGTGCACGTGGCCGACCCGGTCTGGCAGCGCAGCGGCATCGAAGGCGTCACGCTGCGCGAACTGCTGCGCAACAGCGACGCGGTGTGTGTGCTGCTGAATTTCTTCCCGCGCTACGTGGGCCTGTTTGGTGAACGCGCGCTGGCGGAATGCAAGCGCGACCAGGTCATGGTCAGCCTGGCGCCCTCGGCCCTGTTCAACGACGTGGCCCTGGCCCGCACGCTGCGCGAAGGCCCGCTGGCGGCCGCCTGGTTCGACAACCTGGAACCGGCGCTGATGGAAGCCGGCCGGCCGCTGTGCCACGTCGACACGCTGCAGGTGACGCCGCGGGTCAGCGGCACCACGCAGCAGTCGCGCAAGCGCAGCGCCTGGGCGCTGGCGCACCGCATCGACGAACGCCTGAAAGAGACCGGCCGCGTCGGCGTCAGGCCGCCACCGGCTACCGCGCCAGGCGTGCCAGCTGGTCTTGGAGACGACTCACTGTCTGCCTGAATTCGGCCAGACGGGCGCGTTCCTGGTCCACCACGGCGGGCTTGGCGCGTGCCACGAAAGACTCATTCGCCAGCTTGGCCTCGGCCTTGACGATCTCGCCTTCCAGCCGGGTGATTTCCTTGCCCAAGCGGGCCTGTTCAGCCGCCACGTCGATGGTGACGTGCAGCGCCAGCCGCAATTCGCCGTTCATCGCCACCGGCGCGGTCTGCGTCGCCGCAGCAAAGGCCGCGCTGTCGGGCAGGGCCTGCACATCCGCCAGCCGCGCCAGGGCCTTCAGCAGCGGCGCGGCCGACTGCACGAAAGCGTCGTCGCCTTGGGTCAGCAGCGGCACGCGGTCGCTGGCCGGCAGGTTCATTTCACTGCGCAGGCGCCGCGTTTCCGCCACCACGGCTTTCAGCCGCGCCACCCAGGCGTCGGCCGCCGGGTCGATTTTCTCCAGCTGGGCCTGCGGGTATTTGGCGTTGACGATGCTGTCCACCGTCTTGCGCTGCACCACGGTGGCGACCGTGTCCCACAGTTCGGCGGTGATGAAAGGCGCCACCGGGTGCAGCAAACGCAGCACGGTTTCCAGCACGCTGAGCAAGGTGCGGCGCGTGGCCCGTTGCTGGCCTGCGTTGCCGCTTCTCAAAGCTTCGGCCAGCTGCACCTTGGCGATTTCCAGGTACCAGTCGCAGTACTCGTCCCACACGAAGGCGTAGATCGCGTTGGCGACGTTGTCCAGCCGGTAGTCGGCAAAGCCCTGCGTGACGGCGGCTTCGACGCGCTGCAGTTCGCCGCTGATCCAGCGGTCGGCCAGGCTGAACTGCATGTAGCCGTGGAACGGTTGGCCGGGCGCGCATTCCGCCTTGGTGTGTTCCTTCAGCCCGCAGTCCTGCCCCTCGCAGTTCATCAGCACGAACTTGGTGGCGTTCCAGAGCTTGTTGCAGAAGTTGCGGTAGCCCTCGCAGCGCTTGCTGTCGAAGTTGATGTTGCGGCCCAGCGTGGCGTAGCTGGCCATGGTGAAACGCAGGGCGTCGGCACCGAAGGCGGGGATGCCGGCGGGAAATTCTTTCTCGGTGTCCTTGCGCACGCGCGGTGCGGTCTCGGGCTTGCGCAGGCCGACGACCCGCTTGTCCAGCAGCGGGCCCAGTTCGATGCCGTCGATCAGGTCCACCGGGTCCAGCACATTGCCTTCGCTCTTGCTCATCTTGTGGCCCTGCGCGTCGCGCACCAGGCCGTGGATGTAGACGTCCTTGAAGGGCACCTTGCCGGTGAAGTGCGTCGTCATCATGATCATCCGGGCGACCCAGAAGAAGATGATGTCGAAGCCGGTGACCAGCACCGATGACGGCAGGAAGAGCTCCTGCTCGACGGCGGCCTGTCCGGTGGTGGCCGGCCAGCCCATCGTGCTGAAAGGCACCAACGCGCTGCTGTACCAGGTGTCCAGCACGTCCTCGTCGCGGGTCAGCGGCCCGCTGTAGCCGGCGGCCGTGGCGCGGGCGCGGGCTTCGGCTTCGTCGCGGCCGACGAAGAGTTCGCCGCCGCTGCCGTACCAGGCCGGTATCTGGTGGCCCCACCACAGCTGGCGGCTGATGCACCAGTCCTGCAGGTTGTTCATCCAGTGGTTGTAGGTGTTGACCCAGTTCTCGGGCACGAAACGCACTTCGCCGCTGCTGACCGCGTCGCGCGCTTTCTGCGCAATGCTCACGCCGTCGGCGCCGGCCTTGTTGACGGCCACGAACCACTGGTCGGTCAGCATCGGTTCGATGACCTGCCCGGTGCGGGCGCAGCGCGGCACCTGCAGGCGGTGCTTCTTCGTTTCGACCAGCAAGCCCAGCGCGTCCAGATCGGCCACGATCTTCTTGCGCGCCACGAAGCGGTCCAGGCCGCGATAGGCCTCGGGTGCGTGTTCGTTCAGCGTGGCGTCCAGCGCCAGCACGCCGATGATCGGCAGGTTGTGGCGCAGGCCGACGGCGTAGTCGTTGGCGTCGTGGGCCGGCGTCACCTTGACCACGCCGGTGCCGAATTCGCGGTCCACGTAGTCGTCGGCGATGACAGGTATCACGCGGTCGGTCAGCGGCAACTTCACCTGTTGGCCGACCAGCGCGGCGTAGCGTTCGTCTTCGGGGTGGACCATCACGGCGGTGTCGCCCAGCAGGGTTTCGGGCCGCGTGGTGGCCACCACCAGGCTGCCTGAACCGTCCACCAGCGGGTAGCGGATGTGCCACAGCCAGCCGTCTTCCTCTTCGCTTTCCACCTCCAGGTCGGACACCGCGCTCTTCAGCGTCGGGTCCCAGCTGACCAGGCGCTTGCCGCGGTAGATCAGGCCTTCGTCGAACAGCCGCACAAAGGTTTCGGTGACCACCGGCGACAGCTTGTCGTCCATCGTGAAGTATTCGCGCGACCAGTCCACGCTGTCGCCCATGCGTCGCATCTGCTGGGTGATGGTGGCGCCGCTCGTGGCCTTCCAGTCCCACACCCGGGCGACGAAGTTCTTGCGGCCCAGCTCAGCGCGGCTCTGTCCTTTTTCCTGCAGCTGGCGTTCGACGACGATCTGCGTGGCAATGCCCGCGTGGTCGGTACCGGGCACCCACAGCGTGTTGTCGCCGCGCATGCGGTGGTAGCGGGTCAGCGCGTCCATGATGGTCTGGTTGAACGCGTGCCCCATGTGCAGCGTGCCCGTCACATTGGGCGGCGGCAGCTGGATGCAGAAGGACGGCTTGGCCGGGTCCAGCGTGGCCGCGTAGGCCCCGCTCTGCGCCCACAGCGCACCCCAGCGGGCTTCGATGGCGGCGGGCTCAAAGGACTTGGCAAGTTCGGTCATGATGGCGTTCAAAGCAGGCTTCGCGACCGCGTCAAGACGGGGTGCGC
>JANPHI010000035.1:0-41573 GCA_031424355.1 Betaproteobacteria bacterium
TTCCCCTTCCGCAAGGGCGACAACTTCAAGCGCTACGTGAAGATGTTCGAAGAGGTGATGCAAAGCTGCGCCGGCCTGCGCCGCCCGGGCGCTGCCGCGCTGGACCTGTGCTACGTGGCCGCCGGCTACTACGACGGCTTCTTCGAGACCGGCCTGCAGCCCTGGGACATCGCCGCCGGCTCTTTGATGATCACCGAGGCCGGTGGCCTGATCGGCAACTTCACCGGTGAGTCCGACTACCTGCACCAACGCGAGGTGGTGGCCGGCAACCCCAAGGTCTACGGCCAACTGGTGCAGATCCTGACGCCCTACACGCGGGTCATCAGCGGCGACGCAGCTTCGGCGTCCACCGCCAAGGCGCCTGAAGCCGACGCGGCGGGTGATTTCGATGTGGATGCCACGCAGGCTTTCGTGGACGCTGCAGCCAGGCCGGCCGCCGCACCTGCAACCGCACCCGCAGAACCCGTGCGCAAGCCCTCGGTGCGCATCCGCAAGACCGCTGCGCCCGCAGGCGACGACGCACCGATGTGAAGCGCGCGGCGCGGCCGTTCAGGCCGCGCCGCAGCGCCCGTCAGGGTGCCGGCACCCAGCCGCCCGGCACGCCGGTGGCAATGGTCGATTTGAAGAAGACATCGGCCCGTGCCGTGAGGCCGCTGATGCTGTCCAGCGGCTTGGCCAGCACGACATTGGTCGACAGGCTGGCCACCGTCACCACCGCCTGGCCCAGTCGGCTGCCCACGGCCAGCGGCGCGCCCGCCAGGTCCATGCTGCCCCATTCGCGCCAACCGGCGTCGTCGGTCGTGGCACCGGTGGCGGTGCCGGCATAAGACGGCGGATTGCTGCCGCAACTTCCCGTGCCCACGCCCGTCTTGCTGGTGCCCGTGCCCACGCACCAGCCCAGTGGCAGGATGTGGCTGCCCATCTTGCTGTTGATGAAGGCCACGTTGTCGATGTAGGTGGTGGTCGTGGTGCCGCCACTGCGCGCCAGATAGGCCTGGGTCACGCCGGCGCCCGCTGTCAGGCTGCTGTTCAGGAAGATGAAACCCTTGTCGCCCGCCGTGGCACGCGACTGCACGATGAAACCGGCCGAACTGCTGGACGGGTCGAAGACCGAACGGATCTCGCATTCCTCGAACATCGCGGCCATCACATTGCCCCAGATGTAGTCCACGTTGCCGGCGATCAGCGACCGGTAGAACCAGCTGTAGCCCTTCAACTGCAGCGTGTCCTGCTGGCTCAGGAAGGTCATGTTCTTGGCCACCAGGCGGCCGGCTGCGGCCGTGGTGCTGGTGTTGAAGTACAGGGTCTCGGCCTGGTTGTCGTAGGCGGCGGAACGTTCGTGCGGGTTGTTCAGCGTGAAGGTGTTCAGGGTCAGCAAGTCCAGCGTTTCCATCAGCCAGGCAGCGCGACCGCCACCCAGGATGCGGTGGCCGATGACGCGGCCCGAGGTGGACAGCGCGGTGCCAGCCGCCGCCGCCGAAGCGCCACTGCCCGAGTTCAGCGACTCGTAGTTGTCGTAGCCCACCACCACGCCATCACGGCTCTCGCCGGTCACCGTCAGGTTGGACACCCGGCGCAGCACGTTCATCTCGGGGTAGCTGCCGTTGGCCAGGGTGATGGTCTTGGGCGTAGCCACGGTGTTGCAGCCGAAGCTGGCCGAGCTGCTGGTGGAGCAGTAGGTCATCACCCAATTCAGCGCGCCTTGCAGCGTGCGGAAGTCGGCCGTGCTGCCGCTGGCCGCCACGTTCAGGCTGGTGCGCGATGCCGGCGCCGGGCGGGTGGTGAACTGCCAGTTGTCGCCGGCCGCAATGCCGTTGAAAGCCGCGCCGTTGATGCTGCCGCTGAACACGCTGCTGTCGACGGTGACGCTGTAGGCGGTGCCGAAAGCCAGCTTGTTGTTGTGCAGCTTGATGGTGGCCACATTGCCGGCAATCGTCACCGGCCGGTACCAGACATAGCGCGCGAAAGCCGCGTTTTCCGGCATCGCGCCCAGGCCGATGGCGTCGATTTCCAGGTTGGTGCGCGGGATCACCGTCTGCGTGTCGGTGGCCGACGGTGTCGTGCCGATGTCGATGCTGTCCACCACCGCGTTGTCGCTGACCCGGCGCACGGTGATCTTGCCGGCGGTGCCCAAAGTGGGCGCCGCGTCGAAGGCGATGGACAGGCTGGTGTCGCTGTAGGCCAGCGCCTCGCCCTTGGCCGGCACCAGCGTGCCGGGCGTGCCGCCCACGTTGCCCGTGCCCGTGATGCTGGTGCTGAACTTGCCGGCACCGGCCTGCGCCACCACCGTGGCCTGGACCTGTGCCGTCGGCAGCGGGCTGTAGGCGTAGGGCACGACCCAACTGGCATTGGCCGGCGCCGAGCAGCCGCTCAGGGCCACGCCGTTCAAGGTGGAGCCGCTGTCGGTGTAGCTGCTGACGGCGTCCGTTGAAATGCTGGTGACCACGCTGTCGCAGCCCGTGGCGCCTTTCACCCGGTAGACGTTGTTGTCCGAGCGGATCTGCCCGCTGCGGCCCACGCCCACGCTGTAGGCATGGAAATACGGCCCTTCGCGTTTCGCGCCGGCGTGGTAGTTGTTGAACAGGTGCACCTGGCCGTAGCGCACGCGCGGCGCGCGCTGGGTGACCGAGGTGAACACGTTGCTGCTGAACGTGACACGCAGGTGGCCGGCGTCGCCGGTGGCGCTGTCGGAGCCGCCCACCAGGATCAGCTTGTCGTGCTGGTCGAAGACGTTGTAGGACACCGTCACGTAGTCGGCCGCGCTGGTGATGTCCAGCGCGCCGTCGTGGCACTGCCTGGTCTTGCCGTTTTCGATGGGCAGGGTGTCGTCGGTGACCGGCACATCGGTGAAGGTGTTGTGGTCGATCCAGACGTGGTCGGCACCGGCCACCGAGATGCCGTCGAAGGCCGAATTCCAGTTGCCGGTGGCGCCGTCGGTCGGGTCCCAGACGGGGGCCACATCGCAGGGCGCGACGATCTTCAGGTTGCGCACGATGACCTGCGACACCGCCGTGATCAGCAGCGTGCCGTTGATGAAACCCGCGCCGGCCTGCGCGCCGATCAAGGTGGTGTTGCTGGGCAGCTTGACGGCCGAGCGCAGGGTCTGGTCGGCGCGGCTGGTGTAGGGCTGGCCGTCGCTCATGTCGATGGTGCCCACCACCTTGACGATCTTGGCTTGCGCGCCACCGTCGGCCAGTGCAGCCAGCAGCTGGCTGCGGTTGCTGACGGTGTAGATGCGGTTGCTGGCCGCGGCCGCGCCACCCCGGGTGCCGCCAGCCACGGCGGCCCAGCCGTCGGCGGGCGCACCGCTCAGGGCCACGTCCAGGGCCGCAGCGGAAAACGTGCTGAACGCCAAAGCAAAGGCAGCGGCGGCGCGGGTGTTGCGGGTCATCATTGCGGGTCTCCTGGGGCTGCGGCGCCGCATTCGACGGCTGGCGACCGGGTGCATCGGGGCCGATGGGTGGCCCGTCAGGCTGCGAACTATAGCCAGCGCAACTTGTTATTGAAATATCGTTTTACTAATTAGAAACCATGATTTCAGTTATTGATTTCGTGCCGTCAGACCCGCAACATCTGCTGGCCTATGTGTCGGCCGGCGTGGCCGGCGCGCTGGTCATCGTCAGCGCCTTCGTGCGCACGATGATTCCGCTGCGCTGGCTGGCGGTGGGCAGCAACATCGGTTTCATCGTTTACGGCCTGGCACAACCCAACACCCTGCTGGTGCTGCTGCACGCGGTGCTGCTGCCGGTGAACCTGTGGCGGGTGCGCCAGATGGTGCAGATCACGCGCCACCTGTCGGCCACCGGCACCGACGACCGGCAGCTCGGCATCTGGCTGCGCCCCTACATGCGCAGCCGCCAGTACCGCGCTGGCGCCACCCTGTTCACGCGCGGCTCCAAGGCCGACCGCATGTACTTCCTGGCCGACGGCCGCATCGCCCTGCCCGATGTGGGCCGCACGCTGGAAGCCGGGCAGATGTTCGGCGAGATCGCCTTCTTCGCGCCCGAGCGCTGGCGCAGCAGCGCCGCGCAGTGCCTGACCCCTTGCACGGTGCTGTCCATCGACGAAGACACGTTCAAGCAGCTGGTCTACCAGAACCCGGAATTCGGCCTGGAAGTGATGCACCTGATCGCTGCGCGCCTGTGCCAGGACATCGAAAGGCTGCAGGCCCAGGCCCGGCCGCCCACCGTTTAGCAGCGGCAGGTCGTCGTCACGGGGTGCCCGGCCAGGCCCGATCAGGCCCAGCGTTCTGCGCTGTGGAAACTCGGGGAAAGCACGGACGAAAGCAGGCTGCAGGGCGGCGTCAGGCGCGGCCATCATCGCGCTCGGCAGCGCCCGGCACCCGGACGCTGCGGTACCTGGAGAAACGCGATGAGCCCCGTTACGAACCCCGCCCCCAAGTCCGCCCCAAGGCCTGCTTCACGGGCTGTCGCACTGCCTGCTTTTCTGGCCGCGCTGCTGTGCGGCGGCGCCCAGGCCCAAACCGCCGCAGCACCGGCCGCCGAAGCGCTGAACATGCGCCTGGTCGGCTACAGCGACCTGCAGGCCCGCACGGCCTACCAGCCGACCATCCAGAAGCAGGGCAAGCGCTGGATCGCCTACATCGGCCACCACGGCGACAAGAAGCTGAACCCGCTGACCGGCAAGCAGGAAGACAACGGCACTTCCATCCTCGACGTCACCGACCCCAAGGCGCCGAAATACCTGGCCCACATCCCGGGTGAAGAAGGCAAGGCCGAACAAGGCGGCGCGCAGATGGTGCGCGTGTGCAGCGGCGAACAACTGCCCAAGGGCGACAAGTCCAAGTTCTACATGCTGCGCGTCTTCGGCAACCAGGCGCATGAAGTGTGGGACGTGAGCGAGCCGGCCAAGCCCGCGCTGATCACCGTCATCGGCAAGGGCCTGAAAGGCACGCACAAGAATTTCTGGGAATGCGAAACCGGCATCGCCTACCTGGTGTCGGGCAACCCGATGTGGCGCACCAACCGCATGACGCAGATCTACGACCTGAGCGACCCCGCCAGGCCGGTCTTCATCCGCGACTTCGGCCTGGTCGGCCAGCAGCCCGGCGCCGCCGGGCCCACGCCCATCCAGTTGCACGGCCCCATATCCACCGGGCCGAAGGGCAACCGCGTCTTCTTCGGCTACGGCACCAACACCGACGGCGTGCTGCAGATCGTCGACCGCGAAAAACTGCTGACCGGCCCGAAAGAGCCCACGCCCGAGAACCTGCTGTACCCGCAGGTGGCGCGGCTGGACCTGCCGCCGATGCACGGCGCACACACGGTGTTTCCGATGCTGAACGTGGACGTGCCCGAGTTCGAGAAGAACCTGCTGGGCAGGAAGCGCGACTTCATCGTCGTCACCGACGAGGCCATCCAGAAGGAATGCCTGGAAGGCCGGCAGATGGTCTGGTTCGTGGACATCACCACCGAGACCAAGCCCTTCGGCGTGGCCAGCTGGACGGTGCCTGAAGCCAGCGGCAATTTCTGCTCGCGCGGCGGGCGCTTCGGCACCCACTCGTCGAACGAGAGCTACGCGCCGGTGTTCTTCAAACGTGTGATGTTCTTCGCCCACTTCAACGCCGGCGTGCGCGCGCTGGACGTGCGCGACCCTTTCTTCCCGAAAGAGATCGCCTACTTCATCCCGGCGATGAACGCCAACACCGTGGTGCTGGAAACGCCCACCGGCCAGGCCGTGAAGCTGCCCTACACCGAAGCCGCCACGCGGCGCGCCATCCAGACCAACAACGTGGAAGTGGACGAGCGCGGCTACATCTACATCGTCGACCGCGCCAACACCGGCATGCACATCCTGGAGTTGACCGGGCCCGCGCGCAATGTCGCGAACTGGAAGGCGGCGGTCACCGAGTGAGCGCGTGAGCCTGCGCGCTGTTGGCTTCTGCGCGGTAGCGGCTTTCGGCGCCGTCACCGGCGCGCACGCGCAGCCTGCGGCGGCGGTGCACGAACTGCTGTTGACCGACGGCCTGTTGCCGCCTTCACAGCGGCTGATCCCCGCGCTGAAAGGCGACGCGCTGCGGCTGCGCGTGCGCAGCAACACGGCGGGCGAACTGCACTTGCACGCCTACCGCCTGCAGCTGGCGGTGCCCGCCGGGCAGCCGGCCGAGCTGGCCTTCACGGCCCACGCCACGGGGCGTTTTCGCTTCGAATGGCACGCGGCGAACACGACGGGCGCAGCGCCCCGCAGCGACCACCACGCGGCACCGCTGGGCGTGCTGGAAGTCCGCCCGCGTTGAAGCCCGCACCGCTGGCGGCGCTGCTGGGGCTAGCCGCTGCGCAGGCCCAGCAGGTCGCGCGGGCCCACGGTTTCGACGAGCGCTACGACCTGCCGGTGCCGCTGTCGTGGGTCGTCGCCGCCGCCTGCGCGGTGGTGGCGCTGACCTTCGTCGCCGCCGCGTTCTTCGCACGGCCTGCAGCGCCCGCAGGGCCCGCGGGCCCGGCGCACTGGGGCGTGGCGGTGCACCTGCCCGTCGGCGTGTTGCGGGCCCTGCGCATGGCCGCCTGGCTGCTGTTCGTGCTGGCCATTGCGGCCGCGCTGTTCGGCAGCAACGACCCGCTGATGAACCTGGCGCCCACGCTGGTGTGGATCGTCTGGTGGGTGGGCCTGGCCTTCACGGCCGCGCTGCTGTGCAACCTGTGGCCGGCGCTGGACCCCTGGCGCAGCAGCTTCGAGGTGCTGGACGCGGTGGCCCGCCGCGCAGGCTGGCGCAGGGTCGTGCACCAGGGCCTGCACCAGGGCCTGCACCACGACCTGCACCCCGGCCTGGCCCTGGGCTGGCGCTATCCAGCATGGCTGGGCCTGTGGCCGGCCGCGCTGCTGCTGCTGGCCTGGTGCTGGCTGGAAGTGGTGCACCCGCTGGCCAGCACGCCCTACCGGCTGGGCTGCGCCGCGCTGCTGTGGACGGTGTGCAACCTGGCCGGCATGGCCGCCTTCGGGCGTGCCACCTGGCAGGCGCACGCCGATGTCTTTGCCGTGGTCTTCGCCACGCTGGGCCGCATGGCGCCACTGCGCCTGCAATGGTCCGGTGAAGCCCCGCCGCAAGCGGTGCGGGCCACCGCCGGCCAGGTTGCGTTGGTGATGGCCATGCTGTCCACCGTCATCTTCGACGGCCTGCACGGCAGCGCCGCGTGGAACGCTTTCGAGCAGGCCGTGCGCGCCGTCGTGCCCGCCGCCTGGCTGGACACCAACGGCCGCTTCCTGGGCACGGCGGGCCTGCTCAGCGTGTGGGCGGCCTTCGGCTTGGCCTATGCCGCCACGCTGCGCATCGCACTGGCCCTGCTGCAGCCGGCCATCCCGCACCGCCTGCTGGCGGCGCAGCTGGCCATCACGCTGGTGCCCATCGCCGCGGCCTACAACGTGGCGCACAACTTCTCGGGCCTGTTCATCCAGGGGCAGGCGGTCATCCAGTTGCTGTCCGACCCCTTCGGCCGGCAGTGGGACCTGTTCGGCACCGCGCGCTGGCACACCGACATCGGCCTGGTCGATGCCCGGTTGACCTGGCAGGTGGCGGTGGCGGCCATCGTGCTCGGCCATGCGGCGTCGATCTGGTGGTCGCACCGCATGGTGCTGGCGGCCGGTGTGCCGCCGCGCCGGGCGGCCTGGGGCCTGCTGCCCTTGACGCTGCTGATGCTGGCCTGCACCGCCGTCAGCCTGCTGCTGATTGCCGAACCGATGGTGCTGCAGCAGGCCGCTGCCCCCGTTGCCGCAAGCGCCGCCCGCACAATCCCGCCTCCCTTGCTGCCGGCCCCGACATGAACCCCCAACTGCTGTTGCTCACGCTGTGCCAGGGCCTGTTCCTGTCGAACAACGTCACCTTCATCGCCATCAACGGCCTGGTCGGCCTGAGCCTGGCGCCGCAGGCCTGGATGGCCACGCTGCCGGTGGCCGGCTATGTGGCCGGCGGTGCGCTGGCCGCGCCGCTGGTGGCCCGCCACCAGCGCGCCTGGGGCCGGCGCCGCACCTTCCAGCTGGGGCTGGTGGTGGCCATGCTGGCGTCGGCGCTGTGCGCGGTGGCGGCCGTCACCCACACCTTCTGGCTGCTGGTGGCGGCCACGCTGCTGGCCGGCTACTACAACGCCAACGCCTCGCTGTACCGCTTCGCGGCGATGGAACTGGTGGCGCCTTCGATGAAGGAAAAGGCCATCTCGTGGGTGCTGGCCGGCGGCATCCTGGGCGCCTTCGTCGGGCCCAACCTGGCCAGCTTCACGCGCGACGCCCTGCCCCAGCCTTTTGCCGGTGCCTACCTGGCTTTGGTGGGCGTGGCGCTGCTGGCGCTGGGGGTGATGTCGCGCATCGAATTCCCGCCCTTCAACGCGCCCGGCCAAGTACCGAAGCAGGGCCGCCCGCTGCGCGAGATTGCGCGCCAGCCGAAGTTCATCATCGCAACCACGGCCTGCGCCCTGGGCTATGGCGTGATGAACCTGCTGATGGCCGCCACGCCCATCGCGATGGCCCAGTGTTCGCACCCTTTTTCGTCGGCGGCGCTGGTGCTGGAATGGCATGTGGTGGGCATGTACGCGCCCAGCTTCTTCACCGGCAGCCTGATCAAGCGCTGGGGTGCGCTGCCGGTGATGGTGACGGGCCTGGCGCTGAACGTCGTCTGCGTGCTGATCGCGCTGTCGGGCGTGGACCTGATGCATTTCCTGGCCGCACTGATCACGCTGGGCGTGGGCTGGAATTTCCTGTTCATCGGCGGCACCACGCTGGCCACCGAGGCCTACCGGCCCGAAGAGCGCACCACCGCGCAGGCGGCGGTGGACTTCTGCGTCTACACCACCATGACCTTCACCGCCTTCGGCTCGGGCGCGCTGGTCACCACCGGCGGCTGGCAGGCGATGAACCTGGGCGCGCTGCTGCCGCTGGCCCTGCTGGGCGGCGCGCTGGCCTGGCTGGCGCTGCGCCAGCGGCAGGCGCGCCTGAAACCGGTGCGTTGACCGCCGCACAGACCGCCCTGCCGGTTATCGCTACCTTGCCGCAAGCCACAAGGAACCCGATGACCGCCACGCTCAGCCTGATCGACGCCTACTGGCGCGCCGCCAACTACCTGTCGGTGGGGCAGCTCTACCTCTACGACAACCCGCTGCTGCGCGAACCGCTGCAGCTGGCCCACGTCAAGCCGCTGCTGGTCGGCCATTGGGGGACGGTGCCGGGGCAGAACTTCATCTACGCCCACCTGAACCGGGTCATCCGGC
Source organism: Betaproteobacteria bacterium (assembly GCA_031424355.1). Lineage (GTDB taxonomy): Bacteria > Pseudomonadota > Gammaproteobacteria > Burkholderiales > Burkholderiaceae_C > Rubrivivax. The sequence continues at coordinate 9,213 of JANPHI010000035.1, forward strand.
AGCACGACCTGAACATGCTCTACGTCTCGGGGCCCGGCCACGGCGGCGCGGCCGTGGTGGCGAATGTCTACCTCGAAGGCCGCTGGAGCGAGGTCTACCCCGCCGTCACGCCAGACGCAGCGGGCCTGAAGCAGCTGTTCAAGCAGTTCTCGTTTCCGGGCGGCATCTCCAGCCACGTGGCGCCGTCCACACCGGGCTCCATCCACGAAGGCGGCGAACTGGGTTATTCGCTCAGCCACGCCTTCGGCGCGGTCTTCGACAACCCCGACCTCATCGTGGCCTGCGTGGTGGGCGACGGCGAAGCCGAGACCGGTCCGCTGGCCGCCGCCTGGCACAGCAACAAGCTGCTGGATGCGGCCACCGACGGCGCGGTGCTGCCCATCCTGCACCTGAACGGCTACAAGATCAGCAACCCCACGCTGCTGGCCCGCATCAGCCACGGCGAGCTGGACCAGTACTTTCGCGGCTGCGGCTGGACGCCCCTCTTCGTCGAGGGCGACGACCCGATGACGATGCACCGCCTGATGGCGGAAGCCACCGACATGGCCATCGCCCACATCCAGCGCAACCAGGCCGATGCACGGCAGCACGGCCTGCGCACGCGGCCGCGCTGGCCGCTGATCGTGCTGCGCACGCCCAAGGGCTGGACCGGGCCGAAAACGGTGGACGGCCTGCCGAACGAAGGCACTTTCCGTTCGCACCAGGTGCCGCTGGCCGTGGACCCCGACCACCCGCAGAACGTGCAGGTGCTGGAAGACTGGCTGCGCAGCTACCGGCCCGAAGAACTGTTCGACGACAACGGCCGCCTGCGCCCGGAACTGGCCGCGCTGGCGCCGCAGGGTGCACGGCGCATGGGCGCCAACCCGCATGCGAATGGCGGCCAGCTGCTGCGTGATCTGCAGCTGCCCGACTACCGCGACCACGCCACCGCCGTGCCCGCGCCGGGCGCGCTGCAGGCGCAGGACACGCGGGTGCTGGGCGCCTGGCTGCGCGACGTGATCCAGCGCAATCTGGCCACACAGAACTTCCGCCTGTTCGGCCCCGACGAGACGGTGTCCAACCTGCTGGGCGCGGTCTTCGAAGTGACCTACCGCCAGTGGGACGCCGAGACCCTGGACGGCGACGAATTCCTGGCTCCGACCGGCCGCGTGGTCGATTCGGTGTTGAGCGAACACCAGTGCCAGGGCTGGCTGGAAGGCTATCTGCTGACCGGCCGCCACGGCGTGTTCAACAGCTACGAGGCCTTCGTGCGCATCGTCGATTCGATGTTCAGCCAGCACGCCAAATGGCTGAAGGTGACGCGCGAATTGCCGTGGCGCCGGCCCATCGCCTCGCTGAACTACCTGCTGACCAGCCACGTCTGGCAGCAGGACCACAACGGGTTCACCCACCAGGACCCGGGCTTCCTGGACCACGTGGTGAACAAGAAGGCCGACACCGTGCGCGTCTACCTGCCGCCCGATGCCAACTGCCTGCTGTCGGTGATGGACCACTGCCTGCGCAGCCGCAACCTGGTGAACGTGGTGGTGGCCGGCAAGCACGCGCTGCCGCAGTGGCTGACGATGGAACAGGCGGCCGTGCACTGCGCCGAAGGCGCTGCGATCTGGCCCTGGGCCAGCAACGACGGTGACGGTGTTTCAGGCAGAGAACCCGACCTGGTGATGGCCTGCTGCGGCGACACGCCGACGCTGGAAATCCTGGCTGCCGTGTCCATCCTGCGGGCCCACGCGCCGGCGCTGAAACTGCGCGTCGTCAACGTCGTCGACCTGATGCGCCTGCAGTCCGCCAGCGAACACCCGCACGGCCTGAGCGACGCCGGTTTCGACGCGCTGTTCACGCGCAGCCGGCCCGTGGTCTTCGGCTTCCACGGCTACCCGTCGCTGGTGCACCGGCTGATCTACCGCCGCCACAACCGCGACTTCCACGTTCACGGCTACCAGGAAGAAGGCACCATCACCACGGCCTTCGACATGCGCGTGCAAAACAAGCTGGACCGCTTCCACCTGGTGATGAAGGCCGTGGACAGCCTGCCGCAACTGGGCAGCGCCGGCGACCGGATCCAACAGATGGCCCACGACCGGCTGATCGCGCACAAGCTCTACATCGACGAGCACGGGATGGACCTGCCCGAAATCCGCGACTGGGTGTGGCCGGGGGCTGCGAACGCGGTGGGCTGAAGCCCGTCAGGCGGCTGTGCTGGGCGCGGGCACCGGGCATTTCTCGCGGATGCAGGCCAGCAAGGCGTGCCACGACAAGGTGAAGGCCTGCACCCCTTCGCGCTGCAGGCGCAGCGCCAGTGCGTCCAGGTTGATCCCTTCGCGGCGGTGTTCCTGCAGCACGCCTTCGGCATAGCCGCCGTCGGCCGGCAGTGCACCTGCGCTGCCGGCATCGAGCTGGCCGTGGTCGGCCCAGGCCAGCAGCGTCTGCTCGGGCAAGGTGTTGATGGTGCCGGGCGCTGCCAGGGCCTGCACGTACAGCGTGTCGGCGGCGGCCGGGTCTTTCACGCCAGTGCTGGCCCACAGCAGGCGCTGCGGCTGCGCGCCGTTGGCCGCCAGGCGCTTCCAGCGGTCGGTCTGCAGCCACTCGCCGTGTGCGCGGTAGCTCTGCATGGCCACCGCGATGCCCAGCCGGTTGTGGAATTCGGGCGCCACCGCGTCCTGCACGGCCACGTCCCAGCGGCTGATGAAGACCGACGCCACCGAGGCCACCTGCAGGGGCAGGCCGGCGGCCAGCCGGCGTTCCAGTGCGCGCAAGTGGGCGGCGGCGGCGGCGCGCACCTGTTCGCAGGAAAACAGCAGGGTCACGTTGACCGGGACGCCGTCAAACAGCACTTCTTCCACCGCGCGCAAACCTTCGGGCGTGCCCGGGATCTTGATGAAGACATTCGGCCGCGCCGCCTGTCGGAACAGGCGCGACGCGGCCTGGACGGTGTGCGCCGTGTTGTCGGCCAGCAGCGGTGAGACTTCCAGCGACACCCAGCCGTCCACCCCGCCGGTCGCGTCGAAGACCGGCCTGAACAGGTCGGCGGCCCGCCGCAGGTCTTGCAGCGCCAGTTCGAAGAACAGGTCTTCGCCGGCCAGGCCCTGGATGCGCAAGGCCTGGATGCTGGCGTCATAGGCCGTGCCGGCGGTGATGGCGCGTTCGAAGATGGTCGGGTTGGACGTCAGCCCCGTCACCGACAAATCGGCGATGTAGCGCGCGAGCAGGCCGCTGTCGAGCAGGGTGCGCGTGATGTTGTCCAGCCAGAGGCTCTGACCCAGTGCGTGCAACTGCTGTGTGTGGGGGTTGAGGTTGGCGGCAGCGGCGGGGATGTTCATGCCCCACTTGTAGACCGGCAGCCTCGGGCCGTCCGTTCGGCAACGCACGCGCGGCGGCGGCTGGGCACAGGCGCCGCCGCGCGTGCGCAGCCTATGCTCGGCGGCATGAATCCACGCATCCAAGACATCCTGGCCCAGATGGCCGCGCTGGAGGCCGACCTGGCCACCGCCGTGCACGAGCAGGAAAGCCGCATGTTTTTCCAGATCAAGGGCAAGCGCGTGGAGTTCGAGCGCAGCGTGAGGCTGGCGCACCGCCAGCTGAAGACGAACTTCTTCCGCTGGCTGGTGACCAACCGCCCGCAGAACCTGATCACCGGGCCGCTGATCTACGGCATGGTGCTGCCGCTGCTGCTGATCGACCTGTGCGTCAGCGTCTACCAGTGGACCTGCTTCCCGATCTACGGCATCACGCGGGTGCGGCGCGCGGACTACCTGGTGTTCGACCGGCGCCACCTGGGCTACCTGAACTTCGTCGAGAAATTCCACTGCACGTATTGCGAATACGGCAACGGGTTGATGGGCTACATGGCCGAGATCCTGGCGCGCACCGAGCAGTACTTCTGCCCCATCAAGCACGCCCACAAGGTGCTGGGCACGCACCGCCGCTACAACCGCTTCCTGGACTATGGCGAGGCCGATGCCTACGAGGCCAAGCTGGAAGCCTTTCGCGTGGCACTGGGCCAGGAAAAATGAACCGGCTGCGCCGGACGAATCACACCTGGGCTCTCACCAACGCCGGGTTGGCCAGCTTCGCCTTCGGCGCGGCCGGCGGCCGGGCCAGCGGGTCGGGCGACCACGCGGGCCGCGCAGCCTGTTGGCTGTCGACGACGACCAGGTAGCGGCCCGGCCACGGCATCAGTTCCCGCTTCGCCGGGATGACCCACAGCTTGCGGCCCGCCGCCAGGGCGGCTTCGTAGTCGGCGTCCAGCACGCCGTGGCGGTCGAGAAAGACGTTCAGCGTGGCCGGTATGCGCACGCAGCCTTCAGAGTCCACGCGGCCCAGGCGCTGCTCCAGCAGCGTCGGGTCGGTGGCGTGCATCTGCAGGCGCATCGGGCTGCTGCCGCCCGGGCCCCAGCCGCGTTCGGCCATCTGCCAGCCGAAGTCGAACACCCGCCGCCCGCGCAGGCCGTAGCCGCGGATGTGGTTCTCGTTGTAGGTGCCTTCGGCGCGGAAGTCGGGGTTGTCCAGCGTGTGCGGGTAGACGCCCTTGGGCGTCAGGAAGTGCTCATAGCGCCCGACCTTGCCGGTGGACACGGCCACGGCACCCAGCCCGTGCCAGCCGCCCGCGGCGGTGCGCACCAGCAGCAGGGCCGCCTGCACCTGCGGGTTGCGGTCCACCAGCAGCACGGCCTGCGCCGGTGGCACCGTGACCTGTGCCCGAGCCAGGGCCTCGTCCAGCAGCGTGGTGTAGTGCTGCAGTTCGGCGGGCGGCACGTCCAGGCGGTGGTCGACTTCGCTGGCGAAGCGTGTGGTCCAGGCTGCCAGGCTGGCGGCGTCGGTGGCAGCGTCAGTGGTGACGTCTCTGGTGGTGTCCGTCGCGGCCGAAGCGGCGGCCGGCGCGGCCAGCGCAACGGATGCAGCCGCGGCCCAGCAGGCCACCCAGGTTATCGGCGACAGCAGCCGGGCCGGGGTGCGAGGGCAGCGTTGCAGATTCATGCCGCAGTGTGGGGCCGTGCGGCGGCACGCGCTGTTCGCTGCTGCACGCAGCAGGCCGGCGCCCGGCGGCGGCGCGCCGACAATCGCGGCATGAATCGAACAAACCGTTGGGTGCTGGGCACCGGCGCGGGCGTCCTGCTGCTGGCCGTGGCCACGCTGGGCGGCCGGGCGCTGCTGCAGCCACCGCCCCCGCAAATGCCACCGTCGGCGCAAGCCGCTGCCGCCCAGGGCCTGCCCTGGCAGGTGGATGTGCAGGCCGACGGCACGTCGCGCGTGATGGGCCTGCACCTGGGCACGGCCACGCTGGCCCAGGTGCGCGCCCGCACCGGCGACGGCCTGCAGGTGGCGCTGGTGGCGCGCCTGGGCGAAGTGGGTGTGCTGGAAGCGCTGGCCGAGCCCTTCAACGCCGGCTTTGTGGCCGGGCGCCTGGTGCTGTCTTTCGAGGTGCCCGCCGCCACGCTGAACCGCTGGCGCGACGGCAGCAGCGGCAGCACGCCGATGGAAGGCGGCGTGCGCCGCTTCACGCTGCGCGCAGCCGACCAGGCCGAAGCCGAGCAGGCGCTGCTGACCGGCCTGAGCTTCATACCCGTGGCGCGGCTGAGCGAGGCCGACGTGCGCCAGCGCTTCGGCGCGCCGCAGACGCAGCGTGCGCTGGACGGCGGCGCTGCGCTGCTCGGCTACGGCGACCGGGGTCTGTACGCCACCGTCATCCCGGGCCAGCGCGCGGTCTTCCAGTACGTGGCCCCGCGCGACGCCGCGCGGCTGGCCGGCCCGGCACCATGATCGGCCGCCGCACGCTGGTCACCGCCGGGGCTGCCGCGCTGGCGGCCAGCGCCGTCACCGCAATAGCCGCGACCGCCCGCGCGGCGCCAGCGGTTCAGCAACGGCCCGACTGGGCACACCACTTCAGCGACGCCCAGGCGCGCGGCACCATCGTGGTTGTGGACGCCCGCGCCCAGCCCGAAGCGGTGCTGGTGTTCGACGCCGAACGCGCCGCGCGCCGCTATTCGCCGGCGTCCACCTTCAAGATTCCGCACAGCCTGTTTGCGCTGGACGCCGGCATCCTGCGCGACGAATTCCAGGTCATCCCGTGGGACGGCGTGCAGCGCGACAACCCCGCGTGGGACCAGGACCAGACCCTGCGCTCGGCGATGCGCGCGTCCACGGTCTGGGTCTACAGCCGCTTTGCGCAGCAACTGGGCGACGCGCGCGAAACGGCCTACCTGCAGCGCATCGCCTATGGCAACGCCAGCGCGCGGGGTGATGCGCCGTTCTGGGTTGAAGGTGAACTGGCGATCTCGGCCCACGAACAGATCGCCATGCTGCGTCGGCTGTACCGCAACGAACTGCCCTTCGCGGTGGAACACCAGCGCCTGGTGAAGGACGTGATGGTCAACGAGGCCGGCCGCGACTGGATCCTGCGCGCCAAGACCGGCTGGACAGGCCGGCTGGGCTGGTGGGTGGGCTGGGTGGAATGGCCCACCGGGCCGGTGTTCTTCGCGCTGAACATCGACACCCCGAACCGCCTGGGCGATCTGGCCAAGCGTCAGGACATCGCGCGCGCCATCCTGCGGTCGATCAACGCGCTACCGCCGGCCCGCTGACGCGCCAGATGGTGTTGCCCACGTCGTCGGCCACCAGCAAGGCACCGCCGCTGTCGATGGCCACGCCCACCGGGCGACCTTGCGCCTGGCCATCGGCGTTCAGGAAACCGGTCAGCACGTCCACCGGCAAGCCGTCGGGCTGGCCGTTCGTGAAGGGCACGAAGACCACCTTGTAGCCGCTGTGCGGCTGGCGGTTCCAGGAACCGTGCTGGCCGACGAAGAGCCCCTGCGCAAAGGGCGCCGGCAAGGTGGTGCCCGACGCCGCCGCGAGGCCCAGTGAAGCCGTGTGCGGCCCCAGCGCGTAGCTGGGTACGAGGGCGCGCGCCACGCGGTCGGGCTGCTGCGGCGTGACACGGGTGTCCACATGGCTGCCGTAGTAGCTGTAGGGCCAGCCGTAGAAACCGCCGGCCTGCACCTCGGTCAGGTAGTCGGGCACCAGGTCGCTGCCCAGTTCGTCGCGCTCGTTCACCGCCACCCACAAGGCGCCGCTGCCCGGCGCCCAGGCCATGCCCACGGGGTTGCGCAAGCCCGACGCATGGATGCGGTGCGCACCGGTGGCCACGTCCACGGCCCAGATCGCAGCGCGGCCTTCTTCGACGGCCATACCGCTTTCGGCGACGTTGCTGTTCGAACCGATGCTGACATACAGCGTGCGGCCGTCGGCGCTGGCCAGCAGGTTCTTCGTCCAGTGGTGGTTGATGGGGCCGCCGGGCAGCGTCACCAGCAGCGTGCCGGGTGCGGTGATGCGGGTGTCGCCGCGCTGGTAGGGGAAGCTCAGCACCGCATCGGCGTTGGCCACGTACAGCCGGTCGCCGATCAGGGCCATGCCGAAAGGCGAATGCAGGCCGCTGAGCAGCACCTCACGCGTTTCGGCCACGCCATCGCCATCGGCGTCGCGCAGCAGCGTGATGCGGTCGGCGCTGGGCACGGCCGCGCCGGCACGGCCCATGACCAGGCCCATCACCCAGCCCTGGATGCCGCCAGCGCCCGACGGCTTGGCCGGCGCGTTGGTCTCGGCCACCAGCACGTCGCCGTTGGGCAGCACCAGCAGCCAGCGCGGGTGGTCCAGGCCCTGCGCGAACGCGCCCACGCGCAGGCCGGCGGCGGCTTGCGGCGCGCTACCGGCCGGCCAGCCCACGGCCGGCGCGATGTTCACCGTGGGCAGCAGCGTGCTGCGCGGCGCGGGCAGGGCCGGGTTCGCACCGCTGCCCGCGGCCACGGTCAACTTCGCGGTTTCACCGCAGCCCGCCAGGCCGCCGAACAAGGCCAGAACCCCGGCCAGGGACACGACCCCAAACACGCCCAGGACGTGGGGCCTGAACGGCATCGGGCGCGCGGGGTTCATGGCGCGGGCGGCTGGGGAATCAGCTCTTGCCGAAGGTCATCTTGGCGCTGGCCACGCAGGCCGACTTCGGGTCACCGGCCAGTGCGTCGCACTTCTCGATGGCCACCTTGTAGTCGGCGTCGCGCTTGTCCATCGCCGCGTCCTTGCGGGCCTCGCCCACCTGCTGGCCCAGCTTGGCATCGGCCAGGGCCTTGACCTTCACGGCCTTGGCTTCCTTCACGCACACGTCCTTGGCATTGCCGGTCTGGTCGTCGCAGCGTTCCTTGGCCACGGCGTAGCCCGCGTCGGCCTTGGCCACCAGCACGGCATGGGCGTCTTTCGCCTTGCCGGTGTAGGCGTATTCCAGCTCGGCCTTGGCGATCTTTTCCTTGGCCTTGGCTTCTTCGACGCAGATGTCCTTGGCATTGCCCGTGATGACGCTGCAAGCTGCCTTCCCGGCCTTGTAGTCTTCAGCGATGCGCGTCTTGCCCGCCTGGTAGTCGGCCTTGACCAGGGTGGCGGCCTGGGCCAGCGGCAGGGCCAGCAGCAGGGCGGTGGCGAGCGTGGTCTGGATGCGGTTGAGCTTGTTCATGTCGTCCTTCGGGTTGTGGGTGCCGGCTTATTTCTTGGTCAGGTCCTTGACGGCTTCCTGCACATCGCCAACGGCTTTCTGCGTCTTGCCTTCGACCTGCTTCTGGATGCCCTTGAGCTGCTGGTCGGCGTTGCCCACCACCTGACCGGCGGTTTCCTGGATCTTGCCGGCGGCGTCTTTGAGAGCGCCCTTGACCTGGTTCGTGTTCATGCGTTCACCTTGCGTTGAGTTGAGTTGACGGCGCGTTGTTGGCGCTGTTTCGAGCGTTGTTCCGAACGCTGCCGCAACCGTAGCTGCGCAAGGCCGCACGGTCTGTGCGCAAGCCAACGCTGCGGTGTGTCGGTGTTGAGGTGCGCAAACGCACAGACCCCGGCGCCACGGCGCACCAGAGTCCACCTGCTGCAGACGAAAGGACATCCATGCGCACACCCCCGGCTGCGGCCACCGCCTGTCTGCTGGCGGCCTTGTTGATCGGCTGCCAGAAGACCCCCGATGCAGCCCGACCCGGCATGCCCGATGCGCGCAGGCCCGACGCCGGGCAGGCCGTGCCCGGCACGCAAGCCGGCAGTGCGACCAACACCTCGGTGCCGCCGGCCGACGCGGTGATGACACCGGCCAGCGCCAAGCCGGCCGAGCCCGCGGCCGCCGGGCGCACCAACACCACGATGAGCCGCGCGCAGGAGTCCAGTGCCATGCCCTTGCCGGGGCAGAACAACGACCACTCGGCGCCGCTGTCCACGGCCAAGCCGGCGCCGCGCGCCAACGGCACGCCGGCCGCCAGCGCGCCATAGCGCCGTAGCGCCGGCGTCAGATCAGGGCTTCAAACGCCCACCGTGTCGCTCAAGGGGCCGGCGTGCAGGGCTGTTCCCTTCCACGGCAATCGCAGAAGGGGGCGCCGCCAGCGGCGCCCCCGGGATCACGGCAGCGGCGTGGGCTCGGCGGCCTCGTCCGCCGGCACCGCGAAGGCCGCCTTGATGGTCAGCGGCTCCGACTTCTCGTCAGCGGCCGCCAGGCCCAGGACGAAGCTGAAGAAGGCGCTGACGCTGACGCCGGCGCTGTCCGGCACCTCGGTCACGTCCACCGGTGGCGACACCACGGTGTCGGTGTTGTCGTCGTCATTCCAGCAGCCCGACAGGGCCAGCACCGCTGTCAGGGCCAGGGTGGCGGGTAGCGCGCGATAGGTCTTCATGCCAGCCTCACGGGTAGACCGAGCCAGCGGCTGCGGCAGGGTTGAAGTTGCCCGGCAGGGGCGTGGTCAGGTAGGGGAAGGTCACGCCGAAATTGGCGGCCGACTTGCGCACGCCGTCGGTCAGGGCCAGGCCACCGGCCGGCGCATCGGCCGGCTTGCAGCCCACCTTCAACGTGTCGGTCGCACCGGTCAGCACGCACAGGGCACCCATGGCCACGCGCAGCGACAGGTCCACCACGTCGTCGGCCGGGCGGCGGCCGTTGGGGAAGCCGGCGTTGTCACCGCCCGCCACGCCCAGCGGGTTCTGCGCTGCCGGGGCGGTCACGGCAAGGGCCGTGTTCAGCCGCAGCATGTCGGCCAGCACGATGTTCGCGGCCGCCGGTTGGTTGACGCCGCTGATGCCTTTCAGAAAGACCGTGACCAGGTCGGTGCGCGGGAAGTTGGTGGGCGCCACGGCCGCCGGGAACAGGCTCTGGATCAGCGCCGGCAACACCGGGTTGGTCACGTAGTCGGCGAAGTTGGTGGCGTCGTTCTTCGGCTTGGACGCGTTGAACTTGTCCTTGTCGTCGATGCCGATGATCAGCTCGTTCACCAGCGGCATGCCCAGGCGTGAAACCTGGGTCCAGGCCCCGCCGCTGCGGGCGACCTTGCCCAGGCCGGTGGCAGGTGCACCGTCCAGCAAACGGCCCTGGCGCAGGCTGGCCGTGGTGTAGGCGGCGATCACCGGGTCGGTGCCGGCGGTCAAGCAGGCGATGGGCACTTCCATCGCCAGCGTGCTGACGTTCTTGCCTTCCAGGTCGTTGTTGTTGCCGCCCACTTCAGCGCCCAGCGGGTTCAGGTTGAACAGGTCGAAGGCGCGGCCCACGGCGATGTAGAACGGCTCCTTGCGCTGGCCCACGAAAACACGGCCCGGCGTGGCGCAACCCGGGATGACCACGTCGTAGATGTGCTGGTTGGCATAGGTGGCGTAGCCGGTGGCGCTGCCGAAGACCTTGTCGCCGATGTTGTCCACCGGCTTGTCGAAGGTGGCGCTGCCGCCCACCGCATTGGTGACGCTGCTGCGTGCCGTGCGACGGCCATTGCGCAGCACATCGACGGTGAAGGTCTCGCGCACATTCAGCGCGCCCGGGTTGACGCCGGCAATGACGCCGCTGTTGATCAGCGGAATCTTCACCGCCTTGCCACCCACCGTCAGCGCCGTGGCCTTGGAGGTGTTGGTGAAGCGGAACTGGAAGGTCAGGTCTTCAACCGCATCGCCGTTGTTGTCGATGTGGATTTCGTACAAGCCGTCCGGGCTGAACATGTGGAAGTTCGGGCCGCCCTGCGGATCTTGAAACGGCTGGTAATTGGCCAGGATGGTGACGTAATTCTGGCGGCCTGTTTCGTAACTGCGGAACATGTAAAGGTCGGTGGCGTCCAATTGCGCCTGGCCACTGATGTAGGGCGCCTCACGGTGGCTGGACGCGTGGGCCGACGGCGTGGCCGTCAGCAGCGCGGCCAGGGCGATACCCAGGGTACCGCCCAGCGCCAGGCTGGCCCGGCTGATGCGGGAACGTGAGAAAGGCAAATCGAGTGAACGGTACTGCATGGCAAGTCTCCGAATGACCAGGTTGATCAGGCTTTGCCGGCGACCACTGAATTTCAGCAAGGCCCGCAGAGCCCGTGGACGCTGTGCGTCAGGTGCCCAGCGTTCCGGCACTGACCGTAAACAGGATTGCGCCGCGCCTCTGTTCGAAAGCGCACGCGGCGAATTGAAATCGGTTGCGCGCCTTGGGATACTTTTCCTTCCCGCAACTTCACCCGAGGAGCCGCTTCATGGCCACACAGACTTCACTTTCCGGCGGCCGCAACGCGCTGGAGGTCGACGGCGTTGCCGTCGCCGGCCTGAAATCCTTCAGCGGCCTGGGTGCCGAGGGCAACCTCGCGCAGGCCAGCACCGGGCAGGACCTTCAGCCCAAGAAGCAGATGGCCGGCTTCAAATGGACACCGGGGCGGGCCAGCACCGGCATCGCGATGGGCAAAGGGCTGTATGCCTGGATCAAGGGCGCCCTGGGTTCCGCCACCAGCCTGCACAGCGGTGTGTTCAAGACGGCCGACCTGAACGGCAAGGTCAAGACGCTGCGCACCTTCTCGAACGCCCTGCTGACCGAATTCACGGTGCCCGCCCTGGACGGCAGCAGCAAGGAAGCGGGCTGCTTCGACATCGCCTTTGATGCCGAGCGGGTCACCTGGGCGCTGGGCGCCGGCGAAGCCCTGACCCCGGCCGTGGCGGCCAGCAAGGCCTGGGTCACTTCGAACTTCAAGCTCACCATCGGCGACCTGCCCTGCGCGCGCGTGGCCAAAGTTGACGCCTTCACCTGGCGATGCGCCGCCAGCGGCAGTGCGGTGGGCGCGCTGGGCGCGGCGCGTGGGGTGGGTGCGCTGCAGGCGACCCGGGCCACCGTGCCCGACCTGACCCTGAGCATTTCGGCCGCCGACTACCCCGCCTGGCAGGCAGCGGCCAAGCGCTGGTTCATCGACGGCGCCTGCCTGGAAGCCAATGAGATGAAAGGCCGCATCAGCCTGCTGGGCCCGACGATGAAGGACAGCGACGAGCTGGGCGCCATCGATCTCTTCAATGTCGGCTTCAAACGCTTCGACCACGAGCAGGCCGTGTCGGGTAGCGACCAGATCGCGCGCTTCACTGTCGTGCTCTATGTCGAGCGCATGGCCTTGAGCATCAAGGCCTACGAGCCCTGAAGGGCGGTGGGCGACGGGGCATCTGGCGCCAGCCAGCCCTTGCTGGGCAGCCGGACCTCGCCACTCATCGGCACGGGCGCCGAATACGTGCTCAACCGCAAGGTGCTGCTTTCGGTAGACCTGGAAAGCTACGGCAAGCTCTCTGAACGGGTCAAAGGCAACGCACTGACCCTGGGTGCGCGCTACACCTTCTGACCCGCCGGGGCCTCAGCCGCGCAACGCGGCCTCGATGCCGGCGATGTCGATCTTGCCCATCCCCATCATCGCGTCGAAGGCCCGTTGGGCGGCCGCGCGGTCTGGGTTGGCGATGGCCGCCATCAGCATGCGCGGGGTGATTTGCCACGACAGGCCCCAGCGGTCCTTGCACCAGCCGCAGACGCTGGCCATGCCGCCGTTGGCGATGACGGCGCTCCACAGGCGGTCGGTTTCGGCCTGGTCGTCGGTGGCGACCTGGAACGAGAAGGCCTCGTTGTGCACATGGCCCGGCCCGCCGTTCAGCCCCAGGCACGGGATGCCCATGACGCTGAACTCGACGGTCAGCACATCGCCCTGTTTGCCCGCCGGGTAGTCGCCGGGCGCGCGGTACACCGCCCCGACTGTGCTGTCTGGGAAGGTCTCGGCGTAGAAGCGCGCGGCGTCGAGCGCGGTGCCGTCGTACCAGAGGCAGATGGTGTTCTTGCTGGCCATGGCCGGTCTCCTGTTCAAGGGGGTTGCGCCACGCCGATGAGCCGGTGGCCAAGCTGCCCGCCCGTGGCGGCGCCCGCCGATGGTAGCCAGCGCCAGACCCGCTGTGAGGCCCGCAGAACAGCAGGCCCGACGCTGACGCGTTCGCTGTCGCACAGACCGTTCGAGGTTCAGCTGCAACCATGCCCGCTGACGTGCTGCGCAGGCCCCGCGCGCAAGCCATCCAGTGCCAGTCTGATCCACCCCGAAGCAAGGACCTCACCATGAAAACCGCCAACACGCTGACCGACGTCGCCACCCTGCGCAGCCAGGCCCGCAAGCACATCGAACGCGGTGCCGTCACGGCCGGCTACAGCGCCGACCTGAGCCAGGTGCTGAAGATGCTCAACGAAGCGCTGGCGACAGAAATCGTCTGCGTGCTGCGTTACCGGCGCCACCACTTCATGGCGCGTGGCATCCACGGGCAGACCGTGGGTGCGGAATTCCTGGCCCATTCGAACGAAGAGCAAGGCCACGCCGACCTGCTGGCCGCGCGCATCGTGCAGCTCGGTGGCGAGCCCGACTTCTCGCCCGACCGCCTGACCGAGCGCAGCCACGCCGAATACGTGGCCGGCACCACGCTGGCCGAGATGATTCGCGAAGACCTGGTGGCCGAGCGCATCGCCATCGACAGCTACCGCGACATGGTGCGTTACCTGGGCGACCAGGACCCGACCACCAGCACGCTGCTGAAGCAGATCCTGGCGGTGGAAGAAGAACACGCCGACGAACTGGCCGACCTGCTGGAAGGCATGCACAGCCAGCCCGTCTGACGCGTCAGCAGCAGCGGGGGCAAGCCACCGGGCGATATATTGCCGACCAGCCCGCCGCCGGCCGAGCCCGCGCAACACCGCGCGGGTGACACCACCCAAGCCCATGACGCCGTCACCGATGTACGCCCGACTCGACACGCCACTGCCGCGCCTGCCGCGCTGGCCGATGACGGCCCTGCGCTACCGCTTCGGCAAGACCGTGGACGGACAGTTCTACGGCATCAGCTACTTCATCGTCGATGGCGAGATCGAGGCCCTGCTGCTGGGCCTACTGCCCGAGGCGTGGCGGCCGCTGTTCTCGTGCAGCTACCTGGTGGCGAACCACCACGACATCCCGCCACACATCGACAACGGCATCCAGGTGTCGATCAACTACTACGTGGTGACGGCCGACGCCACGACCTCGTTCTACCGCCTGCGCCAACCCGGCGCGGCGGTGGAAAGGCTGGACAACAACGACGCCGACACCGCCGCAGGCCTGTACCAGCGGCAGGACCTGGACGTGGTGGCCTCCTTCAGCGCCCAGCCCCACGAGGTGTGGGCGCTGGACGTGACGCAAGTGCACGACGTGGTCAGCCCGGCCGGGCGCGGCAGCCGCGAGGCCTACTGCCTGCAGAGCCGCGCGGTCAGCCTGGCGCAGCTGGTGGCGTGGGCCCAGGGCTCGGGCGCGGACGGGACTGCAGGCGCTTGACGGGGCGGCGAGCGGCTCAGCCGGCGCCCAGGTCACCCGCAGCCAGGCCGGCCAGCGTGGCCGCGCGCACGGCCTGCGCGCGCTGCCGCAGCGGCGCCAGGTCGGCAGGCACCACACCTTGCGTCTGCAGCCACAGCAAGGCAGCGTCGTCACACAGCGGTGCCGCGTGCAGCCTGGCGATCAGGCCAGCGGCGTGGCCGGCGCTCGACCCGGCCTGCGGTGCTGCGGGCTGCAGGCCGAGCAGCCCGAGCGCAAGGGCCAGCGCCTGTGCCGCCGGCAGCATGGCCGGCCACGCTGACCCCGCCACGCGCGGGCCGCTGACCAGCATGCCGCCTGCGCTGCCGTCTTCCCGCCCTTGGTCGGCCAGCAGCAGCAAATGGCCGCTGTCGGCCAGCAAGGCGGCGTAGCGGCCCAGCATCAGGTCCAGCCAGGCCAGCCAGCCGGCCTCGGCCTGGCCGGTCGCGATGCCGCTGGCGGCTGCGCTGCGGCGCCACGCGGGCAAGCCGTCGAAACGCAGCATCAGCAATGGCGCGGCGCCCTCTTCGCACAGGTGCACGCCCAGGTTGTGCACGCTGGCCCAGCGCGCCAGCAAGGTGGCGGTGGCCTCGCGCAGCGCCAGTGGTGCAGCGCTCAGCAGGTCTGGCGCATGAGATGCGGCACTGAGCAGGTCCGGCTCGGGCG
This sequence comes from Betaproteobacteria bacterium, assembly GCA_031424355.1. Lineage (GTDB taxonomy): Bacteria > Pseudomonadota > Gammaproteobacteria > Burkholderiales > Burkholderiaceae_C > Rubrivivax. The sequence goes on from JANPHI010000035.1 coordinate 24,503, forward strand.
ACGCTGCGTCGGGCAGGCCTTGCTCGGGCGGCAGCAGCGCGGCCAGCATCGCCTCGGTGACTTCGACCGGGTGCATGCGCGCCGCCCGCACGAGGGTCCGCGCAGCCGCCGGCACCACCGCATCGGGCGCCAGCGGCCAGGCGCGCTGCACGCCGGCCTCGGGACGCTGGAAGCCGTCGGCCACACACAGGCTGCCGGGGCCCGCGCTGGCGGGGATGCGGGTGCCCGCCGTGGCCGGCCAGCCGACCACGCGGGCGTCCAGGCCGGCCTGCCAGGCGTGTTGCCACAGCGGGGTGGCCTGCAGGTCGGCGGCCGTGGGCGGCGCCAGCCGCAGGCCGTCGGCGTGGCCCAGCAGGTCGTGGGCGATGCCGTGCTGCGCCGGGCCCATGCCGCAAGCGAAGCTGAGCCAGCGCGCGGCCACGGACGCCGCAGCCTGCGGCGGGAAAGCCAGCCGCGCCTGCACGCCGCGCGACTGCAGGCGCGTGAATTGCGGCATGCGGCCCGCCGCCTGTTCGGCCCGCAGCGCGGGCCAGTCCAGGCCATCGACGGCCAGCACCAGCAGGCCCCTCATGGCGGCGCGCCGGCGGCGGTATCGCGCAGCTCAGCAAGCACCGGCACCGGCGGTGACGATGCCGATGCCGATGCCGATGCCGATGGCGATGGCGATAGCGGAGCCAGATCACTATCCAAGTCCAGCACCCAGCCGTGCGTCGGCGCCAGTTCACGCGCGCCGCATTTGCGCGCCACGTTCAGCGGCGCACGGGCGTTGGCGTTGCAGTGGTAGCGGGCGGTGTAGCCGCCCAGGTCGCTGGCGTGGCGCACGAAGGCTTCGAGCAACAGCGCCGCCGGCCAGCCGCCGCGCAGCGCCGGGTCGCTGGCCCAGAAGCGCACCTCGGGCAGGTCGCCGTCTTGGTCTGCCGCGTGGCCGGCCAGCAGGTAGCCGGCCAGCGTCTGCCCGTTCCACAGCGCGAAGGACAGCGCACTGACACGCGGGTCGGCCAGCTCGCGCGCCAGCATCGCGGCGGTGGCCTCGAAGCCGGCGTTGAACTCTTGCGCGTGCAGCGCCACCACGGCCGCGCGCGGCACCTGGTGCAGCGGCAGCAAGGCCCAGCCCGGCGGGACGTGGCCACGTTCACGCAGGCGGCCCACCAGCCGCGCGCACATCGGCACGGCCACGGTCTTGTCGATCAGGAAGTGGTGCAGCGTGTAGTCCACACGGCCGCCCAGGGCCTGCATGAAACGGCTGGCCACACCGTCGGGCTCGGCCTGCCAGGCCAGCAGGTGGGGCACGTCCCAGGCCCGCGCTTCATCGGCCAGGCGGGCCACCAGCGCGCGGCCCGCGCCCCGACGCTGCCAGCCCGGCAACACGCGCACCAGGCCACGAAAACCGGGCGACGGGCCGTGGCGCATGGCCGGTACCAAGGCCGCTGCGCCGACCAGTTCCGACGGTGCGCCCGCGCGGTGGGCGACAACAAAGCGCGGCGGCAGCACGTCGGCTTCCAGCAGTTCCGGCAGCAGGGCCAGGACGGCGGCGGTATGGTCGGCGGCGGCCCAGGCCAAGGTGATGCCGGGGTCATCGGCACCGGCTGCCGTCGCAGCGGCCCGGGCGGGCCCGCTGCGGGCCTTGTCGGTGCTCGGGTGGCCCGGGTCTGCCATGCCGCGTCAGCCCGCCACCGCCACCGCCACCGCCATCGCCATCGCCACCGTCACTTGCGCGCCGGCAGGGCGGCGGGCGACAGCGGCTCCACGCCCAGCCCGGGGAAGTCCACGGTGCAGCGCGCGCCCACCGGCAGCTTCAGCCCCGGGTTGGGCAGTTCCAGGCGCACGCCAAACAGGCTGCTGGCGGCGTCGATGACCTTGTCGGCCACCACCACGCGCGCGTTGCGCGGCGCACCCGCGCCTTCCACCGTCACACGCACCGTGCTGCCGGTGCTGACGCGGCCCCAGGCCGCCGCCGGCAGCATCACTTCCACGCGCAGCGGGTCCAGCTGCGCCAGGCGCAGCACGGCCTTGCGGCCGGTGCCGGCTTCGGCCAGATCGCCGGGGTTCAGCAGGCGGTCCACCACATAACCGTCGAAGGGACTTTTCAGCGTGCGCTGCTCGACGATCTCCGTGGCGCGGCGCAATTCCAGCTGTGCCTGCTGCTGGTTTTCGACGGCGTCTTTCAGTTCCGATTCGGCCAGCGCCAGTTCGGTCTGCGCTTCGTCGCGGGCCTGGGTGGAGATGAAGTTTTCGCCCTGCAGTTGCTGCGCGCGTTCGGCCTTGCGCCGCGCGAACTCGACCCGGTTGCGCGCCAGTTCCAGGCGGCCGGACATCTCGGCGCGGTGGCGCGCCACTTCCAGGTTGGTGCGCTCCAGCGCCGACACCAAAGTGACCAGCACCTGGCCGCGCCGCGTGGTCTGGCCGCGCTCCACCGTCACCTGCTCAATCAGGCCTTCAACCGGGCTGCGCAATTCGATGGTTTGTCGCGGTTCGATCAGGCAGTCAAAGCCGCGCGAGGCGGCGGCGGCCGCCGGTGCGACACCGGCCATCGGGCGCGCCTGCGCCTGCGCCTGCGCCTGCATCTGCATCTGCGCCTGCGCCTGCGCAGGCACCGCCCACAACGGCAAGCTCAGCAAGGTCAACAGCGTCGGCAAAGGCCGTCGAAGGCAGGCCAGGAAACAGGGGTTCATTCAGCGGTTCCGGTGAAAGCAAAGAGGCGGTCCATCCGCTCGTCCTGCAAGAGGGTGGCGCGGCGTTGGCGGGCGTCGCGCCAACTGGCCAGGGTCTGTGCGAAGCGCACCGCGCTCCCGATGGCCCAGGGCGGCGGGCCGTCGGGCCAGCGCGCCAGCAGGCGCTGCACCAGGGCGCCAGCGTGGGTGCGCAGCAGTTCGTCGTCGGCGGCCAGGATCATCTCGGCGCTGCCCGGGTCGCCCTGGCGCGCGCCACGGCCGAAAAGCTGGCGGTCGATGCGCGCCGAGACATGGCATTCGGTCAGGATGACATGCAGCCCGCCGCGCGCGGCCACGCCGTCGGCCAGGTGGATGTCGGTGCCGCGCCCGGCCATGTTGGTGGCCACTGTGATGCGACCAGCCTCACCGGCGCGTTCGACCACAGCGGCTTCGTCGGCGTCCTGGCGGGCGTTCAACAGCTCGTGCGCCAGGCCCTGTTCGGTCAGAACGCGGCTGAGTTGCTCCGAGGCTTCCACCGAGCGCGTGCCGATCAGCACCGGGCGCCCTGCCCCAGGCGCGTTCTCGTCGCCCTGCGACAGTTCGCGAGCCCGCGCCACCACGGCCTGCCATTTGGCGGTGGTGTCGGGCAGCAAACGCGGCGGCAAGACGCGGCGTTGCGGCGGGCGGTGGGTGGGGATGGTGACGACCGGCAGCCTATACACCTGCCACATCTCGTCGGCCACCTCGCGCACCGTGCCGGTCATGCCGGCCAGCAGCAGCGCGCGCCTGAACAGGCGCTGGTAGGTGATGCGCGCCAGCGTCACGCGGCGCGGCGTGGGCGCGCAGCCTTCCTTGGTCTCGATCATCTGGTGCAGGCCGGCTTCCCAGGCGCGGTCGGGCATCACGCGGCCTGTCGATTCATCGACGATGGCCACTTTGCCCTCGGTCACCAGGTAGTGCTGGTCCAGGTGGTAGTGCAACTGGGCCACCAGCGCCTGCTCGACCAGTTCGCGGCGGCCGCGGGGCGACTGCCAGACCGGGTCGTCCAGCACCAACACCACACCCGCCGGCACCACGGCCGCCGCCGTGCCCAGGCACAGCGCAGCCAGGCGCTCTTCGCCGGCCGGCAGCAGCGTCACGCGGCGTTCGGCATCGAAACTGCGCCAGTCGCGGTCGGGCGCCAACTGGCTGGCCAGCGCCAGCGCGGTGGCGCAGCGCGTGGCCTGTTCCTGGGCGTCGGCGGCCGCGTGTTCGGCCGACAGGATCAGCGGCGTGCGGGCTTCGTCGATGAAGACGCTGTCGGCCTCATCGACCAGCACGAAATGCAGGCCGCGCAGCAGCAAGGGCGCGTTGGGCGCGCCGGCCAGCCCGGCCACGGCCATGGGGATGCGGCCACCGCCGCTGGACAGCGCGACGCGGTCCTTCAGGTAGTCGAAGGCCAGTTCCTTGTTGCAGCAGTAGGTGATGTCGGCGCGGTAGGCCGCGCGGCGTTGCGCCGGTGCCTGGCCCTGCACGACCGTGTCCACGCTGAGGCCCAAAGCGGCGTACAGCGGCGTGAAGGTTTCGGCGTCGCGCGCGGCCAGGTAGTCGTTGACGGTGACCACGTGCACCGGCAGACCGGCCAGCGCGGCCACGCCGGCCGCCAGCGCCGCGGTCAGGCTCTTGCCTTCACCGGTGGCCATCTCGGCCAGGCGGCCCTGCAGCAAGGCGGTGGCACCCATCAGTTGCACGTCGTAGGGGCGTTGGCCCAGCGTGCGGCGGGCCTGTTCGCGCAGCAGCGCCAGCGCCTCGGCCAGCGGTGCCGTGGTCAGTCCGTCGCGGCGCAGCAGGGCGCGCACGGCGCGTTGGCGGTCGGCCAGCGCGGCGGCGTCGGCCTCGCTCAGTGTGGCCTCCAGCGACGCGGCGCGGCGCACCACGCGGGCCAGCCGGGCGACGCGCGCGCGCTCAGGCCACAGGTGGCGCCACAGCGGGTAGGCGACGTGGTCCAGCAGCGCCTTGGCCAGCTTGTCGGGCCATTCCGGGCGCTCGTCGGCGCGCTCGGCGTAGGCGCTTTCCAGGGCCAGCGGCGCGGCAGCGGCCAGGCCCCGGCGGGTGCCGGAGGGCGGAAGCAGAGACGGCCAAGTCAGCATCGGGCCTAGACCTGGAAACGGCCGAGCAAGAGTTGACGCAGCGGCCGCCACAACTGCGCGGCCAGCGGTTCGGGCGGGTGTTCGAAGCGCACGTGCACGCGGCCGCCGTACAGCGCCAGGCCGTCGGGCGGCAGCGCCACTTCCAGCTGGAAGCTGCGCTGCAGGCCACGCACGCCCTTGTCGTCGCGCGGGTCCACGGCCACCGTGCCGCCGCCGCCCGGGGCCAGCGCGCGGCTGGGCAAATCGCTGCTGCCGGCCGGCAGTTCACGCAGCACGCGGCCGGCGATGACCTGCTCGGGCCGGTCGGCGCGGCGCAGCGCCACGTTGCGGCTGGCGCTGCGCACCAGTTCGGCGTCGCCCTGGGTCACCACCACGCGCACCAACGGCTGCAGCGGGTCGACCACATAGCCCAGCAGTTCGCCCTTGCGGTGATAGCGGCCGTCCTGGTCCACCGCGCGCGGCACCACGAAGCGGCCGTCGGCCGGGCTGTGGGTGACCAGCGCGGCCAGGCGCTCGTCCAGCCCGGCCAGCGCGCCCTCTTCCTTCACCAGTTCCTGGCGCGTGACTTCGGCGTCGGCGCGGGCGGTGACGAACTGCGCGTCCACCCGCGCCTGCAGTTCGGCCACCTTGGCGGCCGTCACCCGGCGCTGGGCGCTGAGCGCCGGGCTGCTGGACGCCAGCAGCGGCTCACCCTGCTTCACCAGGCTGCCCGGCTGCACCAGCAGTTCGGCCAGATAACCGTTGCCCCCGGCGCGCACCAGCGACTGCTCGGGCAGCCACAGCACACCCTCGGTCTGGGTGCGCAGCGGCAGCGGCAGGGCGAAGAAGACGGCCAGGGCCACGGCCAGCAGAACGGTGCTGACACCCACCGCCCGGCCACGCACGGCGGCCAGCCGGGGCCCGCGCAGCAACTGGCCCACGGTGCGGCCAACGGGTACCAGCAGCATGGTCGCGCCCGCCCACATCGCCAGCAGCACGCCGATGAAGAAATACTCGGCCGCGATGAACACGATGATGGCCGTGCTGACCAGCATGCGGTAGCCGAAGGAAGCCACGGCGTAGCTCAGCAGCCAGACCCGCTCGCCCAGCGTGGCGGCCGGCGGCTCGGCTTGTTCGACACGGAACAGCCATCGTTCCAGCAGATAGCCCACGCAGCGGTTGGCGCGCTGCGCCAGATTGGGCGTTTCCGTCAGGTCGGCCAGGATGAAATAACCGTCGTAGCGCAGCAGCGGGTTGGCGTTGAAGACCAGCGTCGAGATGCCGGCCACCAGCATCACGTTGAAGGCCAGCGCGCGCACGAAGCCGGGTTCGACCAGCAGCCACACCGCCATGGCCAGCGCGGCCAGCGCCAGTTCCACCATCATGCCGGCCGCGCCCACCACCGCGCGTTCGTACTTGCCGCGCATGGTGCTGGACGCCGAGGCATCCACGTAAGGCACCGGCAGGAAGACCAGCATCATCACGCCCATCTCGTGGACCTCGCCGCCGCCCATCTTCACGGCGATGCCGTGGCCCAGCTCGTGCAGCGCTTTCAGCAGCGGGAAGATCACCGCCAGCAGCAGCAGGTTGTGCGCGGCCAGCACGCGGTCGGCGACGTTTTCAGCCAGCTCAGTCCGGTTGGCCAGCGCGGCCGTCACGCCGGCCAGCACCAGCAGCAGCCAGCCCAGAAAACCCCAGGGGTTCCACAGCGGGCGCAGCAGCGGCGCCAGGCGGTCCAGCAGGCGGTCGGGGTCGAAAAGCGGCACCTTCAGCGCCATCGGGTTGCCGTAAGACTGGCGGGCCTTGGTGCGCTGGTGTTCCTGGCCGCGCTGGAACAGCTCATCGGCGTCGGGTGGCACGTCGCACTGCATCAGGTCGGCGCTGTGCAACTGGCCCAGCAGGCCGATCAGCTCGTCCTGCGTCGGCGCGCTTTCGCCCAGGCGGCGCTGCGCGGCGGCCCACAGGTCGGCCACCGGCGTGAGCCCGTCCATGCCGTTCAAGACCAGGCGCGCGCCGGCGGTGAAGCGGTGGCTGCGGCCCGACGCCGGATCGCGCAGCACGAACCAGCGCTCACCCCGGTAGCGGTGGCGGTGCAGCTTCAGATGCGGGCGCAGCGCGGGCTTCAGCCCGGCCACACGGTACCAGTGCATGCTGAGCAGGGTGCCGGCCATGTTGGGCGTTAGCTTCTCGGACTCGACTGCAGCCGACGCAGGCCCATCACGGCCACCAGCGCCACAGCGCCAGGCTCACGGTTTCGGTGAGGCGGTGGGCCCAGATCCACAGCAGCTTTTCTTCGCCCACCCGCACCTTGGCCACGCCTTCCATGCCGGGGCGCAGGCGCTTGGCCTGCTCGCTTTTGCCCGCGGCGCCACCGTCGGCATCGGCGTCCACGCGGGCTTCCACGCGGAAGAAATTGCGCCCGTCTTCGGCCGTGGCCACCGGGGTGATCTGGTGCACGGTGACGGCGAGCTTCGCGCCCGGCAGGCTGGCCAGCACCAGTTCGCCGCGCTGGCCCAGGGCCAGGTGGGCGATGTCGCGTTCGTCCACCTGCAGCACCACGCGGTAGGCGTCCAGCGGCGCGGTCTCGAAGAGCACGCGGCCCTGTTCCAGCGGCGTGCCGACCAGTTGGCGCAGGTCGCCGCTGACCACCAGGCCGTCAAATGGCGCCTGCAGTTCGACGCGCGACAGCCGCTCTTCGACCAGTTGCAACTGCGCCAGCGCCTGCGCCGCCTGGGCGCCCAGCACGTTCATCGCCGGCCTGTCGTAGCCGGCCTGGGCCTGGCGGTAGCGGCGCAGGTGCTGCTCGTGTTCGGCGCGCCAGCGGGCCTGCTCCAGGCGCAGGTCGCGGTCGTCCAGGCGGGCCATGGTCTGGCCCCGGCGCACGGTGTCGCCAGCGCGCACCAGGCTCTCGGCCAGGTAGCCGTCGAAGGGGGCTACGGTGGCGCGCTGCACCTCGCCTTCGACGACGGTGCGCGCCGCGATGCGGTAGTCACCGGTGGCCAGGGCCAGGAAGGCCAGCAGCAGCACGCCCAGCGTGGCGAAGAGCTTCAGCCCGGGGTGGCGCGGGCCAAAGAGCTTGCGCAGCAGCGTGCGCGCGCCGTCTTGCGCGCGGCGCGGCCAGCCGCGCGCGTTGTCGTGGGCCAGCGCCAGCACCGGGCCCAGCAGCAGGCCGGCCACGGTGCAGGTCTCGCGCTCGGCGTCGTCGAAAGGCCGGCCGCCAGCGGCGCGCTCGAAGGTCAGCACGCCCCACACGCCCTGCTCGCCCTGCAGCGGCACCGACAGCGCCGCGCCCTGCGGCTGCAATTCGGCATGGCTGGCGGCCAGCAGGCGCTCGTCACCGGCGGCCGGGTGGTGCACGGGCACGCCGGCGTCCAGCGCTTCGTCCATCGCGTCGGCAATCTGACGCGAGGCGTTGGCGCGGCGGTCGAAGTGCGCGGTGTTGGAGATGGCTTCCAGCACGGCGTCGCCGTCGGCATCGACACGGCCCAGGCTGACGCGGTCGCAGCCCATGCGCGTGGCCAGCAGGTTGACGGCCGCCATCGCCGCCGCCAGGAAGCCGCGCTGCTGCAGGGCTGCGCCCACGGCCGACTGCACCAGCGCCATGCGCTCGGTGCGCAGCTGGCTGGCCTGCACGGCCTGCTGGCGGTAGAGGTCGGTCAGCCAGGCAGCGCCCCAGTGCAACTGGCGCAGCGCGTGCTGCAGCGCGGCGCGGTCGCGCGGGCCGGCATCGATGACCACGACCGCTTTCACCTCGCCCGCGACCACCACCGGGTAGGCCACGTGGGCGCTGCCGGTGCCGCTGTCGTCGGGCTGCACGATGCCGCGCTGCTCGCTCAAAGCGCGCTGGGCCACGGGCGTCAGGTAGGCCAGGTCCAGCGTCACATCGGGCCACAGCGCGCCGGCCTCGAAGGTGTTGGCGTTCTCGGCCACCACCAGCAGCAGCGCCGCGCGCACACCGCCCACGTCGCGGCACAGGATGTCCAGCCAATGCGCCAGGTAGTCGGCGCGCGACAGCGGACCGGAGAAAGCCACCCAGGCGGCTTCGGCGGCGGCTTCCTGCTCCATGCGGGCGCCGATCATGAGCACATCGCGGCGCGCGCGCAGGGCGGGTGGGTCTCAGGACGGGTCAGCAAGGTCACGCGGCAGGGAAGATAGAAAAAGGCGAGCGAGGAAGCAGAAGAACAGCAGAAGAACAGCAGAAGAAAAACAGCCCGGATGGTAGGGGTGAACCGCCGCTGGCGTACCCCAGCCGGGTGCCCGCCAGCCCCACAGCGCCAGCGGCGCTGCAGGGCTGCAGCGTCACAGCACGGCAGTGTCCACCGTCTTGGACAGCACCACCCGCAAGGCCGCCGCCGGGGCCGTGCGCGGGGCCTGCCCGGCCTGCGTCAGGAACTCGCGCAGCCAGGGCGCGCTGGCGTCCTCGGTGGCGCTGGCCTTGGCGTCGCCGACGCTGACGGCCCCCAGTCGGATGACCGGTTGAGTCTTGCCCGCCGCCACGGTGGCCGGCGTAGCTTCTTCCAGCACGCTGGTGGCCGGCGCAGCGTCGGCCGTCGTCAGCGAAGCAGCGCGCCGGGTGTCGATCAGGCTCGTGGTCACTGGCGGGTTGCCGGGCATGAAGACGATGGGTGTGGTGCGCGGCGGGATCGGCGGAATTTCCGGCCTGTCGACCGTGCCCGTGCCGTTGACGAAGGCCACTTCCTGCTGCAGGCGGCCCGAGTCCAGCGAGTTCAACGTGCCGCCGCCGGCGATGTCGGCGATCAGCACCGGGTCGAGGTTGCGCCAGTAGCTGAAGCCGCCGTCCAGCTTGACGATCACCCGTTGCAACAGGCTCACGTCGTCGGTGGTGTATTTCGCATCGCCCGAGGTGTCGCCCCAGTAGCCGACGATGTGCAAGGCGTCGTCTTCGGCCACACCGCCCGGCAACGGTGCGCTGCCGTTGATCTGCGTCACCGTCAGGTCGATGAGTTCGGTGCTGCCGTACATCGCCTGCGTCGGCACCGTGGCCACCAGGTCCACCAGGCGCAGGGCGCCGGCGGCCAGGGTGGTGCTGCCCGGCAGGGTGATGGTGATGCGCGCCTGCTGGCCGCCGCCCACGGCGGCTTCGAGCACGAAACTCAAGGTGCTGCCCGCTGGCAGCGCAGCGCCCGCCACCGCACCGGTGATGTCCAGCTTGGCCGGGTCGAAGCCCACCGTGAAGGTCATGCTGCGCAGGCCGCCCGGGCTGGTGAAGGTGACGGGCAGGCGCTGCTGCGTGGCGGGCACGTCCACCGCCTGGCCCGGGCCGCGCATGAAGTCCGGGATGGACAGCACGCCGGCGCCGGTGGAGCGGAAGTCGAAGGTGAAAACCGCGTTGTCGCCGGTCGTGCCGTCGTTGTTGCCGTCCAGCAAGCCCACGGCATCGTGGAAGCCGGCCAGGCCGCTGGCCAGGGTGACGGTGTAGGTGTCGAAAGCCAGCAGGCCGCCGGTGCGCAGGAACTTGAAGCCCTTGCCATCGGCGTCCATCACCAGCGAACCCGTGACCTGGCCGGTGCTGGTGCCGCGCAAGACCACGTCCACCGGCGCCGTGCCGGTGTCGAAGAGGCTGATCGTCGAGGCGTCGAAGGCGTAATCGAAGCGCACCGAGAAGCCCGTGGCCGTGGGCGTGAACTGGGTGACGTTGAGCCAGTCGGTGGCCACGGCCACCGCCACCGGCGCCGCGTTCCAGGTGCCGTCCTCATCCACCGCCGAAGCCAGGACGTTGAAGCTGCCGCCCAGGCGCCCGAAGGTGTGGGTGGCCTGCGTGGCCGTGCCCGGCAGGGTCTGCACGGGGCTGCCGTCGCCCCAATTGATGCGCCAGGCGCTGATGGTGTCCAGCCCGGGGTCGCTGGCGCCCAGGTTCAGCGTGTAGGGCACGCCGTTGCCGGCCGTGGCGACACCCGTCACCGTGAGGGTGGGCGCCACGTTGCTGACCGTCAGGTTGAAGCTGCGTTCGACGAAGCTGGTGCCGTCGGACACCCGCACCGTGATCGGCTCCACCGCCAGGCCGTCCAGGCCGCTCAGCGTGAGCAGGCCGCTGGCGTCGATGCTGGCCGTGGCGTTGGCGCCGCCGCCGCTGACGCTGTAGCTCAGCACGGCCGAGTCGCTGTCGCTGGCCACGGTCTGCACCGTGACCGTGCCGCCTTCGGCCACGGTCTGCGCCGCGATCGGGGCCAGGGTGGGTGGGTTGTCCACGGCGCCGCTGCCGCTCAGGATGGTGCGGCTGTCACTGCCGCCGTCCTTGTCGGTGACCGTGGCGCTGATTAGGAAGGTCTGCAACGGGGTGGTGGTGGCGTAGCGGTGGCTGGCGGTGAAGGTCTTGGCCACCGCGTCGATGCTGATGACATCCAGCGCGGTCGGGCTGGCGTTGCCGTCGCCCCAGGCGATGGCCACCGTGTGCCAGTCGAAAACACCCGGGTCGGTGTAGCTGCCGCTGAGCACGACTTCGCGCGCGCCGGCCAGCTCGTTGGTGGTCAGGCTCAAGCCCGTGAACGTGGGTGCCACGTTGCGCACCGTGAGGTTGAAGTCCTGCTGGGCACCGACACCGGCCGCGCCCACGCGCGCCACCAGGCCCAGGGTGCCCGCACCGTCCACACCGTGGAGGGTGAGCTTGCCGGTCAGCGGGTCGAGCGTGGCGGTGGCGGTGGCGTCGTCGCCGCCGAAGACCCAGCCGGTCAGCGGCAGGTTGTCGGGGTTGACGATGGTGAGCTGCACCTCCACCGTCTGGCCTTCGTCGACGGTGACATTGCCCACCGCCGACAGCGTGGGCGCGTCGTCCACCGACCGCACGGTGATGGACACCGTGGCCACGTTGGACAGCAACTGGCCGTCGCTGAAGCGGTAGGTGAAGCTGTCGCTGCCGTTGAAGTTGGCGTTCGGCGTGTAGCGCCAGGTGTTGTCCGGCTGCAGCACCAGGGTGCCGTTGGCCGTGCCGCTGACCAGTTCCGGCGGCATCGCCAGCCCCGGCAGGACGATGTCATTGGCCAGCACGTTGATGTTGACGACACTGTCTTCGTTGACAAAGGCGGTGTCGTTGCGGGCCTGCGGCGACATCGTGCGGGTGGCACTGCCGCCATCGTCGTCGGTCACGGTGGCGCTGATGACGAACACCTGGTCGGGCGTGGTCAGACTGAAGTTGCGGGTGGCGCTGAAGGTCTTGGCCGCCGTGTTCAGCACGGCCGGGCTGCTGGTGCCGTCGCCCCAGTTGATGATCACGGTGTGGGTGTCGTTCACGCCCACGTCGGACCAGGCGCCGGTGACCGCCATGTCGCGGATCAGCCCGGTCTGGGCCTTGGTCAATCGCAGGGCCGTGAATTCCGGCGCCACGTTGTTGACGGTGACGGTGGCCTGCGCGCTGTCAGGCCCGCCGCCGTCCTTGTCCACCAGCGTCAGGCGCACGGTGTAGTCGTCGGCCGGGGTGGCGGTGGGGTTGTCGTCGCTGTAGAGGTGGCTGGCATCGAAGGCGGTGACGCCGGCGGCCAGGTCCACGATCTGCGGCGCACTGCCGTCACCCCAGTCGATGCTGATGCGGTGGGTGTCCAGCACGCCCGGGTCGATGAGGGTGGCGCTGAGCAGGGCCGCGCCGCCTTCGGCGATGGACGGCGTCAGCTGCACCCCGGCGAACACGGCGGCGATGTTGGTCACTGTCAGGCTGGTGCTGGCGCTGCGCGTGTCGGTGCCGTCGTTGGCAGTGACCACCACGTTCAGCACGTCGCTGGTGGTGCCGGGCGTGGGGTCGTCCAGGAAGCGGTGGGTCAGCGAGAAGGTGGTGCGGCCGGGCGGCAGCACCACGGCCTCGGCCGCGCTGCCGTCACCCCAGTTGATGCTGAGCGTGACGGTGTCGCCGATGCCCGGGTCGGTGACGCGCCCGGTCAGCAGCGACAAGCCGCCTTCGTCGGTGTCGGTGATGGTCAGGTCGCTGACCACTGGCGCCACGTTGGCCACGTTCACGTTCTTGGTGGTGCTGAAGCTGCCGTCTTCGTTGATGGCGGTGATGGTGAGGGTGCGCGGGCCGTCGGCCCTGAAGCTGTGGGTGACGTTCTGCACCGGGCCGTCCAGCACCTCGATGTTGCCGTCGTTCCAGTCGATGACCCATTGCTGCACGGTGTCGGTGCCGGGGTCGGTGACCGACAGGCTCAGCGCGTAAGGCGTGCCTTCGTTGGCGGTGGCCGCACCCACGACGATCAGCGTCGGCGCCACGTCGTTGACGACCAGCGTGGACGTCATCTCGGTGCGCAGGCTGGCGGTCGGCGAACTGTCGCCGGCCGGGGCCTGGTCGCGCACCTGGCCGCGCACGGTGAGCACGCGGTTGTCGGCGGTATAGACCGCCGGGATGACGAAGGTGGTGAGCGGGCTGTCGACCACTTCGAAGACGCCGTCGCCGTCGAAGTCGACGCTGTAGCGCAGGCCTCGCGCCACGTCGGCTGCCGACGGGTCGGTGCCATTGCTGAAGACCACCTGCACACCGGTCACGCCTTCATTCACCGGGCCGATGGGCAGCAGCGCCATGGTGGCCGTGGGGGCGGCGTTGGCCACCACCAGGGCCTGCGTGGCCGAGGTGGCGGTGCTGCCGCCGGCGTAGGTGGCGCGCACCTGCACGGTCCAGCTGCCCTGGTCGTTGACGCCGAAAGCCTGCAGCTGGGCCCACGTGAGGGTGGGCGCCAGGCCGGTGGGTGCGTTGCCGGCCGCGAAGCTGCTGCCGTTGATGGACCAGGCCACGGCCGTGGGTGTGCCCGAGACGGTGGCGGCCAGGGTCACGCCCAGGCCTTCGGTGGTGGCGTAGGGGCTGGTGCCCGCGCTGACCAGCGTGCTGTTCACGACGATGGCGACATTGCGTGTGACCGATGCGGCCACCGCAGGCGTGCTGTCGTCGTCCACGGCCTGCACGGTGTAGGTGTAGGCACCGGGCACGGCATAGCTGTGCGCGGCGGTGGTGCTGCCGGCGCCATAGGTGGCCACCGGGCTGCCGTCGCCCCAGTTGATGCGCCATTCCAGCACGCGGTCGTTGCCGGGGTCGGTGGCGCCGTAGGTCACCGTGATCGGCGTGCCCAGCAGCACCGAAGCACCGCCGGTGTCGTCGGTCACCGTCAAGGTCGGCGCCACGTTGCTGACGGTCAGGGTGGTGAAGACCTCGGCCGTGTAGCCGTCCTGGTTGACGGCCTGCGCACCCACGGTGAAGACGGCCGGGCCGTCGTTGATGCCCAGGGCCACCAGTTGCGCCCAGGTCAGCGTGAAGCTGGTGCCCACGGCGTCGCCGTAGCGGCCGTCGCCGTTGATGTCCCACGACAAGGGCCCGCGCAGCGTGTTGGTGCTGCCCAGGGGGGTGACGCTGGCGCTGAAGGTGATGGAGCCCCCTTCGTTGACGGTGTAAGGCGAGCCGACGAAAGCGATGACGGGCGCGGCCAGGATGCGCACGTCTTCAAAGGTGGCGTTTTGCAGCAGCCCGCGACCGGTGACCTGCAGCGTGCCGCTGTTGGCGGTGCCGGTTTGCGTGAACGCGGTGTTGCGTGGGTCGAAGATCAGCGTGTCGCCGGGCACGGTGGTGGGGTCGTTGCCCCGCGCGATGTTGGTCGAACCGACACCCAGGAAGGCACCGGCCACGCGCACCGTGTCCTGGCCCGTGCCGCCGCGCACTTCGTTCGTGCTGTTGTCGGCGGTCTGGGCGACGACGATCTCGTCGTTGTCGGCACCGCCATCCACCAGGATGTTGGCCAGCTGGCGCAGCGAGCGCAGCTGCGCTTCGTCGTTGCCGTTGCCCAGGTTCACCGTGGTGACCTTGGTGCGGCCGGTGGACGACAGCGCATCGGCGATCACCACCAGGTCGTCGCCGCCCCCGGTGTTGATGGTCAATGCATTGACGCCGGTGTAGCCCGCCACACCGGTGACGGTGGCCTCGGGCGACTTGTTCAGCCGCACGGTGTCGTTGCCGCCGCCGTTCAGCGACAAGGTGATGTTTTCGATGCGGTCGAAGGTGGTGATCTGGCGCACAGCCTGCACGGTGGCGCCGCTGGCGGCCAGGTTGTCCAGCACCACCAGGCCGCCGTTGTCGGTGGACACACCTTGCGTGGCGATGTAAATGCGGGTGCCCGTGGCGTTGAAGGCGATGCCGGCCGGCGCACGCAGCCCGCTGGCGCCGCCCACGTCGTTGGACAGGCGTTGCACATAGGTCAGGCGGCCGTCGGCCGCGCGCCTGAACACGCCGACCTGGTTGCCGCTTTCCGAGGTGGTGACGACATACGAGCCACCCGGTGCCACGGCCACGCCGAAAGCACCCAACAGGCCCGAAGCGCCATCGACACCGTCGGTCAGCACCTGCAGCAGCGTCAGCGTGGTGCTGCCCGAAGCACGGTTGAACACCGCCAGCGTGTTGCCGTCGCGCCCGGTCACATAGACCTGTTCGGCGCCCGCCGCGCCAGCGGCCACGGCCACGCTGCGCGCGCCGTCCAGGCCGTTGGCGGCGCCGGTCAGCGTTTGCAGGGTGGCCAGGTTGCTGGTGGCATAGACCCGCAGCACGTCGCCGGTGCGGCCGGCGGCGTAGAGCACGCTGCCGTCGCCGCTGAGGGCCAGTTCCGAGCCGCCGGCCAAGGTGGCCGCGTTGTTGGTGACCTGCGTCAGCGCGCCGGTAGTGACGTTGCGGGTGAACTTGACCACGCCGTTCGGGCCGGCGGCATACAGCTCGGTGCCGGTGCTGTTCAAGGTGATGGCCTGCGCCATGCCGGCCGGTGTGGCCACGGCCGACGGGGCCGCCAGGTTGCCGGCAGCGTCACGGGCATAGACCAGCAGGTTGTTGGCGCCGGAATTGGCCACGTAGACGTGGGTGCCGCCATTGGTGGTGCCGGCCACGGCCACGTCGGTGGGTGCGTTCAGCGAGCCGGCCTGGAACAACTGGCGCAGCGACAGGTCGCCGGCGTTGGACACGGTCAGCGTGTTCTGCGCCGCGTTCACGGCGTAGGTGGTGGCGCCATTGGCACTGACGGCCACGGACTGCAGGCCCGGCAGTTCGCCGGCCGACTGCACCGGGCGCGGTGCGCGCACATAAAGCACCTCGGTGTTGCCCAGCGACTTGGTCACCGGCGACGCCGTGGCAGTGACGAAGCTGCCGCCGCTGTTGGCCGGGCCTTGCACGCCGGCCTGCACGTTGTAGCTGCCTTCGGGCACCAGCGTCATCCACACCGCGCGCGGGTTCAGGGCCGTCAGCGGGGTCAGGGTATTGCCCGCACCGCGTGTCTGCAGGGGCGTCATGGCCGGCAGCGTGTTGTCGCCCGCGGCACGGGTTGCTTCCACGCCCAGCGTGGGGTTCAGCAGCACGGTGTCGGTCAGGTTCACCACCACGATCACGTCGAAGCCAGCGTAGTTCTCGCTGCGGCCGCTGTTGGCGAACAGCGTGTTGGCGTCCATGCGGTACACGGCCAGCAAGGCGTCGCCCGGCTGGGCGTTGGCGATGCGGGCGTAGTCGGTGGCCGAAAATACGTTCGCCAATTCACGCGGCACGGCGCCCAGGGCGGGCGCAAGGCGCGTCTGCGTGGCACTGAGCGTGTACGTTCCGGTGCCCGCACCCTGCGAGTCGACGGTGATGTAGTAGTCGCCCGTCGCCAGACCGCTGATCGAGCTGAAGGTGACGCGGTCGTTGGTGCCCGAGTAGTTGGCCGTCAAGGTGCCGACGGCCGTGCCCGCGTTGTTGAACAGGCGCAGCACCGGGTCAGCCAGCGTCCCGCCACCGGTGCTGACACCGGCCAGCACGATGTCGTAGGTGTCGCCGCTGACCGCGTCGATACGGAAGACATCGCGGTCGTCGCCCGCCCGGCCGCCCGAGGCCACAGTGGCCGAGATCGTGCCCGTCAGCGTGGCGCTCCACTGCGTGCCGGCGCCGTTGGGCCGGAAGCTGGTGCTCCACCGGTCGGCGGCCGCCATGTCGTTGGCGGTCAAGGGGTTCACGGCGCCCGTGGCGAAAGCTTCGCCTGCCGCGCTGTTGTTGAAGCGGGCGCTGGTGGGGTCTTCGGTTTCAGCCACCAGGATGGGGTTGGCGTTGATCAGACCGAAGGTGTCGCTGCCGCCCACCAGGCGCGCAATGGCCGGGGTTTGCGGGTTGGCGACCACTGCCGTGTTGTTGGTGTCGACGTAGGGGTTGGCGCCGCGCGGGCCGACGAAGTCGGTGCGCGATGCCGCGCCACCCGCGGCTATGGTGGGCGCGCCACCGGTGACGGTGGTCGCGACATTGGCACCGACCGCAGCATTGATGTTGGTGTTGCTGCCCAGAATCAGCCGACCGGTCGCACCCGCCGAGCCGCCTGTGCCGCC
>JANPHI010000036.1:0-10962 GCA_031424355.1 Betaproteobacteria bacterium
GAAGCCTTCGCCCCGCCCGAGATGCTGGACATCTACCGCCGCATGTTCGAAGCACCTGACGTGGACCCCGGCTTCAAGGGCCTGATGGGTTTCTACATGAGCAGCCCCAGCGACCGGGCGCAGCACATCATGCGTTGCCTGACCGACATGGACGAGCTGCGCCTGCGCCACATGGACGAAGCCGGCATCGCGATGCAGGTGCTGGCGCTGACCTCGCCCGGCGTGCAGTTCATGGACACCGCCACCGCCGTGAGCTTCGCGCGCATCGCGAACGACTTTCTGGCGGACGCGATCCAGCGCCACCCCACGCGCCTGGCCGGCATGCTGGCCGTGGCGCCGCAAGACCCGGCGGCGGCGGCCAAGGAAATCGAACGCGGCGTGACGCAACTGGGCATCCACTCGGTGGTGATCAACTCGCACACGAAAGGCGAATACCTGTCCGACCCCAAGTTCTGGGACATCTTCGCCGCCGCCGAAGCGCACGACGCGCCCATCTACCTGCACCCGAATTCGCTGCCCGCCAACATGCTGCAGCCCTTCCAGGAAGCCGGGCTGGACGGCGCGGTCTACGGCTTCGGTGTCGAGACCGGGCTGCACGCGCTGCGCATCATCACGGCCGGCGTGTTCGACCGCTTCCCGAAGCTGCGCATGGTCATCGGCCACATGGGCGAGGCACTGCCCTTCTGGGCCTACCGGCTGGACTACATGCACCGTGCCACCGTGAAGGCGCAGCGCTACGCCAGCGTGAAGCCGATCAAGCAACTGCCCAGCGACTACCTGAAGCAGCATTTCTACGTCACCAACAGCGGCGTGGCCTGGGAACCGGCGGTGAAGTTCGCGCAGGACTTCATGGGCATGGGCCGCGTGCTCTACGCGATGGACTACCCCTACCAGCATGCGGTGGACGAGGTCAGCATGATGGACAACATGGCGCTGTCGCCGGAAGACAAGCGGCGCTTCTTCCAGACCAATGCCGAGGCGGTGTTCAAGATCAAGGCCTGACGCCCGTGCGAGTGCCGGTGCCGGTGCCGGTGCCGGGGTGGGGGGCGGCCACGGAATAATCGACGGTCACCATCCGTAACCCTCCCTGTGCAGGCTCCTCCCGCTTTCCGACGCCAGCTGCTGGATGCCATGCCACGGCTGCGGCGCTACGCGCGGTCGCTGGCCTACGACGTGGCGCTGGCGGACGACCTGACGCAACAGACGCTGGAACGCGCGCTGTCGCACTGGACGCAGTTCGACCCGCAGCGCGACATGACGGTGTGGCTGCTGTCCATCGCCCACAACGCCTACCTCGACGGCCTGCGCCGCGATGCGCGCCTCACCGTCACCGACCCGGCCGACCTGGGCCGCGCGCAAGACGCGCGTGGCGGCGACCCGGGCGTGGACGTGGGCCTGCGCATCGACCTGCTGGCCGCCTTGCGCCTGCTCAGCCCCGAGCAGCGCGAGCCGCTGCTGCTGGTCTGCGTGGAACAGCTCAGCTACGCCGAAACGGCGGCCGTGATGAACATCCCGGTGGGCACGGTGATGTCGCGCGTGTGCCGTGCCCGGGCGGCCTTGCGCCGTTTTCTCAGTGGTGAAGAACAGCCTGCAGCCGCACCCGCGCTGCGGCGGGTGGTTTGACGATGACAGCCGAACATTTCAGCGACGAGCAACTCAGCGCCTTCGTCGATGGCGAACTGCCGGAAACCGAGTGCGTCGCCATCGAGGCCTGGTTGCAGGCCCACCCCGAAGCCGCTGAACGCGTGTCGCACTGGGCGCTGGACCGCGAAAGCCTGCGCAGCCACTTCGGCCCGGTGGTGGACGAGAGCGTGACCGCTGCCCTGCGCGCAGCCGTGTGGCGCCGCCCCGGGCTGCCGCGCTGGGCGCTGGCTGCATCGGCCGCCGGTTTGCTGGTGACGGGCGCGCTGCTGGGCGGGGGCGCCGTGTGGCGGCTGGAACAGCAGCGTGAACAGGCGCTGGCAATCAAGCTGGCCGCCGGCACGCCGCAAGGCTGGGTGCAGCGCGCGGCCTACGCCCACAAGCTCTTCGTCGCCGAGCCGCGGCACTTC
This sequence comes from Betaproteobacteria bacterium, assembly GCA_031424355.1. GTDB lineage: Bacteria > Pseudomonadota > Gammaproteobacteria > Burkholderiales > Burkholderiaceae_C > Rubrivivax. The sequence continues at coordinate 2,052 of JANPHI010000036.1, forward strand.
GTCGAAGTGAAGGCGCAGGAAGAACACCTGTCGCGCTGGCTGACGCGGCGCATCGAAACGCCGGTGAAGCTCTTTGACCTGCGCGAACAGGGCTTCGAGCTGGTCGGCGGGCGTCTGCTGCCCGACGGCCCCGGCAAGAGCGCGCAGCTGATGTACCAGAACGCCGCCGGCCTGCGCGTCACCGTCTACCTGCGCAAGCCCGAACAGGGCGCCGCAGCGGCCTTCCGCTACGAACGCCAGGGCGATGTGGGCATGTTCTACTGGGTCGATGAGGGCTGCGGCTACGCGCTGGTGGGCGCCCTGCCGCGCGAAACGTTGCTGGCCTTGTCCGAGGCCATCTACAAGCAGCACCCCGGCGCGCTGCCCGAGGGCAAGCCGGCCGGGTCGTCGGCTCCGTCTACCCCGGCTGCGCCATCGGCATCGGCCAGCACCACGGGCTGACCGCCCGGCCGTTCACCACTTCGGTGGCAGCGGCCGCAGCAGGCGCCAGCGGCGTTCGTCCAGCCGCATGTAGCCGCCTTTGGTCAGGTCGCCGATCAGCTTGGTGACCATGGTGCGCGAGCAGCCCACCTGTTGCGCCAGTTGTTCCTGGGTCAGTGCCATCGCCATCCAGTGGCTGCCGTCGGGCTGCGCCACGGCGCCGTCGCGCAGCAGCTGCACCAGGCGGCCGTAGGCATCGTTCAAGGCCAGGTCGCGGGCGCGCACCGACAGCGCCCGCACCAGCCGCGTCACCTTGCCCAGCAACAGGAAAGTGATGCTGGGGTCTTGCGCGATGCAGGCTTCCAGCGTGGCCCGGCTGACGATGCGGCACACGCTGGCGGTCTCGACCATGACGCTGGCCGAACGCGCTTCGCCGTCCAGGCTCATCTCGCCCATGTATTCGCCGGGGCCGTAATAGCCGAAGGTGAATTCCTGGCCTTCGGCGCTGGCCGAATAGGCCCGCAGGCGGCCGCTGACGATGAAGTACAGCGAACCGCCCGGGTCGCCTTCCTGCATCAGGATGGCGCCCTTGCGGTAGCGCCGCTCCATGCCTTGCTGGGCCACCGCGCGCAGGGCCGGGGGCAGTCGGTTCAGTCCATCGTCGCCAGGGCTGGCTGCGTTCGCGGGGCTCATCGAAAGGCGGGCGGCTGAAAGCCCGCAAAGTGCGTGTTGATTTTAGTCAGCCGTCCCGCGCAGGCGCGCCCAGCCCAGCGCCACGAAGGCCCGCACCACCCACCAGCCGATGTCGGGCTGCCGCCAGCCGCGCCCGAAGCGCGCGGCGGTGGGCTGGGCGTGGTGGTTGTTGTGCCAGCTCTCGCCCCAGGACAGCAAGGCCAGCGCGCCCACGTTGGTGCTGCTGTCGCGCGTGGCGTTCGGCCGCGTGCCGACGAGGTGGCAGCACGAATTGATGGCCCAGATCACGTGATGGCCCAGCGCGATGCGCAGCAGGCCGCCCCAGTACAGGCCGAACAGCGCGCCGGACCAGCCGCCCAGCACCGCCCACGCCACGGCGGCCGGCAGTGCCAGGCCCAGCGCCACGCAGGCCGGGTAGTGGCGGCCCAGGCGGCGCAGCAGCGGGTCGGCCAGCAGGTCGCGGGCGTAGCGCGTGGGCTTGGGCACGTCGTGGCCCAGCACCCAGCCGACATGGCCTTGCCAGGCCGCCCGCCAGCGTCCGGCCTGCGGCCAGGCGGTGGTGCGGGGCGAATGCGGGTCGCCCGGCCTGTCGCTGGCGGCGTGGTGCATGCGGTGCAGCGCCACCCAGTACAGCGCCGGGCCCTGCGCGGCCATCGCGCCCAGCACCGCCAGCACCGCGCGCAGCGGCGGCGCGGCGTCGAATGCGCGGTGTGCGAAATGCCGGTGCAAACCCACCGACACCCCCACGCCGCCGACCAGAAACCACAGGCCCAGCAGCAGCGCGGTGGCCAGCCCGCCGTGCTGGAACAGCGCAGGCCCCAATGGGGTCAGCGGCAGCCCCAGGGCCAGCAGCGTGGGCAGCGCCACGCACAGCGCGAAGTGCCGCCGCTGCGCCGCGCGAAAGGGGGCCGCCGGCATCGCGTGCACCGCAGCCGCCTCGGTCGCGGTCCCAGCAGCGGTCCATGCAACGGTCACCGCAGCGCCCGTGGCAACAGTCGCAGCGGGTGGCTTCATCGGCGCACCTCGCGCCCCAGTTCGGCATAGACGACGTTGCGGTGCGGGTCGTGGAAGCTGCTGACGCTGCCGGCGCCGGCGGCTTGTGCGATGTCGTGCATCGCTGCTTCGTTGCGCACCACCAGGTCCCAGTCCATGAACAGTTCCATGTAGCCCCGGCCCGAGCCACTGGGCACGAAGTTGGCAATCAGCAGGCGGCCGCCGGGGCGCAGCATCTGCAGCAGGCGGGCCGTCAGGCGGCGGGCCAGCGCTTCGGGCAGGTAGTCGTAGAGGCCGGCCGAATAGATCAGGTCGAAGTGACCGAGCCCGCCCGCCGTGGGGCCCGACAGCAGGTCGCGAACGCCCTGGTTGACGACGCGCACGCGGGCACCGGCCTGGGCGCGCGCCACCTCGGCGCAGGAAGCCGGGTCCTGGTCGAAGGCCACGAAGTCGCCCTGGAACAGCGGCGTGCCGACCAGGCTGCCTTCCAGTTCGCGGCAGTGCCCCGAAGCCACCGACAGCATGCGGCCGGCTTCCAGCGTGACCGCGGTGTCGTCGATCAGGCTCTTCAGCAACTGCCGGCGGTACAGCACCGACAGGCCCATCGAAGCCCGGGTGGTGGCCGCGAAGATGCCGCGCCCCGCGTCGCTGGTGCCGGCCGGCGGCGTGCCCTGGTAGATGAAATCCATCATCACCGCGTCACCGGCGTAGCCGCGCGGCTTGGTGGTGGCGCGGTGGGTGTAGGGGTCTTGCTGGCACAGCGCATGCAGCGGGTGCGCGCGGCACAGCTCGCGCGCCAGCGCCTCGCGGCCGCTGCCCCGGGCTTCGGACCACAGCGCCGACAAGGGCGCGCCCAGCAGGCGGAAGCCGCCGACGCAGTCGCCTTCGGTGATCAGCCGCATCGCCAGGCCCAGCAGGGCCTGCAGGTTCTCTTCCAAGGTGATGGTGCCGGGCGTCGGCGCGTGGCCGGCGTCAGCGATGTGGGCGGTGACAGTTTGGTTCATCGGGTGCTCCCTTCAGTGGCTGCATGCAGGTGATGCAACAAGGCTAGGCAGGGCGCCTGCGCCCGTCGCCCCCTTGCCAGGGGGCACGGCCCATCGGGCGATCCCACGGCGTGTGGACGGCGCAGCGTGCCGGCCCTTCGTCGGTCAACTGCCGGATGCGGCAGGGCCGTACCGGCGGGCAGACTGCGCCCGCCATGAAGAACCCCCATCCCCCTCACGCCTTGCTGGAACTCTGCGGTCTCGGCCTGCATGCCGATGTGCTGGTGCCGGCGGTGCTGGAAGCCCTGCACGCGGTCGTGCCCTCGTACCGCAACCTCTTCGACTGGACCGACCAGGACGGCCGCCTGTCGCGCTATTTCGTCGAAGGGCCCATCGACGCCGCCATCGCCCAGCTGTATTTCGACGAATTCCACAATCGCCGTGAAGCCGAGGTGATGCCGCGCTTCGAAGCCGTGCGCGCCGCGCCGGCCGGCGTGACCGGTCCGGCGGACCTGGACCACGCGGCCTTCTACGCTTCGGACTTCTACAACGCCATCTGGCGGCCCCAGGGCCTGCACACCCGCATGCAAGCCGTGCTGCGGGGGCGGCAGGGCCGTCTGCTGGGTCAGCTGGTGCTCTACCGCGAGCCCGGCGCGGCCCGCTACACCGACCGCGATGAGCGCCGTCTGGCGGCCTTGCTGCCAACCTTTGCGGCCGGCCTGGAAGCCGGCGCCGCAGCGGTGGCTGACGAACGCCACGTGCCCGCCCCCGAGGGCCCCGAGACGCTGCTGCTGACGCTGGACGGCGTGGTCTGCCACAGCAGCCCGGGCGCGCAGCGGCTGTTGATGATGGCCGAGGGCAGCGTGTCGCGCGTGGCCTTGTCGCGGCCGCTGGACGTCCTGTCCGGCCGGCTGCTGCCGATGCTGCTGGCCCGGCTGCGCGAGCGGGCCGGGCAGGGCGTGGCCGGCGCGATGGCGCCGCTGCCGTCCATCACCTGCGAAGCGGCCAGCGGCCAGTACCGGGCGCGGGGCCACCTGCTGGAGCCGCTGCAGCCGGGCGCCCTGCCGCTGGCCCAGGTGTCGCTGCGCCGACTGGAGCCGCACCGCGTGGCGCTGGAACGCGCGCTGCGCGCCTTGCCCATCACCCCCGGGCAGCTGGCGGTGTGCCGGTGGCTGTACCGCGGCCGCACGCACGGCGAAATCAGCCAGCAACTGGGCGTGGCACCCGCCACGGTGGTGGACCATGTCCGCAAGCTGTACCGCGTGCTGGACCTGCGCTCGACGATGGAACTGCGCCAGATGCTGGACAGCCGGATCGGCCCGTCCCCGTCCCCGCCACCGCCCTGACCGCCACCGGGCTCACGCGCGCCGTCCTGCCTAGAATTCGTGCTCCTCCACCGCCAGGCGCCCAACGGTATGCCCACCCTGCTGCCTGCCCCGCGCGTCCAGCATGTCCCGGACGCCCTGTCTGTACCCGACACCATCTCGGGTGCCGGTTGCCCGCTGTGCGCATGCAGTGCCTTGTCGGCGCAGCGCCAGCGCCGGCTGTTCACGCACTGGCTGGCGGCCGGCGGCCTGGCGGCGCTGTCCGGCACCGCAGCGGCGCAGGACGGCAGTGACGCGGGCGTGCGCAACGACGTGGGCCGCACCAGCCGCATGGCCAAGCTGGTGCCCGCCGCGCAGGTGGAAGACCAGGCCGCGCAGCAGTACCAGCAGATGACGCGCGAATACGGCACGCAGCGCGCGCTGGCGCCAGCCAGCCACCCCCAGGTGCTGCGCCTGCGGGCCATTGCGCAGCGCCTGATTCCCTACGCACCGACCTGGAACGAACGCGCGCGGCAATGGCGCTGGGAAGTCAACCTGCTGGGCAGCGGCGAACTGAATGCCTTCTGCATGCCCGGCGGCAAGATCGCCTTCTATGCCGGCATCCTGCAGAAGCTGCAGCTGAACGACGACGAAGTGGCGGCCATCATGGGCCACGAGATGGCCCATGCGCTGCGCGAACACGCGCGCGAACGCATGGGCAAGAGCATGGCCACGCGCGGCGTCATCGAGATCGGTTCGGCGCTGCTCGGGCTGGGCTCGCTGGCCCGTTCGGCGGCCGACGTGGGCGGCCAGCTGCTCAGCCTGAAATTCAGCCGCGACGACGAGACCGAGGCCGACATCGTCGGCATGGACTTGGCCGCGCGCGCCGGCTACGACCCGGCTGCCGGCGTGCAGCTGTGGCAGAAGATGCTGGCCGCCAACAAGGGCGCGCCGCCGCAGTGGATGTCCACCCATCCGGCCGGCGACACCCGCATCCGCGACATCCAGGCCAAGCTGCCCAAGGTGCAGCCGCTGTACGACAAGGCGGCCAAGCCGACGCAGCGCTTCGCGCCCTACCCGGCGGCTTGACGCCGGGTCTTTGTCCTCACCCGGCGGCTTGACGCCGGGTCTGTGCGGTCACCTGGCGGCCTGACGCCGGCTGTCCCGCAACGCCCCCACCAGCGGCGGCAGCACCGCCACCTGCCGCACCAGTTCGCGGATGCTGCTGGCACCGGTCTTGACGCGGATGCTGCCGATCTGCGTGCGCACCGTGGACACCGCCACGCTGGCGTTGGCGGCGATCTGGCTGGGCTGCACGCCGCCGCACAAGCCTTCCAGCACCCGCGTTTCGGCCGGTGTGAGGTGGTGGCTGCGCGCGTAGCCCTGCACCGACAGCTGTTCGCAGACCTGCCGCTTGCCCAGCACCAGCAGCGTCAAGGCGCCTTCGCCACCCCCACTGCCCAGGCCGCCAGCTGAAGCCGGCAGGGGCGGCAGCGGCACCACCGAGATGCTGACCTGCTGCACGCCTTCACCCAGCGTCAGCAGCTTGCGCAAGCCGCGCTGCGCGCCCGCCAGAGCCTCGTACAGCGGCGCCACGTCGGGCGGGCTGTGCGCGCCCAGGCGGTGGTCAGACAGCTGCAGCGGGTGGTGGCCGTCCAGCTCCAGCCGCGCGGCGTGGTTGAGGTAAGCGACTTGCGCGTCAGCGGTCACCAGCAGCATGCCGTAGTCGATTTCGTCCAGCATGCGCGTCAGCCAGGCGGCCGGGTCGCGGCCGGCGGCGCGGCGTTCCGGGCCCTGGTACGGACGGCTCAGCGGTGAACCCAGCAGGCCCGCCAGGCCCGGCTTGCCCGCCATGGTTTGGGGTCCGATGCCGGGTGGCAACCCGGGCCCGGCGGCAGGTCCCGCCATCAGACTTTTGTTGGATTCGTACATCCCATCCTCCTGGTTGAGCGCGCGCCGTGGTCGGTGCGTCGCGTTTCAACAAGACTAAGGACGGGGCGTTGTAACAAGCAGTGAATTCACGCGGTGGAACTTGTCCACTATTCACCTTGCGCGCCCAGCGGCGCGCTGCTAAGCACGGGCGGCATGCTGGCCAGGCCGCGCAGCAGCTGGATCACGCTGGCATGGCCGGTTCTGCGGCGCAGGCTGATGATCTGGCTGCGCACCGTGGCCGCGCTGACCCCCAGGGCGGCGGCGGCCTCGCTGCTGCTGTCGCCCACGGCCAGGCGTTGCAGCACCCGGGTTTCAGCGGGGCTCAGGCGGTGCAGGCGGGCGTAGGCCTGCACCTGGCCGTCGGGTTGTTCGGCGGCCGACAGGGCCAGCAGCAGTTCACCCCCGCCGGGTGCGGCGGCCCAGGGGTCGCCCAGCGGGCTCAAACTGGCCGCAGCACCCAGGCTGCCGCCAGCGGCCGGCCAGGTCAGCACCACGGTCTGGCCCTGGCCGGCGGCCAGCAGCGCGGCCAGCCACTCGGCTTGCCGCCGCGCCGGCAGCAGGCCCAGGCGCCGGTCGGGCAGCAGCGTGAGCATCCGCTGCGTGCCCAGCAGCCGGCGCGCGGCGCGGTTGGCGTGCAGCAGGGTGCCGTCGGCACGCAGCACCAGCAGCGGCCACATCAAGGCGTCCGCCATCTGCGCCAGCAGGACCGGTGGCAAGGGCGCGGTGGGCAGGGTCGGGTGCATGGGCCGCGATGTTGGGGCGCTGCCCCGGTTGGCGCATCGGCAGTCCGGGGTAGGACGGGCCGTGCCACCGGGCTCACCAGGCCCGCGCCGGCTGGCGCAGGCCCGCCGCTATGATGAAACGGTGACTTGGCGCCCCCGTTCCCGCTCGGAATCCCCCCCCAGTTTCCGGCTCCTGCGCTGGCGCGGTCTGGGCACACCCGTCCTGTTGTCGGGCCTGCTGGCCGCCTGGGCGCTGGCGGTGCCGGCCGCGCAAGCCAACCCGGCCGCCGCCAAACCCCTGGTCTTCTGTGCCGATGCCAGCCCCGAAGGTTTCGACCCCAGCCTGTGGGACGCTGCCAGCACGGCCAACGCCACGCGGCCGGTCTTCCAGGGCCTGATCGACTTCCAGCGCGGTACCGCCGAACTGCGGCCGCGCCTGGCCACGGCCTGGACGGTGTCGCCCGATGCGCGCAGTTTCACCTTCCAGCTGCGCCCCAACGTGGCCTTCCAGACCACCGCCTACTTCAAGCCGACGCGGCCCTTCAACGCCGACGACGTGGTCTTCACCTTCACCCGGCTGATCGACCCCAAGACCGCCTTCAACCGGGCCTTCCCGGCCACCTTCGTCTACCCGCAGAGCCTGGGGCTGGACAAGATGATTGCCGGCATCGACCGCCTGAGCGACAGCGCCGTGCGCTTCCGCCTGCACCGGCCCAACGTCAACTTCCTGGCCTATTTCGCCGGTACCTATGCCGTCATCCATTCGGCCGAATACGCCGCGCAATTGCTGGCCCAGGGGCGCGCCAGCGCCATCAACAACCAGCCCGTCGGCACCGGCCCCTACCAGTTCAAGAGCTACCGCAAGGACGACGTGCTGCGCTACACCGCGCACCCCGGTTATTGGGGCGGCGTGCAGCGCACCGAGAAGCTGGTCTTCGCCATCAGCCGCGAGGCCAATGTGCGGGTGCAGAAACTGGCGCGCGGTGAATGCCAGGTGGCGGCACCGATCCGCGATGTGGACATCAGCGCGCTCACCGGCCACCCGCAGGTGGTGGTGCAGAAGATCCAGGCGCTGAACATCAGTTACCTGTCGTTCAACATGAAGAAGGCGCCCACCGACAACCGCCTGGTGCGCGAGGCGCTGGACATCGCGGTGGACCGCAACGCGCTCTTCAAGGTGCTGTTCCCGCGCGGCGACGCGATGCAGGCGGTGAGTGCATTTCCCCCATCGGTGCCGGGCTACGACAGGCGTTTGAAGAATGAGTTCAACCCCGATCGCGCGCGCGCCTTGCTGGCGGCAGCCGGTTTCAAGGACGGCCTGGCCATCGACCTGTGGGCGTTGCCCATCAGCCGCCCGACCAACCCCAACGGCGCCTTGATGGCGCAGATGATCCAGGCCGACTGGGCCCGCATTGGCGTCAAGGCACGCATCGTGACCTACGAATGGGGCGAATACTTGAAGCGCGCCAACAGCGGCGAACACCATATCTACATGAGCGGCTGGAGCACCGAAGTGGCCGCCGCCGACGAGTTCCTCACACCCAACCTGACCTGCGCCGCCAGCCGCGGCGGCATCAAGTTCTGCAACCCCGAGTTCGACGCGCTGGTCGAAGGCGCGCGCGCCGAGGTCGACGAGGCAAAGCGCAACGCGATGTTCGAGCGCGCGCAACAGATCTTCAAGCGCGAGCGGCCGTGGATCACGATGGCGCATTCATCGGTCTACATCCCGCTGCGAAAGGACGTCGTCGGCTTCGTGATGGCGCCGAACGGCAGCGTCGATTTCGAGAACGTCTACCGGCAATGAACAGCCTGCGCGTCGAAGACATCGCCCGCGATCCCGCGTTCCGCCGCCTCGCTACGCTCG
>JANPHI010000037.1:0-3307 GCA_031424355.1 Betaproteobacteria bacterium
ACCGGCACGCCGCTGGAAAACCACCAGGGCGCGCTGTGGGCCCATTTCGACCAGCTGATGCCCGGCGTCCTGGGCGACGCGCGCACGTTCACGCGGCAGTGGCGCAAGCCCATCGAAGAGAATGGCGAAACGCTGCGCGCGCAGCTGCTGGCGCAGCGCGTGCGGCCTTTCATCCTGCGCCGCCGCAAGGACGACGTGGCCACCGAACTGCCGCCGCGCACCGAGGTCATCCGCCGCGTGGTGCTGCAGGGCCAGCAGCGGGCGCTGTACGAAAGCGTGCGCCTGGCGGCCGACCAGAGCGTGCGCAAGGTGCTGGCCAAGACCGGTTTCGCCGGTGCGCAGATCGCCGTGCTGGACGCGCTGCTGAAGCTGCGCCAGGTGTGCTGCGACCCGCAACTGGTGAAGAACACGCAGATCCCCGCATCGATGGAACGCGCCAAGATGACCGCGCTGCTGGACCTGCTGCCGGCGCTGGTGGACGAAGGCCGGCGCGTGCTGGTGTATTCGCAGTTCACCGAGATGCTGGCCCTGGTGAAGCTGGAACTGCAAGCCATCCACCTGCCGCACCTGGTGTTGACGGGCGACACGCCACCGGCCGCGCGCGGCGCCGTCGTGCAGCGCTTCCAGGCGCGCGAGGAACCGGTGTTGCTCGTGAGCCTGAAAGCCGGCGGCGTGGGCCTGAACCTGACCGCCGCCGACACGGTCATCCACCTCGACCCGTGGTGGAATCCGGCCGTCGAAGAGCAGGCCAACGCGCGCGCCCACCGCATCGGGCAGGACAAGCCGGTCTTCATCTACAAGCTGCTGGTGCAGGGCAGCATCGAAGAGCGCATGCTGGCGCTGCAGGCCCGCAAGGCCGCGCTCAGCGAGAGCGTGCTGGGCACCGACACGGGCGGCGCGCCCAAGTTCAGCGCCGAAGACCTGCAGGGCTTGTTGCTGCCCTTGTCAGGTCCTTGATCAACCGGTTCGGAGCCCGCGATGCGCAGTCCCGTCCTCCACAACATCGCGCTGTTGTCCAACGCCGAGTGCGACAGCGTGCACCAGGCCGTGAAGGCGCTGCGACCCCACTGGACGCACCGCCATCCGGTCCTGCCCGTCTACGCCCTGGGTGCGGCCAGCTACCTGGACGTGGTGGGCGACGAACCGCCCTATGCCCAGCGGGCGCGCGACGGCAACCGGCTGCTGCGCCTGCACTTCGCGTGGCTGTACGAGCGCGTGGCGGCGGCTTTGGCGCAAGCGTTGGGGGAGCCGGCCTGCTATGTCGAGCGGCTGGCCCTGCCGGGCTTTCACATCTACCTCTTCGACAAGGCCTTCGAGCAGCCGATCGCCCCGATTCATTTCGACCTGCAATACCGCTTCCACGACTGGAGCGCGACGGACGCCGATCTGGACCACCCCATCTCGTTCACGCTGCCCATTGCGCTGCCGCAGCACGGCGGCGGCCTGAACACCTGGGACATCTCGCTGGCCGAGCGCCGCCAGCGTGCCAGCGAGACGCCGCAAGAACTGGCGCAAAGCTGCCCGCGGATCTTTCATGCCTACCAGCGCGGACACATGGCGCTGCATTCCGGCCATCTGCTGCACCAGATCGCGCCCGGCACCGACCTGCAGCCGCAGGACGAGCGCATCACGCTGCAAGGCCACGGGCTGTACGCCCAGGGCATGTGGCGCCTGTACTGGTGAAGCGGGTGCGGGGGAAACGGGTGCGGGACAAGGCGGTGGCCTGTCGAGCGCCGCGCTTCACCGCAAGTTCGGCCCCAGCACCCAGCTGACCAGCGTGCGGCGCACGCCGCGCGTCACCGGTGTCACCCGGTGACGCAAGACCGACGGGAAGGCGATGACGCTGCCGCGCGCCAGCCGGAACGGGGGCGACACGCCTTCCAGTTCCAGGTCGCCGCCGTCGTAGTCCTCGGGGCTGCTGAGCACGCAGACCACCGAGATCTTGCGCGTCACCGGGGCGGCGCTCATCAACAGCGTGTCGGTGTGCCAGTGGTAGTGGCCGCCGGGGGCGTAGCGGGTGAACTGCACGGCATCGGGCTTGCCCAGGGTGTAGCCCCAGCGTGCCTGTTCGTTGGCCCAGACCGCGTAGTTGCCCAGCACGCCGGCCAGCCAGTGCCAGCCCGGTCGCAAGGCCACTGCGGCCTCGCGCACCGTGTACTCGGGCGCCGCGAAGACCTGCGCCGATTCCAGCGCCGTCGCGTCCATCTCGGCCTCTACCGCCGCCAGCACGTGGTTCGGCAGATCGGCATCCCATTTCCAGAAGAAGGGCAACACGTCCACGGGGCACCTGAGAAGTTGGCGGTCCGGCAGCGCGTCGGACAAACGGGATGAGGCTACCAAAAGCCCGCCACGCCGCCCGCGCAACCAGGCTGTGGGGTGGCCGCTGCAGGGACAATGCGGGCCATGCGCAAACCGTCCCCACCAGGCCCGTCAGGCACGTCAGGCGGCCTGGTCTATTCCACAACCAGCGGCCGCATGTGCCCCACCTGCCGCCAGGCCCAGGCCGACTGCCGCTGCAAGGCGCTGGCCGCCCAAGCGGCCGTTGCCCAGGGCGACGGCATTGCCCGCGTCACCCGCGAGAAGCAAGGCCGGGGCGGCAAGACGGTGACCGTGGTGCGCGGCCTGCCGCTGCCAGCCGAAGCGTTGGCCGCCCTGGGCAAACGCCTGCGCAACGCCTGCGGTGCCGGTGGCACGGCCAAGGACGGCGTGCTGGAGGTGCAGGGCGACCACGCCGAACACGTCCTGGCCCTGCTGCTGGCCGAAGGCCACAAGGCCAAGCGAGCGGGCGGCTGAGTGCCGGCTTGCAGCCGCTCGCGCCGCCGCGCCTTCAGTCGGCCGACGGTGCGGCCGCGATGCGCCGCAGGTCGTCCACCATGGGCACCACGGCCAGCGTGGCCAGCAACACCGCCAGCGGCACCGTCGAGACATAGCCCAGCAGCTTGAAGCCGAAGGCGCCGACGATGCCACCCGTCAGAAAGCACAGCACCAGAACGGCCAGCACGGCCATGCGTTCGCGGTCGGCGCGGACCAAGGCGTGGGTGTCCGGGTCGGGGTCGCGGTTCCAGTAGATCAGCTTGCCGATCTCGATGCCCAGGTCGGTCACCGTGCCGGTCAGGTGGGTGGTGCGGATCACGCCGTGCGACAGCTTGGTCATCACCGCGTTCTGCAGGCCCATGATGAAACACAGCAGCAGCACCGTGAAAGGCACCAGCAGGCCTTCGTAGCGCGCCAGCTGCGAACCCAGCAGGCCGAAGACCAGGATCAGCGTGGCTTCCAGCAGCAGCGGCAGCGCGTATTCGCTGGCCAG
>JANPHI010000038.1:0-16994 GCA_031424355.1 Betaproteobacteria bacterium
CGCACCGGCCGCCAGGACGGCGCCGCACTGGCCGCCGACTGGAATTTCTACCTCGCCTACAACCTGTTCAGGCTGGCTTCGATCATGCAGGGCATCGCCAAGCGCGTGGTCGATGGCACGGCGTCCAGCGCGCAGGCCCGCAACAGCGGCGCGGCGGCGCGCACGCTGGCCGAAATGGGCTGGGCCTTCGCACAAAAACACGCGCCGGCCTGAGCCGGCATCCCACCACAAACCGCCAGGAGACACCCCATGGACTTCAGCTATTCACCCCGCACCCAGGACCTGCAGGCGCGCCTCATCGCCTTCATGGCCGAGCACGTCTACCCGGCCGAAGCGGCCTACTTCGCCGAGATCGAAGCCAACACCGCCGCTGGCAAGCGCTGGACGCCGCTGCAGGTCATCGAAGACCTCAAACCCAAGGCGCGCGCCGCCGGGTTGTGGAACCTCTTCCTGCCGCCGACCGCCGAGGGTGCGCACGCGGGCGGCGACGCCGAATTCACCTTCGGCCTGAGCAACCAGGACTACGCGCCGCTGGCCGAAATCATGGGCGCGGTGCCCTGGTCCAGCGAGGTTTTCAACTGCTCGGCGCCCGACACCGGCAACATGGAAACCATCGCGCGCTACGGCACCGCCGAGCACAAGGAACGCTGGTTGAAGCCGCTGCTGGCGGGTGAGATCCGCAGCGCCTTCGCGATGACGGAACCGGCCGTGGCTTCGTCAGACGCGACCAACATCGAAGCTGACATCCGCCGCGAAACCACAAGTTCGGGCGACAACTACGTCATCAACGGCCGCAAGTGGTGGACCAGCGGTGCCGGCGACCCGCGCTGCGCCATCTTCATCTTCATGGGCAAGACGGACAAGTCGGCGCCGCGCCATTCGCAGCAGTCGATGATCCTGGTGCCGCGCGACACGCCCGGCATCACCGTGATGCGCCCGCTGTCGGTCTTCGGCTACGACGACGCGCCGCACGGCCACATGGAGGTCGACTTCAAGAACGTGCGCGTGCCGGCCAGCAACATGCTGCTGGGCGAGGGACGCGGTTTCGAGATCGCACAAGGCCGCCTCGGGCCGGGGCGCATCCACCACTGCATGCGTTTGATCGGCATCGCCGAACGCGCGCTGAAGCTGATGTGCGAACGCGCCGTCAGCCGCACCGCTTTCGGCAAGACCATCGCGCAGCAGACCGTTACCCAGGAACGCATCGCCGAGGCCCGCTGCATGATCGACCAGGCCCGTTTGCTGACGCTGCACGCCGCCTGGAAGATGGACGCCGCCGGCAACAAGAGCGCCAAGGCCGAGATCGCGATGATCAAGGTGGTGGCGCCGCAAATGGCTTGCCAGATCATCGACTGGGCCATGCAGGTCTACGGCGGCGCCGGCATGTGCCAGGACACGCCGCTGGCTTATTTCTACACGCTGAGCCGCACCCTGCGTTTTGCCGACGGCCCGGACGAGGTGCACCGCAATGCCATCGCGAAACTGGAACTCGGCAAGCTGATGCCGGCCCGGGCTTAGGTCTTGCGTTCGTCGCCCGGCAACGCGCTGGGCGGCCACAGGCTGGGCGCCGTCACCTGGGTGTCGGTGACCGAGCCTTCCTCGACGACGCGCCGCGCCTCGCGGATGGCCGATTCGAAAACACGCAGCCAGCCTTGTACGACGCCGATCTGCGCATCGGGCACGGCCGTGCGCAGCATCAGGCGGCCGCGGCCGATCATCAGCACCACTGGCACGTCGGGCGGGGCGGTGATGCCGGCCAGCGAAGCCGTCAGGCCGCCTTCCAGCCAGTGCTGCAGCCAGCCCTTGACGCTGGAGATGGCGACGAAACGTTCGCGCAGCAGCGGCATCTCGCTGCCCGACAACTTGGGGTACATCACCAGCCAGCGCATTTCAGGCGGCGTCTGGTTGTCTATGCGCGTCTGCACGCCTTCGACAAACTGTTCGAAGACCGACTTCTCCATCGCGTCTTGCAGCACGCGGTTCATCAGCACGATCTGCAGTTCAGACGGCAGGCCCATTTCGGCCCGCAGGCGCAATTCGGTGCCAGCGATGTAGGGCCGCTGCGACGGGCCCCACTCCATGCGCCAGGGCGTGACACCGACGCGGCCATCGATGACAAAACCTTCGTTGTGGACGGCGCGAAACGCGTACTGGCGCGACTCGGCCCAGGGCGCGATGCCCTCCCATTCGGGCGCGGGTGCCGATGCGCCACCGGAAAACAGCCGCTTGAAGCCTTCGAGCATGATGTGGAGTCCCCGGGCCGTGGCCGCCGAACCGGCGGCGCCCGGGAAGATGGGCACGAAAAGCGAAGTGTATTCGGCGGGCTGCCTGCGTGGCCACCGTGGCCGCACCACCCGGACTGCGGCGACCCGGCAATTGCACCGAGAATCGCTACCAGTGACTGCCCGTAGCTCAACTGGATAGAGCACCAGCCTTCTAAGCTGGGGGTCGCAGGTTCGAGTCCTGCCGGGCAGGCCACCCTCGCAGCGAGGCTGGATGCGCATACAGTTCGATCTTTCACCTGCTGAGCCCCAAGCCCGTGCTGGCCCTTGCCGAACTGAATCCCGAACAGCGCCTGGCCGCCGTGCACCCGCCGCAGGACGGCCCGCTGCTGATCGTCGCGGGCGCTGGCAGTGGCAAGACCTTGACGCTGGCGACGCGGCTGGCCTGGCTGGTCCACCAGGGCGCCGACCCGCAGCGCGTGCTGCTGCTGACCTTCTCGCGCCGCGCGGCCGCCGAAATGGGCCGCCGCGCCGGGCGCTTGCTGCACCAGTCGCTGGGCCTGAACGCCGGCCGTACGCCGCCCGTGCTGCCCTGGTGCGGCACCTTCCACAGCGTGGCCGCGCGGCTGTTGCGCGACGAAGCACCGCGCATCGGCCTGGCGCCCGGCTACACGGTGCTGGACCGCGCCGACGCGCAAGACCTGCTGGCCATCGCCCGCCAAAGTCTGGGCCTGGCGGCGACCGAAAAACGTTTCCCGATGCCGCCGACCGCGCTGTCCATCCTGTCGCGCACGCTGAACACGCGCGCCCCGCTGGCCGAGGTGTTGCGCGGCCAGTACCCCTGGTGTGCCGAACACGAAGCCGACCTGCAACGCCTGTACGCCGCCTTTGCGGCGGCCAAGCTGCAGCAGCAGTCGCTGGACTTCGACGACCTGCTCGTCGCGTGGTGGCATTTGATGCAGACACCGGCCATGGCGCAGCGCATCGCCGCGCGTTTCGACCACGTGCTGGTCGATGAGGTGCAGGACATCAACCAGCTGCAGGCCGATGTGTTGCACGCACTGGCCGCCCACGGCTGCACGCTGACCGCCGTGGGTGACGACGCGCAGTCGATCTACGCGTTTCGCGGCGCGAATGTGCGCCACATCCTCGACTTCCCACAGCGCTTCCACCCGCCAGCCCGCGTGCTGGCGCTGGAGCGCAACTACCGTTCCACACCGCAGGTGCTGGCTGCGTCCAACGCGGTCATCGAACAAGCCGCCGAGCGCTACAGCAAGCAGCTGTGGACCGAACGCGCAGCGGGCTGCAAGCCGCGCCTGGTCACCGTCGAAGACGAAGCCGCGCAGGCGCGCGGCGTGGCCGACGCCGTGCTGGCCCAGCGCGAAACCGGCTTGGCCCTGACGCGCCAGGCGGTGCTCTTCCGCACCGCCCACCACAGCATGGCGCTGGAGCTGGAACTGCTGCGGCGCGGCATTCCCTTCGTGAAGTTCGGTGGCCTGAAATTCATGGAGGCGGCGCATGTGAAAGACGTGCTGGCCGTGCTGCGCTGGGCCGACAACCCCAGCTCGCGGCTGGCGGCACTGCGCACGGCAAGGCTGGTTCCCGGCATGGGCCCGGCCAGTGTCAAGCGGCTGCTGGACCACAGCGGCCCACTCCCCACCTTCAAGCCTGCGCCGGCCGCCGCATCAACCTGGGCCGAACTGGTCCGCCTGATGGCCCACCTGCGCAGCGCCGATGCCCGCTGGCCCGATGACCTGCAGCGCGTCATCGCCTGGTACCGCCCGCAGGCCGAACGCCTGCACGACGACGCCCGCGTGCGCCTGGCCGATCTGGACCAGCTGGCGCGCATTGCCGCCGGCCACGCCAGCCGCGAGCGTTTCATCACCGAACTGACGCTGGACCCACCGCAGTCCAGCAGCGACGAGTCCGGTCCGCCGCACCGCGACGAGGACTACCTGATCCTGTCCACCATCCACTCGGCCAAGGGCCAGGAATGGAATGCGGTGCATGTGCTGAACGTGGTGGACGGCTGCATGCCGGCCGACATCGCCACCGGCAGCGCCGCCGAGATCGAAGAAGAACGCCGCCTGCTTTACGTGGCCATGACGCGCGCCAAGGACGAGCTCAGCCTGTGGGTGCCGCAGCGCTTCCACGTCACCCAGCAGCGCGCCTGGGGCGACCGCCACCTCTACGCCTTGCGCTCGCGGTTCGTGCCGCCTGAACTGCTGCTGCATTTCGATGCGGTGAACCCGGCACCGCCGCCAGCGACGGATCCCCCGTCCCCAGCCAGCCCGGCTGCGCCCCTGTTCGACCTGGGCGCAGCGCTGCGCGGCGGCTGGCCCTCAGGCACGGGGGCGGCTGCGCCCCCTGGGGCGGCCGATCCTGGGCAGAATCCGCCTTGACGCGAACGCCCATGAAGACGAGGACCGAGATGCAAGACAGCCGCCCTGCCACCCGCCCGGCCAACACCGCCGCCCCGTCCGATGACCCGCATCACACCCTGCGCGCACTGGGCGGACAGGCCCACCAGATTCGCGCGGCCTTTCGCGCCGCCGACCACTTCAACACCCAGTCCAGCGGCGACGCGAACAACACCGGATCGTGGCTGATCTCGTCGGCCGTCGAACTGGCCCAAGACGTGGCTTCGGACATCGACAGCCTGGCCCGTTCACTGAAGGAACGCGCGACCGAGGTGGGCTTGCAGCAGCGCGTGGCCACCCTGCGTGTGCGTGCCCATCAGTTGTGCGCGGCAGCCCGCGCGGCCGACCACTTTCTGGACCAGGACACCAGCGAAGACCGCGAAACCGGCTCCTGGCTGGTGGCCACCGCGATGGGGCTGGCCAACAAGCTGAGCTCGGAACTCGACGACAGCGCCACGCCGACCCGTCGGGCGCCCGTCGACAAGGCCGCGCTGGAGGCACACGACGCCACAGCGGCCCGGCGCATGGCCAACACGGCGGCACGTTGACATGTCATGGCGTGGCGCCAGTCCGGTGTACGCCCTGCTGGGCTTGCTGGCCTGTTCGCCTGGCCTGTGCCAGGCCCAGCTGAGCGCCGCCGCTCAGGGCGAAATCAACGTGCTGCTGCGGGCTGTGGGCGATTCGGGCTGTGCCGTTCTGCGCGGCAGCAGCGTGCACACCGCTGCCGAGGCCCAGCGTCACCTGAACATGAAGTACGAGTACCTGGCCACGCGCAGTCTGCTCACCTCAACGGAAGACTTCATCGACAAGGCCGCCACGCGCAGCAGCATGACGGGCGAGGCCTATGCCATCCGTTGCGGCGAACTCGCCCCCGTGCCCACGGGCGCCTGGCTGCGGGCGCGGCTGCACCGGATGCGTCAGGCCGCTGTCACGCATTGACCGCGTGTTGCGGCCCGCCGCCGGTAGCGGGCTACCCCGCTAAAGCAAGGACTCCGGCACGAAGGGACTCAGCAACATCGCCTTGACGCGCTGCCACCAGCTGGAATCGGGCTCTTCCGTGAGCACCGTCTCTTTTTCGTCTTCGTAGCCCAGCCACTCGCTACGCAGGCCGTCGGCCGACAGACGCAATCGGTAGGCACTTTGCAGGCGGTCGATATCGATGATGCGGATCATCTCGCGGGCCAGCGCCGGGCTGTCGATCACGGCGCCCAGTTCGGTGTTCAGCGTGGCCGACCGAGGGTCCAGGTTCATCGAGCCGACAAACAGCCAGCGCCGGTCCACCACCGCCAACTTGGCATGCAGGCGGCCCAATGAGGCGCCGAAGAGGTTCTCGCGGCGGTTGCGTTTGACGCGCTCACCGCTGATTTCGTAGAGATCGACCCCCAGTGCCAGCATGCGGTTGCGGTAGGCGCTGTAGCCGATGTGCACCAGCGGCTCGTCGGTTGCGGCCAATGAATTCGTCATGGCTGTCGGGCGCACGCCACGGCCGCGCAGCTCGCTGATCAGCGCCATGCCCGTCTTGCCCGGCACCAGGTAGGGCGACGAAACAATCACCTCCTGCTGCGCCTTGCGCAAGGCTTCGAAGACGTTGTAGGTGACGCTCGTCTCGGCAATTTCGCCGCCGGCCTCGCCATCGAAAGGCTTGTCGGGATGGTCGGCAAACACATAGGCCTCGGCCCACACCAGGCCCAGCCGACCGCTGTCCAGATCTTCGGACAAAGGCCCGTAACCCAGGATGTCATTGCGGGGCAAGGCGGCCGGGGGCGGCGTCTGCGCCGGACCGGTCCAGTCCTCAAATTGCCGACGCAGTTCGGCGGGCGACAGGCTCGTGCGGGCGATGGCCTGCAGCGGGTACACGGCGTCGGCGTTCCAGTAACGGTCGAACAAACCCTGCAGCGGCCTGACCACCCAACCCACGGCAAAAGCATCGACATCGATGAAATTCTGCCCCTTGGCATTGCGCAGAAAGTACTCGTTGGCGACATTGCGTCCGCCGATGACGGCCATCGCCCCATCGGCCACGAACAACTTGTTGTGCATGCGGTGGTTGACCCGCCCGATGTCGCCTATGGACCCAAAGAAGCGCGTCAGTTGGCTCTGGTCACGCAGGCAGCAGAAAGGGTTGAAGAGGCGCACTTCGATATTGGGGTGCGCCGCCAGCGCCAGGAACAACGGGTCTTGGCCGCTGGTGTAGTAATCGTCGATCAGCAGCCGCACCCGCACCCCGCGCGCAGCAGCGTCGCGCAGAGCCCGCAACAGCCACCGCCCGCTCTCGTCGTTTTCCACGTGGTAGTACTGCACGTCAAGCGACATCTCGGCTCGCCGCGCGAGTTGCACCCGGGTGTCGAGCGAATAGCTGCCCAGCGGCATCAGGCGAAAACCCGACTGGTCGGGTGCCGGCCGGTAACTGTTGGCCATCTGGCCCAGTGGGGTGCTGAGCGACAGTTCAATGGCCTCGCTGGCGATGGCTGCGCGGTTGACGCTGGGCAGCGTGCCGCAGGCGCTCAACCCCGCCAGCAGGCCGATCAGGCACAACCACGCGGCCAACCGCAGGTGCGCGGCAAAAGAGACAAGCATCGTCGGGTTGGTTGGGTTGGTTGCCGAAGTGCCTGATGATGGCCTATGGGCTGGCCGCCGTGGCACCATGCAGCCACCACGGCTGCTGACGGACCTCGGATGAAGACATTGCGACGCGCTGCCCTGTGCAGCCTTTGGGTTCTGCTGACGCCGTCGGCGCAGGCCGCCCTGGATATCGGTGAAAAGGCACCGGACTTCACCACCACGGCCGCCCGCGCCGGCAAGCCCTTCCAGTTTTCGCTGACCGCTGCGCTGGCCAACGGGCCGGTCGTGCTGTACTTCTTTCCGTTGGCCTTCTCGGAAGGCTGTTCGATGGAAGCCCACAGCTTCGCTGAAGCGATCCCTCAGTTCGAAGCCATGGGCGCCACGGTGGTCGGCGTCTCGCGCGACGCCATCGATATCCTGTCGCGCTTTTCGGTTCAGGCTTGCAATGGCAAATTCGCGGTGGCGTCTGACGAATCGCTGTCCATTGCCAAGTCTTTCGACGCCGTGATGCAGCACCGGCCAGACTATGCGAATCGCGTTTCCTATGTGATTGCGCCGTCGGGCAAGGTGGTCTACAGCTATTTGAGCCTCGACCCCAGTCGGCACGTCAGCAACACGCTGGAAGCGCTGCGCGAACTGAAACGCCGCCCGGCCCGCTGAAACGGGCCGCGCCCACCACGCCGGGCAGCGCATTGGACTTCGCAGACTGCCGCGCTAAACTCATGGGCGTTACTTTCTCAACCGCCAACCAAACTGCCAGGAGATAGCATGAATTTCAAGACCCTCGGATACGCGATTGCTGCCACGGCCCTGCTCGCCCAAGGCGCCATCGCCCAGACCGCGGCACCGGAACAAAAGGCCCGCGCCGAAGTGAAAGCCGAAGCCGCCACCGCTGTCAAGAAGGGCGACCTGCCCAAGGCCACCCAGGGCGAAGGCCAGGACAAGGCTGCTGCCAAGTCCACCAAGACCCGCGCCGAAGTGAAGGCCGAGACCGCCGCCGCCGTCAAGAAGGGCGACCTGCCCAAGGGTGGTGACGGCATTGCGCCGAAAGAGGCCCCAGCCAAGTCCACCACGACCCGCGCCGAAGTGAAGGCCGAAGTGGCGGCCGCCAAGAAAAAGGGCGAGATGCCGGTTGGCGAAGTCCCGGCACAGATGCCGGCAGCGCCCGCCAAGAAGTAATCGCCTGAAACCTGCCGCCCGCGATGTGCGGGCTGCACACCCAGGGCGGCGGTCTGCAAAGACCGCCGCCCTGTTCGTTTCTGACATGCAAAAGGCCCCTGCTTCGACTGAAACAGGGGCCTGCAAACGTGATGGTCGGGGCGGCGGGATTCGAACTCGCGACCCTCTGGTCCCAAACCAGATGCGCTACCAGGCTGCGCTACGCCCCGACTAAGCGCCGGAGTATAGCGGCACCCGCCTTCAGGTCCGTGCGGGCGCCGGCAATTGCAGTTGGCGGGCCACAGCCAGGCACTGGCGGATGTGCTGCTCGCAAACGAAGCGCAGGGCCGAGTACGTCAACGCGGCCGACACCGCCTGCCCGGCGATGGGCACGAACTTGGCCGCTTGCTGGGTGCTCAGCCGCACGCCGACCAGGCTGACCATGCGCAGCACCAGTTCGCGCGTGACCACCTTGCCCACCAGCAGGCCACCACCCGCGCTGATGGCCTTGTAGACGACGACGCGGCGGTCGGGCGCCAGGCGCTCGACCTGCGCCGGCGACAGGCCGAAAGCCGCGCTGATTTCCGGCAGCAGCTTCATCAGCAGACCGACGTCGGTGAGCCAGTCCAGCCCGGGGACCGGCACCATGGCCACGCCGGCTGCGAACAGCGCGCGCCGCCCCACCCGCTGGCGGCAGCGCTTGGCGATGGCCTGCAGGTCGTCACCCGCAGGCGATGACCCCTCGGGCATCACTTCCCAGTCGGTTTTCAGCGCGGCGCTGGCGTTCATGTTCGGATCCTTTGCGATGACGACAGCACTGAATTTGCCACGGAACGCGCCGTGGGGGCTTGCACAGCCGCAGCAGCAAGGCCGTCCGCAACAATCGGCCGCATGGACCGCCTGCTCAATTTGCCCTC
Source organism: Betaproteobacteria bacterium (assembly GCA_031424355.1). Lineage (GTDB taxonomy): Bacteria > Pseudomonadota > Gammaproteobacteria > Burkholderiales > Burkholderiaceae_C > Rubrivivax. Next base: position 9,280 of record JANPHI010000038.1, read on the forward strand.
GCCCGCCCGGCCGCGCATGCCCCCGTTGATCGTCGCCTGCCTGGCCGCCACCTGGCTGATCTGGGGCTCGACCTACCTGGCCATCAAATGGGCCCTGGTCAGCTTCCCGCCTTTCTACCAAATGGGCACCCGCTTCCTGGTGGCTGGCGCGTTGTTGGCGGGCTGGATGCGGCTGCGCGGCGCGCCGCGGCCGAGCCGGGCGGAATGGGTCAACGCCACCGTGCTGGGCACGCTGATGCTGGGCATCGGCTACGGCTTCACGGCGCTTGCCGAGGTCAGCGTCAGTTCGGGCCTGGTGGTGGCTTTCATCGCCATCGGGCCGGCGCTGCAGGCGGCGCTGGAATGGCCGTACGGCGTGAAGCCGACGCGCTCGGCGGCCGCCGGCATCGCGCTGGGCTTGCTGGGCGTTCTGGGGCTGGCAGCCGGCCAGGGCTTTTCGGCTTCGCCCATGGGCCTGGCGGCGGTGCTGCTGGCCTCGTTGGCCTGGAAGCTGGGCGGAGTGTGGAGCGTGCACGGCCTGCCGCGCGCGCTCGGCGGCCGCAAGCTGGACCTGGCGCCGAATGCGATGGGCTTCGCCAGCCAGATGCTGGCCGGCGGGGTGGTGCTGATGGGGATGTCGGTACTGGCCGGCGAACGCCCAGGCTGGCCGATACAGCCGCTGGCGCTGGCCAGCTGGGTCTACCTCGTCGTGGCCGGCTCGCTGGTGGCCTTCTCGGCCTTCATGGTGCTGCTGCAGCGCACGCCGGCGGCAGTGTCGTCCAGCTACGCCTACGTCAACCCGCTGATCGGCCTGGTGCTGGGTGTCACGCTGGGCGACGAGACGCTGCACGCGGGCGAATGGCTGGCCGCCGGCCTGGTCACCGCCAGCGTGGTGCTGATGCTGCGCGGGCACCGCTGAGGCGCTGCGGCGGGCCCACACGGACGTCAGGCGCTGCGCCGCTCAAGCCATCAGCACCCGCATCAAGCGCCGCTGGATGCTTGGGCCTGGGCCGCCTGCGCGGACTGCCGTATCGCCGTCAGCGTGCTGCGGCTGGTGCTGACATCGGCCGACAGCTTCAGGTGCAGCAGCGTCGGCACGCCAGCGGCGATGGCGCGCCGCAGCGCCGGTTCGAAGTCGGCCGTGTGGACGATGGTTTCGGCCTGCCAGCCGTAGGCCCGCGCCAGCGCCGCGAAGTCGGGGTTGAACAGGTCGCTGCCGCTGACCCGGCCCGGGTATTCGCGTTCCTGGTGCATGCGGATGGTGCCGTAGGTGCCGTTGTCGACCACGATGCTGATCAGCCGCTTGGCGCCGTAGCCGGTGGCCGTGGCCAGTTCCTGGCCGGTCATCAGGAAGTCGCCGTCGCCGGCCACGTTCAGGCTGAAGCGCTCGGGGTGCAGCAAGGCCGCTGCAACGGCCGCCGGCAGGCCGTAGCCCATCGCGCCGGACGTCGGTGCCAGCTGCGTGCGGCCGTGGTGCTGCAGGCCCGGCAGGCGAACGTAGCGGTGCAGCCAGCCGCTGAAGTTGCCGGCACCGTTGGTGTAGACGGTGTTCTCGGGCAGCAGGCGCTGCACGGTCTTCATCACCACCGCCATGTCCAGCGGTTCCACCGCATGGCCGACGAGGTTGGCCTCGTAGTCGGCGCGCGCCGTGGCGGCGTAGGCCGCCCAGGGCACGGTGGTCGGCGCGGCCAGCGCTTCCAGCGCCTTCGAAGCACAGGCCATCGAGGCCTGCAGCATCAGGTCAGCGGCATAGACGCGCCCCAGTTCTTCAGCGCCCGCGTGGATGTGCACCAGCTTCTGCGCCGGCTGCGGCGCTTGCAGGTAGGTGTAGCCCTGGGTCGTCATCTCGCCCAGGCGCACGCCCAGCGCGATGACCAGGTCGGCGTCGCGCAGCCGGGCCACCAGCTTCGGATTCGTGCCGATGCCGATGTCGCCGGCGTACAGCGGGTGGCGGTTATCGAAAGTGTCCTGGAAGCGCCAGGCGCAGGCCACGGGCAACTGCCAGTTCTCGGCGAAGCGCTGCAGCGCGTTGGCGGCTTCGGCGTCCCAGCCTGAACCGCCCGCGATGACCAGCGGCCGCTCGGCGGCCATCAACATCGCGCGCAAATCGCGCAGGCCGCCGGGCGCCGGCCAGGCGCGCACCGGTTCCACGCGCGGCAGCACGGGCGCGCTGGTCAACGTCGTCAGCATGTCTTCGGGCAGCGACAGCACCACCGGGCCGGGGCGGCCCTGCATGGCGGTGTGGAAGGCGCGGGCGATGTACTCGGGCAGGCGGTCGGCGCTTTGCACCTCGGCCACCCACTTGGCCAGGCCCAGCGTGCCGGGGCTGAACATCTGGCGGTAGTCAATCTCTTGAAACGCTTCGCGGTCGCGCTGCACGCTGGCCACCTGGCCGACGAAAAGGACCATCGGCGTGCTGTCCTGGAAGGCCGTGTGCACGCCGATGCTGGCGTTGGTGGCGCCCGGGCCGCGCGTGACGAAGCAGATGCCCGGCCGGCCGTTGAGCTTGCCCTGGGCTTCGGCCATGAAGGCCGCGCCGCCTTCCTGCCGGCAGGCGATGAAGCGGATCTTTTCGCGGTGTTCGTGGAAGCCGTCCAGCACCGCCAGATAGCTTTCGCCGGGCACGCCGAAGCAGGTGTGCACGCCTTGGGCGATCAGGGCTTCGACGAGGGCGTGGCCGGCGATGCGCGGCGCGGCTGCGGCAGGGTTGGGCGTGTTCATCTTCAGACTGTAGACGGCTGCAGCGCCCGCACCCGCAGGCCCACGAAACCGGCCGACAGCACGCCGCAGCCCAGCGCCAGGGCCGCGCCGATGAAGACGCCCTGCGTCAGGCCCCGATCCAGCAGCGCGCCAAAGACCGGCGAGGCCAGCGCAAAGCCCACGTCCAGCCCCGAATACACGGTGCCGTAGACGCGACCGGTGGCGCCGGGGGGCGCGGCGCGCTTGATCAGCATGTCGCGCGACGGCGCGGCCAGCCCGGTGCCGGCGCCGGCCAAGGCCACCACCACGCCAGCCACCACGGCGGGCAACACGCCCGAGCCGGCCAGCAGCAGCATCGCGGCCGACGTGCACATGGCGATGGCGATGGTCTTTTCCAACCGGGGTGCGCGCGTCACCAGAAACCCACCCGCCACGGTGCCGGCCGCCGCGCACAGCATGTAGCCCGTGACGACGAAAGCGGTGGCCGACAGCGGCAGGTTGTACAGGCGCGCCAGCGCCGGCCCGGCGTAGCTTTGGATGGCGGCCAGCGCGGCCGTCACCCAGAAGAAAAACGAGAAGCACAACCACACCGAGGGCAGGCGCAGGAAGGCCATCGGGTGCTCGGCGGCGGCGCCTGCTTTCGATCCGGCGGCCCCGGGCTTGTCGTGCGCCCACGCGCCCTGGCGGTCGTCCACGGCCTGGCGCTGCCAGACCAGCAAGGCCAGCGACACCAGCGGCAGCAGCGCGGCGCAGGCGGCGGCGGTGCGCCAGCTGCCGGTGGCCTGGGTGATGCCGATCATGAACAGCGGCGCCACCGCCCAGCCCAGGTTGCCGGTGATGCCGTGCACCGAGAAAGCATGGCCCAGCCGGGGCGGCGACACGCGCTTGTTCAGGATGGTGAAGTCGGCCGGGTGGAAAGGCGCATTGCCCAGCCCGGCCAGCCCGGCCGCCAACATCAGGCCGCCGTAGCCCTGGGCGCCGGCTGCGGCCAGCGCGGCCACGACGAAGCAGCCCAGCGCCGCGAACAGCACCGGCCGCGCGCCGATGCGGTCAACCAGAAAACCGGCCAGCGCCTGGCCGATGCCCGAGATGACGAAGAACACCGTCACCAGCAGACCCAGTTGCGAGTAGTTCAGGCCGAACTCGCGGATGAAGGTGGGGAACAGCGGCGGCAGCAGCATGTGGAAGAAATGCGAGGTGCCGTGGGCCAGGCCGATCAGCGCAATGACGGTGGCGTCGCTGCGGGCCGATGGCAAAGGCGCGGCGGAAGCCGACAGGGGAGGTGCGCTGCTCATCCCCCGGAGACTAAACGCTGGCCGCTGCGCCGGCACCGACCTGGGCATTCATCGCGGGATACGATGCCTGTTGTCTTTTCGCCCGGCACGCCTCGCCATGACCTCCATCGCCTTCGACTACGCCCGCCCCGACGCCAGCGGCGCCACCTGCACCGTGCAGGCCTGGGCGAAAGTGCCCACCGCCCTGCCCCCGGCCGAGCGCCGCCTGGCCATCGAAAAAGCCGCCGCCCTGCTGAAGGCGCAAGACGCCGTGCTGGTGGCGCACTACTACGTCGATGGCGACCTGCAGGACCTGGCGCTGGCCACCGGCGGCATGGTCGCCGATTCGCTGGAAATGGCCCGCTTCGGCCGCAACCACCCGGCAAAAACGCTGGTCGTGGCCGGTGTTCGGTTCATGGGTGAGACGGCCAAGATCCTGTCGCCCGACAAGCGCGTGCTGATGCCCGACCTGGACGCCACCTGCAGCCTCGACCTGGGCTGCCCGCCCGATCAATTCGCCGCCTTCTGCGACGCCCACCCCGACCGCCAGGTCGTCGTCTACGCCAACACCAGTGCGGCGGTGAAGGCGCGGGCCGACTGGATGGTCACCAGTTCCTGCGCGTTGGGCATCGTCGAACACCTGAAAGCCCAGGGAAAGAAGATCCTGTGGGCGCCCGACCGCCACCTGGGCCGCTACATCCAGGAGCAGACCGGCGCCGACATGCTGCTGTGGGACGGCGCCTGCATCGTCCACGACGAATTCAAGGGCCTGGAGCTGGACCTGCTGAAGCGTGAACACCCCGGCGCGCAGGTGCTGGTTCACCCGGAATCGCCGCAGAGCGTGGTGGCCCAGGCCGACGTGGTGGGCAGCACCACGCAACTGCTGAACGCGGTGGTGAACGGCAAGGCGCAGACCTACATCGTGGCCACCGACAACGGCATCCTGCACCGCATGCGCCAGCTGGCGCCGGGCAAGACGCTGATCGAAGCGCCGACCGCCGGGCGCAGCGCCACCTGCAAGAGCTGCGCGCACTGCCCGTGGATGGCGATGAACGCCATCCAGGGCGTGCTGGCCTGCCTGGAACACGGCAGTGGCGAAATCCACGTGCCCGAACCCGTGCGCGGCCAGGCGCTGGGCTGCATCGAACGGATGCTGGACTTCGTCGCCAGCCACCCGGCGCAGGTAGCACGCCCGCAGAACGGTTTCGTGCCGAACACCGGCGCAGCGTGACGGCCTTCAGGGCCACCAGGCCGCTGCAAGAACCGTTCAGATGTGCGTTAGTCCCGCCGGCTGCGGCGGGCAATCTGAGACCATAGGATGGTCAGCTGAGGACTACCGCCATGACGACCACGACACCCACGGCCACCGTCGACTTCACCTCGGTGCGCAACCACAACGAGCGCGCCGTGTTTGCCGCCGTGCGCGACCACGCCGAACGCTACCCCGGCGTCGCGCACAGCCCCGAACTGCTGGCCGACGTGGCCTGCGTGGCGCTGAACCGCCTGCCGCCGCGCTACATCCGCCACGAAGTCGATTTCGTTTTCTACCTCAGCGACCGCGAACGCGTGGACAGCGAACGGCACCTGCTGGACGCGGTCGATTACGCCTTCGGTTTCGTTCAGGCCCGCACGGCGATGAGGGCGCGTGGATAGTTCCAACCCCTTGATCGCGCGGGCCTGGGAGCTGTGCTACCTGGACCCGCTGCAAGCCGCCGAACTGGGCCGCACCGTGGCCGCCGAGGGCGGGCCGCAGGCCCACGAAGGCTGGCTGCAGGTGGCGCTGGCCGAAGTGCGCGTGGGCGAGGCGTCGCAGGCCAGCGCAGCCCTGCAGATCGCACGGCGCGGCTTCGCGGACCTGGCCGACGACACCGGCCTGGCGCTGTGCGACGAGGTGCAGGCCATCGTGCTGCGGCGGGCCGGCGAATACGCCGGCGCCGCGCAACTGCAATCGGCCATCGACGGCCGGGCCGGCCTGCAATGGCAGCCCTTGCACCGCTTCATCGGCCACAACTCGCGGGCCATCACGGCCAAGTTGCAAGGCCAGCACGACGAAGCCCTGCGCCATTTCTACGCGGCCGTGGATTGCGCCGCGCGCACCGGCTGGCCCGGCCCGCAGATCACCGCACTCAGCAACCTGGGCGGCTACCACCAGGACCTCTACAACCTGGACGACGCGCGCCGCCTGACCGAGCAGGCGCTGGCGCTGGCCCGCGAGGTCGGCGCCCGCCAGGTCATCGCCACGGCAGCCACCAACCTGGTCATCATTTACCACGCAGCCGGTGAATTCCAGCAGTCGCGGGCGATGGTCGAATTCCTGGTCACCCACCCTGAAGACCTGCTGCCGGGCGCGCTGAAGCGCTACGCCAGCACGCTGGCGATAGGGCACCTGGGCGTGGGCGAAATCGACGCCGCCTTGCAGTACCTGGATGGTGGCGCGGTGACGGCCGTGGCCGATGGCGACGGCATCACGCAATGGGCCTGGCTGAAAGCCCGCTGCCTGCTGGCCCGTGGCGACGCCGACGGCGCGCAGCGGGTGGCCGAAGCCACGCTGCACCAGCGCCGCAATGAACAGCTGATCGACCAACCCTACGACATGATGGCCCTGCACCGCGTGCTGGCCGATGCCTGCGAGCTGAAGGGCGACGCCGTCGCGGCGCTGGCCTACATGCGCCAGGCCCACGCGCTGTACGAACACCTGGTGGGGCGCAGCGCACGGGCGCGCTACATCGCGCTGCAGGTGGCGCATGAACTGGCCGAAGCCCAGCGCGAACGCGACCTGGCGATGGACGGCCGGCGCACCGTCGAAGACGACCACCGCCGCCTGGCCGAGCTGAACGCCGCGTTGCAGGCCCAGGCGGCCGAGACCGAGATGCTTTACACCAAGCTGCGCGAGCAGGCCTTGCGTGACCCGCTGACCGGCCTGCACAACCGCCGCTACCTGTTCGAGATCGCCCCCGGCCTGCTGGAACTGGCACGCCGCCAGGGCAGCCCGGTCTGCGTGGTGCTGATGGACCTGGACCATTTCAAACTGCTGAACGACACCTACGGCCACCACGCCGGCGACCTGGTGCTGCAGCGCTTCTCGGCATTGCTGACGCAGATGCTGCGGCGCAGTGACGTGGTCTGCCGACACGGCGGCGAAGAGTTCGTGGCCGTGATGCCCGACATCGACACCGCCGGTGCCGAAGTCGTGATCAGCCGCCTGCTCGAAGCCTTCCAGTCGCAGCAGACCGAGATGGGCAAACGGCGTTTGCCGCGCGGTTCTTTCTCGGCCGGCATCGCCATCTTCCCGCGCAACGGGCACACGCTGGAACAGCTGCTGTCGCGCGCCGACCGCGGGCTCTATTCGGCGAAGAACCAGGGCCGGGCGCGCATCGAAATGGCGCCAGGGACCGGCTTCGGCACCTTGATCTGACGGCTACTTTCTGCTCTTGGCGCTGCGCGTCAGGATCGTCGGAAAACTGACCGGCAGCGCGTCCGGGAAATCGCGGCTGTAGTGCAGGCCGCGGCTTTCGTGGCGGCGCAGCGCACTGCGCACGATCAGTTCGGCGCAGACCACCAGGTTGCGCAGTTCCAGCAGGTCGCGGGTGACACGGAAGTTGGCGTAGTAGTCCAGCGTCTCGTCGCGCAGCAGCTTGATGCGGTGCAGCGCGCGTTCCAGCCGCTTGGTGGTGCGCACGATGCCCACGTAGTTCCACATCAGCAAACGCAGTTCGTCCCAGTTGTGGGCGATGACGACCTGCTCGTCGGCGTCTTCCACCT
>JANPHI010000039.1:0-11122 GCA_031424355.1 Betaproteobacteria bacterium
GCCTGGGTGGCCAGCACCCGCAGCCACACCGCCGACAGGCGTTCCAGCTGGATGTCGGCGCCAGGGCGCATGGCATCCAGCACGGCACGGCTGGCGGTGATCTCGCGTTGCGCCTCGGGCAGCCTGCCGGCTTCTTGCAGCACGCTGGCCAGTTGCTGGCGGTGGTAGGCCGCCTGCATCTGCCAGCCCGTGTTGCTGCGGTCGCGAGCGGCCAGTTCGTCCATGTCGCGCACGGCCTGGCGTGAAGCGGCTGCGGCCTCGTCCAGCCGCCCCAGTGCCTGCAGGATGCCCGAGCGGCGGTTCTGCCCCAGCGTGGCGTACCAGCGCGCCTCGATGTGGGTCGCCAGGTCGGGCACCTGCGCGATGGCGTCCCCGTGCGCCTGCGCGGCCCGCAGCGCGGCGTCGAAACGGTCCAGCCGGTACAGCGTCTCCGCAACCCAGGCCCGGTTGTTGGCCAGCACATGCCACAGCGAAGGCTGGGTCGGCGCCTGCGTGGCCAGTTCGTCGCGTTCCAGGTCGAACAGCGGCAAGGCCAGTTCCGGGCGCTTCGTCAGGGCGTACAGCGCTGCCAGTTCGCCCTGCGCGTCCGCCACCTCAAGGCGCAGCTTCGGGTCTGCAGGCTGCAGGGCCAGCGCCTGCTGGTCCAATTGCAGGCACGCCAGGTAGTGCGCCTCAGCCTGCTGCTGCTGGTTGCTGCCTTCGGCGGCCAGCGCCAGGCGGCGTTCGCTCTGGGCGTGCAGGCCCAGCGCGCGCGCGTTCTTGGGCTGGCGTTGCAGCAACAGCCGGCTGCCGTCATGGGCCTGCTGCGCAATGCGGGTGGCATCGGCCAGGCGGCCCTGCTGCTCGGCAATGCCGCCCAGCAGGTGCAGCGCCTGTGTGCGCCGCACCAGGCCTTCGTTGTCCAGCGTGTCCAGGGCCCTGGCGTCGTAATAGGCCAGCGCCTTCTTGCCCAAGTCGTCCAGCAGCGGCAGCTGGCCCAGCGGTTCCAGCTTGCCGCGCAGCTCAACCAGCATGTATTGCAGCAGCCCTTCGGCCTGCGCGCGTTCGGCCTGGGCTTGGCGGGCCTGCAGCAGCGCCACGCCGCCACCGGCCAGCAGTGCCATCGCCACGGCGCTGGCCGAACCCACGGCCAGCCAGTGCCGGCGCAGGAAGCGCGTGGCGCGGTAGGCCGTGCTGTCCGGGCGGGCCAGGATGGGTTGGTGACGCAGGTGCCGGCGCAGGTCGTCGGCCATCTCGGCCGCGCCGCGGTAGCGTTCGGCCGGCGCCAGCTTCAAGGCCTTGGCGATGATGGTGTCCAGGTCGCCGCGCAACGCGCGTGCGCCAGCCCGTCCGACCGCGGGCGCCAGGCGGGCCTGAGCACCGTCACCGGTCTCGCCGGCTGCCTGGCTCTGCATCCGGGCCGAGGCCAGCGGCAGGGCCGCGCGCTGTTTCAGCTGCCGGGTGGTGCTGGCCGTGGTGACCTCGCCCAGCGGGTGCAGGCCGGTCAGCAGCAGGTGCGTCAGCAAGCCCAGCGCATACACGTCGCAGGCGGCCGTCAGCTCTGCGCCTTCCAGCTGTTCGGGTGCGGCCCAGCGCGGCGTGTAGGCCGCACCGCCCAGACGGGTCAGGTCCGCTTCCGCCGGGCCGGTGTCATCGCCCAGCAGCCGCGCGATGCCGAAGTCCAGCAGCTTCACCTGCCCTTGCTCGTCGACCAGGATGTTCGCTGGCTTCAGGTCGCGGTGCAGCACCAGCCGTTCCTGGGCGTGGGCCACCGCGTCCATCACGTCCAGCAGCAAGCGCAGCCGCTGCCGCAGGCCCAGTTGCTGACTGTCGCACCACTGGTCTATGGGTTGCCCCTGCACGTATTCCAGCACCAGGTAGGGCTGCGCGTCGCCCGGGGTCAGGCCGGCGTCCAGCAGCCGCGCGATGTGCGGGTGCGCCAGCCGGCCCAGCGCCTGCGCTTCGCGCGCGAAACGCCGCACCAGCGCCGGGATGCGGTGCCCGCCGTGCAGCAACTTGATGGCCACCTGGCCCTGGAAGCGGCCGTCGCTGCGCCGCGCCAGCCACACCGCGCCCATGCCGCCTTCGCCGAGCAGGCGTTCCAGCGTGTAGGCACCGATCACCTCGTCGACTGCGGCCGTGTTCATCCCCGGCGCAGCCTGCGCGGGCGCGGCCATGAAACCGTCGGCATCCAGGCCGTCCAGCTGCGCCAGCAGTTGCTGCAAGTGGCTGGCCAGCGGCCCGTCTTCGCGCTGCAGCGCGGCCAGGCGCGCCGTGCGCTCGGCAGGCGTGAGGTTCAGCAGGTCATCCAGCCAGGGCGAGAGCCGGGTCCAGGCGGTTGGGGTGTCTTCAAGCATGCCGCTGCGATTGTTTCTGGCTGGGCCTGGGCCTGCTGCCACAGGAAGGGGGGCAAACCGGCCCTGTCCGTTCAATACCGCCGGCATTCGTCGTTTGGGCTGACCCTGCGGGCCCTGCGCAAAGCGTGCGCGATTTAACTGCAGCGGCCCGCGCGCAGCGTGGGCGCCGGCTTGGGACGCGCACGCGGCACCGGCCTTCGCTACAGTGCTCTGCATGCACACGGCCCCGGCGCAAGCCCTCGACATCACCGGCCTGCTGCATGAAGCCGGTGGCGGCTGCGCGACAGCCGCATCCCAAGTCTACGAACACCTGTATGCCGACCTGCGGCGTATCGCCCGCGCCCGCCTGAGGCAGGGCGGCGACCTGAGCCAGCTGGGCACCACGGCCCTGGTCAGCGAGGCTTTCCTGCGCTTGTGGGGCCATGAACTGCCCCGCTTCAACGACACCGACCACTTCCTGTCCTACGTTGCGCGCGCGATGCGCAGCGTGGTGGTGGACATGGTGCGCGCCCGCCAGGCCGAGCGCCGCGGCGGCGGCGCCGAACACACGGTGCTGGACACCATGCTGGGTGACACCCTGGCCGCGCCCGACCACGAAGTGCTGGCGGTGGACGAAGCGCTGGCCGCGCTGGAACGCAGCGAACCGCGACTGGCCCGTGTGGTGGAACTGCGCTACTTCGTCGGGCTGTCCGACGCCGAGGTGGCCAGCATGCTGGGTGTGGCCGAGCGCACCGTGCAGCGCGACTGGACCAAGGCCCGGCTGTTTCTGGCCCAGGTGCTGAAGCCGGGTGAAGCCGGCTGAAGCTGGGTGAAGCGGGGTGAGGCCGTGCTGGCCTTTTAGGGCCGGGGTCTGATGCGCGGCGCGCTGCCGCGCCTTACTTCAGCGATTCGATCAGGTCGACGTATTCCTGCTGCGCTTCGCTGGTGCTCTTGCCCTTCAGCCCGGCCCAGGCGTCGAACTTCGCGCGGCCCACCATGTCGGTGAAGCCGGGGCGCTTGCCTTCCACATCACCGGCGGTGGCCTGCTTGTACAGCGCGTAGATCTGCAGCAGCGTCATGTTGTCGGGCTTTTCCGGCAGCTGCTTGCTGTCGGCGACGGCGGCTTCGAAGGCGGCGTGGAGTTCGGACATGGCGGGCGTCTTTCCTGGGGTTTGTCGGGGTGTCCAAGCGCGGCGCGGTGCACCGGGTGGCGGCTAGCATGTTAGCCAGCAGCGCGCGCCGCCCGCTTGCGCGCTATCCCGAGGAGCTGAGCCCATGTCCAACCCCGCCGAGCGCATGTCGCGCGTCGACACCGCGTGGCTGCGCATGGACAACGACGTCAACCTGATGATGATCGTCGGCGTGTGGCTGCTGACCCCGGCGATCACGCTCGGTGCCCTGCGCCACCGCATCCAGGACAAGCTGCTGAAGTACGACCGCTTTAAACAAAGAGCGGTCTCCGACGCCATGGGCGCGCACTGGGTGGAAGACAGCGATTTCGACATCACCCACCACGTGGTGGCCCACACCCTGCACCGTGAAGCGGGGGAGAGCGAACGCCACGCCTTGCAGCACCTGTGCGGCGAACTGGCCACGCAGCCGCTGGACCCCGCGCGGCCGCTGTGGCAGTTCCACCTGATCGAAGACTACGAAGGCGGCAGCGCGATGGTGGCGCGCGTGCACCACTGCATCGGCGATGGCATCGCGCTGATCAGCGTGATGATGAGCATCACCGACGGCGGCACCGACCCGCCGAAGCGGCGCAAGAAGGAAAAGCCGGAAGACGCGCCCGGGGTTGGCGAAGACACGGGTTGGCTGACCGACGCGGTGCTGAAGCCGCTGTCCGACCTGACGGTCAAGGCCATCGGCCTGTACGGCGGCGGTGTGGCCAAGACGATGGACGTGCTGTCCAACCCGGCCGCGCTGGCCAATTCGGTCGAGCTGGCGCGCACCGGCATGAAGGTGATGGCCGACGTGGCCGCGCTTGGCCTGATGCCCGACGATTCGCCCACGCTGCTGAAGGGCAAGCCGGCCGGCCACAAGGTGGTGGCCTGGTCGGAACCGATGTCGCTGGACGCCGTGAAGACCATCGGCAAGGGCCTGGGTTGCACGGTGAACGACGTGCTGCTGGCCTGTGTGGCCGGGGCCATCGGCAGCTACCTGCACAGCAAGGGGCAAGACCCCGCCGGCAAGCAGATCCGCGCCATGGTGCCGGTGAATCTTCGGCCCATGGAAAAGGCCTGGCAGCTGGGCAACCGCTTCGGCCTGGCACCGCTGGTGCTGCCCATCGGCATTGCCAACCCGGTGCACCGGGTGCACGCCGTGCGCCAGCGCATGGACGAGCTGAAGGGCAGCTACCAGCCCCTGCTGGCCTTTGCGGTGCTGTCGGCCACGGGGCTGTTCATCAAGCCGGTGCAAGACGCCGTGCTGGGCCTGTTCGCCAAGAAGGCCACGGCGGTGATGACCAATGTGCCAGGCCCCGCAACGCCGCTGAAATTCTGCGGCAGCACGCTGCGCCAGAACATGTTCTGGGTGCCGGCTTCGGGCGACATCGGCGTGGGCGTGTCCATCCTCAGCTACGGCGGCGGCGTGCAGTTCGGCCTGATCACCGACACCGGCCTGTGCCCCGAACCGCAAGACATCATCGACCGCTTCGAACCTGAATTCGAGAAGCTGCTGCACCTGACGCTGATGCTGCCCTGGCATGGGCAGGAAGCAGCCTGAAACCATCACCACTGGGAGACTTCCATGACCGTCACCGTCGCCATCGACCTGGGCTATGAATTCGAAGTCAAGGCCGCCTTCAAGGACGTCTTCGAGGTGCTGTCCGATGTGCCCACCTCGGCGGGCTTCTTTCCCAAGGTGGACAAGCTGGTGGACCTGGGTGGCAACACCTACCGCTGGGAGATGGAAAAGGTCGGAACGGCCCAGGTCAATATCCAGACCGTCTACGCCAGCAAGTACGTCAGCAACAAGGCCAAGGGCACGGTGGTGTGGACGCCGGTGAAGGGCGAGGGCAACGCGCTGGTGGGCGGCAGTTGGCAGATCACCGACAAGAAGAAGACCACCGCACTGGAATTCAAGGTGGCCGGCACGGTGGACGTGCCGCTGCCCGGCCTGATGAAGATGGTGGTGGTGCCGGTGGTGCGCGGTGAATTCGAAAAGCTGGTCGAGCAGTACATCGACAACCTGATCAAGCGCTTCGGCGGCGAGGCCTGAACATGAAAAGTCTTGTTGCCTTGAAGGCACTGACCGGCCTGCTGGCCACCGTTCTGGCGCTGGGCGTCCAGGCTCAGGGCCAGGACTACAGCAAGGTCGAGATCCAGACCCGCAAGCTCAACGACAGCACCTACATGCTGGTCGGCGCCGGCGGCAACATCGGCTTGTCGGTGGGTGACGACGCGGTCTTCCTGATCGACGACCAGTTCGCGCCGCTGGCGCCCAAGATCAAGGCCGCCGTGGCGCGCATCACGGCCAAGCCCGTGCAGTTCCTGCTGAACACGCATTTCCATTTCGACCACACTGGCGGCAACGAGGCTTTCGGCAAGGACGGCGCGCTGATCGTGGCGCACGACAACGTGCGCCGCCGCATGACCAGCAACCAGCTGATCGCGATGGTGGGCAGCAGCGCCAAGCAGGACGCGTCACCCAAGGTGGCCCTGCCGGTGGTGACGGTCAGCAACGACATCAGCTTCAACATCAACGGCGAAGAACTGCGCGCCTTCCACGTGCCGCGCGCCCACACCGACGGCGACCTGATCGTGCATTTCCGCAAGGGCGACATCGTGCACATGGGCGACACCTTCTTCAACGGCATGTACCCCTTCATCGACAGTTCCAGCGGCGGCAGCGCCGACGGCGTGGTGGCCGCCGCCGACCGCGTGCTGGCCCTGGCTGGCGAGCAGACCCGCATCATCCCGGGCCACGGCCCGCTGGGCAGCAAGGCCGACCTGCAGGCCTACCGCGACATGCTGGCCACGGTCACCCAGCGCCTGAAAGACTTGCGCCGCAGCGGCCAGACCGACGCCCAGATCCGCGCCGCCAAGCCCAGTGCCGATTTCGACGCCCGTTTCGGCAACGGCTTCATCAAGCCCGAAGGCTTCGTGCAGATGATGCTGGACGCGATCCCGAAGTAGCCCGCCGGCTATGCTGGCGGGCTGGCCCTTCAGAATGGGCCGTGACCGCCACCCGAGGATGCCGATGACCCCGACCCTGTTCACCCGCCGTGCCTCAGCCCTGGCTGTGGCCCTTGCTTGCGGCGGTGCCTGGCTGCCGCTGCAGGCCGCGACGCCCAAGGACACCCTGGTCGTGGCCATGGCCTTCGACGACATCATCAGCCTGGACCCGGCCGAGTCTTTCGAGATCAGCACCGGCGAACTGCTGGGCAACAGCTACGACCGCCTGCTGCGTTTCGACGTCAACAACCCCAGCAAGCTGGTGCCCGATGTGGCCGCCAGCTGGGCGGTGTCGGCCGACGGCAAGACCTACAGCTTCACGCTGAAGCCCGGCCTGAAGTTCGCCAGCGGCAACCCGCTGACCGCCGACGACGTGGCCTGGTCGCTGCAGCGTGCGGTGCTGCTGGACAAGCAGCCGGCCTTCATCCTGACGCAATTCGGTTTCAGCAAGGACAACGTCAAGGACCGGATCAAGGCCACCGGCCCGCTGACGCTGACCGTGGAAACGGACAAGGCCTACGCGCCGACGCTGGTCTACAACTGCCTGACGGCCAACGTGGCCTCGGTGGTGGACAAGAAGCTGGTGCTGTCCAAAGAGGTCGTCAAGGACGGCGTGGGCGACCTGGGCTGGGCCTGGCTGAAGACGAATTACGCCGGCAGCGGCGCGATGAAGATCCGCGAATGGCGGGCCAATGAAATCGTCGCGCTGGAGCGCAACGACAACTTCAGCGGCAGCAAGAGCAAGCCGGCGCGGGTGATCTACCGCCACGTGAAGGAATCGACCACGCAACGCCTGCTGCTGGAAAAGGGCGACATCGACATCGCCCGCAACCTGACGCCGCAAGACCTGGACGCGCTGGCCACCAACAAGGACGTGAAGACCACGGCCACGCCCAAGGGCACGGTCTACTACTTCGGCCTGAACCAGAAGAACCCCATCCTGGCCAAGCCCGAGGTGCGCGAGGCCTTCAAGTGGCTGATCGACTACGACGCGATCGGCAAGACGCTGATCAAGAACATCGGTGTCATCAACCAGAACTTCCTGCCGCAAGGCCTGCTGGGTGCGGCCACCGACAAGCCCTACAAATTGGACGTGGCCAAAGCCAAGGCCCTGCTGGCCAAGGCGGGTTACCCCAAGGGCTTCAAGGTGACGGTGGACATGCGCACGGTGCAGCCGGTGCAGGGCATCACCGAAGCCGTGCAGCAGACGCTGAAGCAGGCCGGCATCGAACTGGAAATCCTGCCCGGCGACGGCAAGCAGACGCTGACCAAATACCGCGCCCGCACCCACGACATCTACGTCGGCCAATGGGGCGCCGACTACTGGGACCCGCACACCAACGCCGACACCTTCACGCGCAACGCCGACAACGGCGACGACGCCAAGAGCAAGCCGCTGGCCTGGCGCAACACCTGGGCCATCCCGGAACTGACCAAGCAGGCCGACGCCGCCGCGCTGGAACGCGACGGCGCCAAGCGCGCCAAGCTCTACCAGGCACTGCAAGCCGAATTCCGCAAGACCAGCCCCTTCGTGATGCTCTACCAGCAGACCGAAGTGGCGGCCTACCGCGCCAACGTCGAGAACCTGAAGATAGGCCCGACTTCGGACAGCACCTACGTCTTCCTGGTTGGCAAGAAGTAGCGGGCGCTCGACCTTGAGCCTGTCCTTGCAGCGCGGCATGGCCGCAGCCGCACGCGGCACGGCGGCCATCGTGCTGACCGTGCTGGGGCTGCTGGCCGTCACCTTCTTCATCGGCCGCGTGATACCGGTGGACCCCGCGCTGGCCGTGGCCGGCGACCGCGCGCCCGAACATGTGCTGCAGCAGGTGCGCGAAGACCTGGGCCTGAACCTGCCGCTGCCGCAGCAGTTCGTGCGCTACGTCAGCCGGGCGCTGCACGGCGATTTCGGCAACTCGGTGCTGACCACGCACCCGGTGTGGGACGACATCCTGGCCACCTTTCCGGCCACGCTGGAGCTGGCCACTTGCGGCATCCTGATCGGCGCCGGCCTGGGCGTGCCGCTGGGCGTGTGGGCGGCGGTGCGGCGCGGCGGCGTGGCCGACCACACGGTGCGGGTGATGGGGCTGGTCGGTTACTCGGTGCCCATCTTCTGGCTCGGCCTGATGGCGCTGGTGCTGTTCTACGCCAAGCTGGGTTGGGTGGCCGGGCCGGGGCGCATCGACGTGGCCTTCGAGTACAGCTTCGAACGCACGACGGGCCTGATGCTGCTGGACGCCGGGGTGTATGGCTGGACGTCCGGCGAGTGGGACGCCTTCCGAAATGCGCTGAGTCACCTGGCGCTGCCGGCCGGCCTGCTGGGCTATTTCTCGCTGGCCTACATCAGCCGCATGACGCGCAGCTTCATGCTGAACGAACTGGCGGCCGAATACATCGTCGCGGCGCGCGCCAAGGGCCTGAGCGAGACCCGCATCATCTGGCGCCACGCGCTGCGCAACGCCATGGTGCCGCTGGTCACGGTCATTGCGCTCAGCTACGCCGGCCTGCTGGAAGGCAGCGTGCTGACCGAGACCGTCTTCGCCTGGCCGGGGCTGGGCCTGTACATCACCAATTCGCTGCAGAACGCCGACATGAACGCGGTGCTGGGCGGCACGCTGGTGGTGGGCACGGTGTTCATCGCGCTGAACCTGTTGAGCGACGGTCTGTACCGCTTGCTGGACCCGCGCACCAAGGACACGCGATGAGCGTGGCTTTCTTTTCAGGAACCCACACGCGATGAGTGGCGACACGACGCTCAAGCAGTGGCTGCTGTCCGACCGCCCGCAGTCGCGGCGACAGGCCGCTTTGGGTCGCCTCTACGGCGGCTGGTGCAGCTTCGCACGCAACCGGCTTGCGATGGTGGGGCTGGGCATCGTGGTCTTGCTGGTGCTGATCGCCGCACTGGCGCCGTGGATCGCGCCCTACCCACCGACCATCGGCGACCTGGGCAATGACCGCCTGCTGGCGCCATCGCAGGCCCACTGGCTGGGCACCGACGACCAGGGCCGCGACATCCTCAGCCGCCTGATGCACGGCAGCCGCATCACCCTGTACGTGGTGGCGCTGGTGGCGGTGCTGGCCGCGCCCATCGGCCTGCTGGTGGGCACGGTGGCGGGCTACGCAGGCGGCTGGGTGGATGCCGTGCTGATGCGCGTCACCGACATCTTCCTGGCCTTTCCGCGTCTGATCCTGGCGCTGGCTTTCGTCGCCGCCCTGGGGCCGGGCATCGAGAACGCGGTCATCGCCATCGCCATCACCAGCTGGCCGCCCTACGCCCGCATCGCCCGCGCCGAGACGCTGACGCTGCGCCAGGCTGACTACATCAGCGCCGTCAAGCTGCTGGGCGCCAGCCCCACGCGCATCGTGCTGCGCCACATCGTGCCGCTGTGCCTGAGCAGCGTCATCGTCCGCGTGACGCTGGACATGGCCGGCATCATCCTCACCGCCGCCGGCCTGGGTTTCCTGGGCCTGGGCGCGCAGCCGCCGATGCCCGAGTGGGGCGCGATGATCGCCGGCGGCCGGGCCTATGTGCTGGACCAGTGGTGGGTGGCGGCGGCGCCGGGCGCGGCCATCTTTCTCGTCAGCCTGGCATTCAATCTGTTGGGTGATGGCCTGCGCGACGCGCTCGATCCGAAGGCGGTGCGTTGAAAACCCGGGTTTCGAACGAAACGCTTGAATCGAACGATTCGACCGAATCAATCGAAGCGGTCTATGATGCCTCCGTTTTCCAAGTTCAAGGAAGCGAGCCATGGCAACCCAGTCTTTCACTGCCAACGAAGCCAAGACCCGTTTTGGTGAATTCATCGACCGTGTGCAGCAGGGCCCGGTGCAGGTGACGCGCCACGACCGCGTGGTGGGCGTGATGGTGTCGGCCGAAGACTTCGAAGGCATGCGCGCGTTCTATGCCGACCGGCTGCAGAACACCATGTCGCGCATGGCCGAACGCGCCGCCGCGCAGGGCCTGACGCCGGCGGCCCTGGCCAAGTTGCTGGTCGATGAGCGTTGAGCGCTTCGTCATCGACACGAATGTGCTGATCAGCGCGGTTCTGCTGGGCGGTTCGGTGCCCGCGCAATGGCTGCATCACGTCGTGCGGCACGGCCGGCTGGTCTTCTCGGACACGACCTTCACTGAGCTGGAAACGCGCCTGTGGCGGCCCAAGTTCGACCGCTATGTGACCACCGAAGACCGCAAATCGCTGTTGCGAGACTTGCAGGCCACGGCCGAATGGGTGCCCGCCGATGGTGCCCCGGAAGACCCGGTCTGCCGCGACCCCGATGACCAGAAATTCATCGTGGTGGCCATCGCCGCGTGCGCGGCGGCCTTGGTCAGCGGTGACCAGGACCTGCTGGTGTTGAAGCAGGTGGGCGATGTGCCGGTGTGCACCCCTGCGCAAGCCCTCAAGCGCTGGGGCGTCGTGGCCTGACGATGGGCCCGACACCGTGACTTCGCCCTTGCTCACCGTTCAGAACCTGCGCGTCGCCTACCCCAACCGCGATGGCGGTCTCAGCGAAGTCGTGCGCGGCGTGTCCTTCACGCTGGGCCGCGAACGCCTGGGCATCGTCGGTGAATCGGGCAGCGGCAAGAGCCAGACCGGCCGCGCCATCCTGGGCCTGACGGCGCCCGGCGGGCAGGTC
>JANPHI010000040.1:0-2376 GCA_031424355.1 Betaproteobacteria bacterium
GCGCTTGACGACTTTGAACTTGCGGATGTCGCCACCGAATTCGTCCAGGCGTTTCACGGCCCAGGGCGACAGGATGCGGTTCAGGTAACGGCGCGGGATGCCGTATTCGCTTTCGAGAATCGCGCCATCTTCGGCCGCATCAAACAAGCCCAGCGGCGATTCATTCACCGGGCTGCCCTTGATGGCATAGAAGGGCACTTCCTGCATCAGCAGTTTCAGCCGTTCCGCGATGGAGCTTTTGCCACCGCCCACCGGGCCCAGCAAATACAGAATCTGCTTCTTTTCTTCCAGGCCCTGCGCGGCGTGGCGGAAGTAGCTGACCACCTGCTCGATGGCGTCTTCCATGCCGTAGAACTCGGCGAAGGCCGGGTAGACCTTGATCACCTTGTTGGCGAACAAGCGGCTCAGGCGCGGGTCGTTGCGCGTGTCCACGGTAGCGGGCTCGCCGATCGCCCTGAGCATGCGCTCGGCGGCGGTGGCATAGGCCAGCGGGTTGCGTTTGCATTCGGCGAGGTAGTCCTCCAGGGACAGTTCTTCCTCGCGGGTGCGCTCGTAGCGAGCGGCAAAGTGACCAATGACGTCCATGCGGCCTCCGGTGTCCAGCGCACGGCGGGGAGGACCACCCTCACCCTGACCGCGTCTGGGAAGTTCTGATGGAGTCCCGGCTGTACGGACCCAGGCGCCATCAGAGCTTTCCGGCTAACCACCATGCATCAATGGCAGCGGCGTTCGATCAGCATGGCCGATCTGGCGCCGCAGCAAGGCGGGAAGAGTCGGCATTTAGCCCGGCTGTTTCACGCTTGCTTCCCTGTTTGTATCGCAAGGAACCACCTCCGGGTGTATCGCAAGAGGCATGCCCTGGCGACCCCCTGGGCCATGTGGGCCCACTTCAACCCAACGCCCGCCGGGGCGCAACGGTTGTCAGGGTCGGCGCACCGGAATGGCGCAGCGCGCCCGGCCGAGGTTCAGACGGGCGTGCGTCTGTGTCGGGGCAACGCCGGTTGAACGCGCGCTTTACGCGCGTTGAACGCCGCTTCAGCGGTCGTGGGCGCCCAGCTTGTCGAGCAAGCCGCTCAGTTCGTCCAGCGTGTCGAAGCGGATGGCTATCTCGCCCTGGTCACCGCGCTTGGTGCGGCGGTGCAGGCGGATTTCAACCTCGGCCGTCAGCAGATCAGCCAACCGTTCTTCCAGCCGCGCCAAGTCGCGCGGCTTGGCCGGCTTGGCGCGGGCCGGGCCGCTGTCGCGCTGGCTGGCATTGCGCGCCACCAGCCTTTCGGCCTCGCGCACGCTGAGTTTCTTGGCGCTGATTTCCTGCGCCGCCATCACCTGCTCGGCCGCCGGCAAGGCCAGCAGCGCGCGGGCATGGCCCATGTCCAGGTCGCCGGCCATCAACATCTGCTGCACCGGTTCCGACAGTTGCAGCAGGCGCAGCAGATTGCTGGCGGCGCTGCGGGAACGGCCGACAGCTTGCGCCGCCTGTTCGTGCGTGAGGTGGAATTCAACGACCAGGCGCTGCAGGCCGTGGGCCTCTTCCAGCGGGTTCAGGTCTTCGCGCTGGATGTTCTCGATCAGCGCCATCACGGCGGCGGCTTCGTCGGCCACCACCTTCACCAGAACCGGCACCGCTTCCAGGCCGGCCAGCTTGGCGGCGCGGTAGCGGCGTTCGCCGGCGATGATCTCGTACTGCCCGCCGGCCAGCGGCCGGACCAGGATGGGCTGCATCACGCCCTGGCTCTTGATGCTTTCGGCCAGCTCGTAGAGCGAGCCCTCGTCCATGCGCGTGCGCGGCTGGTATTTGCCGGCCTGCAGGCGGTCCAGCGTCAGCTCGTGCGGCGTGCTGTCGGGCGGCGGCGCTTCCGCGACCTTGGGGCCGAGCAGCGCCTCCAGGCCGAGGCCCAGTCCTTTGGGTTTCTTGGTGACCATCGGCCGATTGTGTCTGACTGCGCAGCCGCCGCCCATCGGGTATGTTGGCACCCGCTATCGCAACGGAATCTGCTTGATCAAGGCGCCCGTTCGCGCCGCATGCGGGCCGGGAACAGCACCTCGCGTTCGAAGTAGCGGCGCAAGCGTTGCACGCGCGGATCGTGGCGGCCGGGCATGGTGTTCAGGTGCTGGACCACGGCGTCCACGCGCAGCTGCAGCACGTCGTCGGCATTACGCCGCCAGCTGCCGGCGTGGCGGGCCGCCAGCGTGGCTTCGCTGTCTTCGGTGCCCAGCGCGCGCTGCAGACCGTCACCGTCCACCCAGACGTGGCGGCCGTCGTCCTCGATGTCCAGCGGCACACCGCCGAAGGTGTGGAAGCGGCCTTGCTCGCGCCGCCAATACAGGCCGCGCAGGGCCAGCACGAGGTCGTCGATCCAGCGCACGCCCAGGCGC
>JANPHI010000041.1:0-3057 GCA_031424355.1 Betaproteobacteria bacterium
TCGGCTTCGGCGGGCACCAGTTCGTCGCGGACGAAGCGGTTCACCGCATCGAGCAAGGCGGTCAGGATTTCTGCATCTCGGATCATGGTGCGGTCTTCTTCAAAGGTGTGACTAAAGCGCTTCGGCCGTGCCGAGCACCGCTGTCGATTGGCTGGACAACATGCCGCCGTTGCCATGCGCGATGGCCGTGCGCGCACCGGCCACCTGGCGCGCACCGGCGTCGCCCCGCAACTGGCGCACCGCTTCGATGACGGTGAACACGCCGTACATGCCCGGGTGCACGCAGGACAGGCCGCCGCCGTTGGTGTTGACCGGCAGCCGCCCGCCCGGAGCGATGCCGCCGCCCTCGACAAAGGCGCCGCCTTCGCCCTTGGCGCAGAAGCCCAGGTCTTCCAGGAAGAGGATGGTGTTGATGGTGAAGGCGTCGTAGAGCTGCACCACGGCTATGTCTTTCGGCGCCAGCCCGGCCATCGCGAAGGCCTCGGCGCCCGACTGCCGCGCGGCCGTCACCGTCAGGTCGGGCATGGACGAGACCTGGCGGTTCCACACCGCCGTCGCATTGCCCAGCACATAGACCGGCTTGTGCGGCATGTCCTTGGCGCGATCGGCGCTGACCAGCACGAAAGCGCCGGCGCCATCGGTGACAGGGCAGCAATCGCGCACCGTCAGCGGGTCGGCAATCATGCGGGCGGCCAGCACGTCGGCGCGGGTCAGCGGGCTGCGCAAATAGGCTTCCGGGTTCAGCTGCGCCCAGGCGCGCGCGGCCACGGCCACGTCGGCCAGTTGTTCACGCGTGGTGCCGTACTCATGCATGTGGCGCGACGCGGCCAGCGCGTAGGCCGACACCGGCATCTGCGGCTGATACGGGTTCTCGTAGGGCTGCGGGTCCAGGAAGGGGCGCAGGCCGGTGATCTCGCGGCGGCCGAAGGTGCTGCTCTTCTGCGCGCTGCCGTAGCAGACCAGCACCGCCTTGCACTGGCCGAAGTGCAGGGCCTGCATGGCCGGCAGCAAGTGGGCGACGAAGCTGCTGCCGCCCAGCATGGTGCTGTCGATGTAACGGGGGTTCAGCCCCAGGTATTCGATGACCGGCAGCGGCCACATCACGGCGCTGGCGCTGGCCGTGGCGATGCCGTCGATGTCGGCCATCGTCAAGCCCGCGTCGGCCACGGCCGCGTGGGCGGCGTGGGCCAGCAGTTCCATGTCGGTGTAGCCCGGCGCCTCGCCGCAGCCGAAGGTGGCCGCGCCGGCGATGGCCGCACTGCCGCGCAGGCGCTTCATGCGGCACCGCCTTCTTGTGCGCCGGCTTGGGTTTCGATGGCGTCGAAGAGCACCAGCCCGCGGCCTTCGTTCACCTGCACGCGGGCCTGCACCCGCAGGCCGATGCGCACCTCGGCCGGCGGCCGGTTCTCCACGCGGCTCATCAAGCGCACGCCTTCGTCCAGTTCCACCAGGCTGACGTTCAGGTCGCCGCCATCGGCCGGCTTGCGCTTCACTGTGGTCACCGCATGCACCGTGCCCAGGCCGCTGGGGGCGACCCAGTTCAGGCCCAGGTGGCCGCAATGCGGGCACAGCTCGCGCGGGAAGTAGACGGCGCGCTGGCAGGCGCCGCAGCGCTGGATGAGCCAGCGGCCCTGGTCCAGTTCGGCCTGGTGGCGGGCCAGGACGCCGGTCGGCGTGTCGGTGGGGGTGATGTTCATCAGAGCGTCCGGATGGGCAGTTGAAGGGTCAAAGCAGGGCCCGCAATTCGCGCTTCAGCACCTTGCCGCTGGCCGTCATCGGCAGTTGCTGCACCACCTGCAGGCGCTGCGGCCGTTTGTAGGGCGCCAGGTGTTGCTGCAAGTGGGCGTCGAGTGCGGCGCGGTGCAGCGTTTGCCCGTCGCGCAGCAGCACGAAGGCGACGATGTCTTCGTTGCCGGCGTCGGCACCGCTGAGCGGCTGGCCGAGCACGGCCGCCAGTTCGATGGCCGGAAAGGCCATCAGCGCGGCTTCGACCTCGGCCGGGTAGACGTTGAAGCCCGAGCGGATGATCATTTCCTTCAACCGCCCGACGACGAAGAGTGCACCGTCGGCGTCCAGCCGGCCGAGGTCGCCGCTGGCGTACCAACCACCGGGGCGCATCACCTGCGCGGTGGCCTTGGCGTCGCGGAAGTAACCCGGCATCAGGCCGCGGCCGCGCAGCCAGATCTCGCCGACCGCACCGGGCCCCACGTCGGCGCCCCGCAAATCGACGGTGCGCAGTTCGGCGTCTGCCACCCGCAGGCCGGCCGAGGTGTCGGCGCGGTGCTGGCCCAGCGCCGTGACGTGCACCGACCCGGCAAATTCCGACAGGCCGTAGCCGTGGTGCAGCGGCTGGCCGAAGGCGGCTTCCACGCGTTGCTTCAGGCCCGCGTCCAGCGGTCCGGCGCCGGTGTAGATGTAGCGCAGCTGGGGGCAGCGCGGGTGTGGCACGCCGACGGCTTCCATGTGCGCCAGCAGCCGCACGAACATCGTTGGCGGGCCTTGCAATTGCGACACGCGGTGCTGCGCCAACGCATCCAGAACATCGGCGGGGTCGAAGCGGCTGCGCATCACCAGGCCGGCACCGGCGTGCAGCGAAGCCGCCAGCAGCGTGGCCAGGCCGAAGATGTGGGTCATGGGCAGTGCGGCGTGGCTGCGGTCATCGGGGCCCAGCCGGCGTGACTCGGCCGATACGCGGCCAAAGTGCGTCAGGCCGTCGTGCGACACCAGCACACCCTTGGGCGTGCCGGTGGTGCCCGAGGTGAAGATGATCGCGGCGACGGCCTCGGCGGCAGCGCCCGTTTCGGCGCGCGCGGCGAGCTGCACGGCGCCGCACTGCAAACCGGGCAGCACCGAAGTGCCCGCGCCGGCCGTGCGCGCGTGCGATGCAGCGGCTGCGGAAACCGCGCTGGTGTAGTAGACCCGGCGCGCGTCGGCCTGGGCCGCGAAGGCCGCCAGTTCGCCCGGCGCCATGCGCGCGTTCACACCGCAAGACCAGGCACCGACGCGGCTGCAGGCCAGGATCAGCGCGACGTGTTCGGGGCAGTTCTCGGCCACGAT
>JANPHI010000042.1:0-8780 GCA_031424355.1 Betaproteobacteria bacterium
AGCCCCAGTTCGCGCTGCGTGACGATGCAGTTCTTGTGCGGGTGGACAAATTCCACCGGGTCTTCGACGGTGATGATGTGGCCGTAGCTGTTCTCGTTGCGGTGGTCCACGATGGCCGCCAGCGAGGTGCTCTTGCCCGAACCCGTCGCGCCCACGAAGATGACCAGCCCGCGCTTGGACATGGCCAGTTCCTTCAGCACCGCCGGCAGGCCCATGCCGTCGATGGTGGGCAGCGTGGCCGGAATGGTGCGGAACACCAGGCCCACGTGGCCCTGCTGCACGAAAGCATTGCAGCGAAAGCGCCCCACGCCCTGCGGCGAGATGGCGAAATTGCATTCCTTGGTGCGCTCGAACTCGGCGCCCTGCTTGTCGTTCATCACCGCCCGCGCCAGCGCCATCGTGTGCTGGCCGGTCAGCGGCTGCGGGCTGACCTTGGTGACCTTGCCATCGACCTTGATGGCCGGCGGGAAGTCGGCGGTCAGGAACATGTCCGAGCCGTTGCGGCTGACCATCAGCCGCAGCAGGTCGTTGACGAACTTGGATGCCTGGTCGCGTTCCATTTGTGTTCCTTGAAAGCTAACCGGGGAAGTTCTCGGGAATCTTAGCTTTGGAGCGCGCCTCTGCGGGGGAAATCAGGTTGCGGCGCACCAGGTCCGACAGGTTCTGGTCCAGCGTCTGCATGCCCAGGCTCTGGCCGGTCTGGATGCTGGAATACATCTGCGCGATCTTGTTCTCGCGGATCAGGTTCTTGATGGCGCTGGTCGCGATCATGATTTCGTGGCCGGCCACGCGGCCGCTGCCGTCCTTCAGCTTGCACAGCGTCTGCGAGATCACCGCCACCAGCGATTCGCTCAGCATCGAGCGCACCATTTCCTTTTCGGCGGCTGGGAACACGTCCACCACGCGGTCGATGGTCTTGGCCGCACTGCTGGTGTGCAGGGTGCCGAAGACCAGGTGGCCGGTTTCAGCGGCCGTCAGCGCCAGGCGGATGGTTTCCAGGTCGCGCATTTCGCCCACCAGGATGGCGTCCGGGTCTTCGCGCAGCGCGCTGCGCAGGGCGTTGGCGAAGCTCAGCGTGTGCGGGCCGACTTCCCGTTGATTGACGAGACATTTCTTGCTCTCGTGGACGAATTCGATGGGGTCTTCCACCGTCAGCACGTGGCCGTACTCGTTTTCGTTCAGGTGGTTGACCATCGCCGCCAGCGTGGTGCTCTTGCCCGAACCGGTGGGCCCGGTGCACAACACCAGGCCGCGCGGCTTCAACGCCAGTTCGGCGAAGACCTTGGGCGTGCCCAGCTGTTCCAGCGTCAGGATCTTGCTGGGAATCGTCCGGAAGACCGCGCCCGCACCTCTGTTTTGATTGAAGGCATTCACGCGGAAACGCGCCAGGCCCTGGATCTCGAAAGAGAAGTCGCACTCCAGCGTGTCTTCGTAATGCTTGCGCTGGTTGTCGTTCATGATGTCGTAGACCATGCTGTGGACCATCTTGTGGTCCAGCGCCTCGACATTGATGCGGCGCACATCGCCGTGCACACGGATCATCGGCGGCAGCCCCGCCGAGAGGTGCAGGTCGGAGGCTTTGTTCTTGACGGAAAAAGCCAGCAGCTGGGTGATGTCCATGGAGCCTTCGGTTCGCTTGCAAAATGCTGCGAATGATTATCGGCAGCATCGAAGACAACCTGCAATCGGTCCGTCAGCGGATCAACGCCGCCTGCGTGGCCGGCGGGCGCGGCACGGGCAGCGTGCAGTTGCTGGCCGTCAGCAAGACTTTCCCGGCCGACGCGGTGCGCGAAGCGCACGCCGCCGGGCAGCGCGCCTTTGGCGAGAACTACGTGCAAGAGGCGCTGGCCAAGGTCATCGCGCTGGCCGACATCCGCAGCCAGATCGAATGGCACCTGATCGGCCCGCTGCAAAGCAACAAGACGCGCGACGTGGCCGCAGCGTTCGACTGGGTGCACAGCGTGGACCGGCTGAAGATCGCCGAGCGCTTGTCGGCGCAACGCCCGGCCGACTTGCCGCCGCTGCAGCTGTGCCTGCAGGTCAACATCAGCGGCGAGGCCAGCAAGAGCGGCCTGCTGCCGGCCGACGTGGCCGCTGTGGCCACGGCCGTGGCCGCGCTGCCGCGCGTCGTGCTGCGCGGCTTGATGGCCATACCCGAACCCGTGGCCGACCTGCCCGCGCAGCGCCTGCCGCACCGCGCCTTGCGCGAACTGATGGCTGCCGTCAACGCCACCGGCCTGGCGCTGGACACGCTGTCGATGGGCATGAGCGCCGACCTGGAAGCCGCCGTGCTGGAAGGCGCCACGCTGGTGCGCGTGGGCAGCGCGATCTTCGGCGGGCGGGGCTGACCGGTCGAGCGCCTGATCGGGCTGCGCCGGCGGCCGGAACGCCGCCGCCGTTTTGATCGCGTGAAAAACGGCATGGAAGCCGGCCGTTTCTCGTTTTCTGGCCCGTTACCAGCGCTCACGAATACCATCGTCTGGCAAACTGGGCGAACCTTGAAGCGCAGAGGTGACCGTGTGTCAGCTGTGCAAACGGGTACTCCTGTGGGGGTGGCGCCCAGCCAGCCGCAGCGATGACGCAGTGTTTTTCTTGCGTGGTCCTGTGCTGTCCACGTCGCCATGCCATCTGGGGTTACGCCATGAGTTTTGCCAGCCGTTTCATCGTCCTGATCGAGCGCCGCCGCCTGCACCAGGCGGCCGCCGTTGCTGCCACCTCCATGGCCATGCTGGCCGGAGCGCTCTACCTGGGCGCCGCCCACGCTGCGCCTTTCGGCATGGGCCCGGCGCAAACGACACCGTTCGGCCAGCACCGGCACAAGGTGGCACGGGATCTGGGCGAAGAAATCGACCGCGCCGGCGCGCCGAAAGCGGCCTGGTCGCGCGACATCGGCGGCGTGCGCCAGGTGCAGGCCATCCTGGTCACCGACGGCAGTGACCCGCAGATGACCGACTTGCGCCGCTACGTGCTGAGCCTGGGCGGCTCGGTGCACGCCCTGCACCCGGCGGCGCGTTCGATGACGGTGCAGGTCAAGGCCAGCCTGCTGGACACGCTGACGCAGCGCAGCGACGTCGTCAACGTGGTGCCCAACCGCCCCACGCACCGCACCATCAGCACGCTGGAATCCATCACCGGCTCGGGCGCCGGCAATGTGCGCACCGGCAGCGCCAAGCTGGGCTACGTCGGCCTGAGCGGCAGTGGCGTGGGCGTGGCGGTGCTGGACTCGGGCGTGATGAAGTCGCACGAAGCCTTCCTGAACGGTTCAGGCAACAACCGCGTGGTGCGCAACGTCAGCATGCTGAACAACAACGCCGCCAACTGGACCAGCGGCGTGGACGCGTCCATCACGTCCTTGCAGCCCGGCAGCGCTGCACTGGCGGCCTACGAAAGCAGCGTGGCCAACGACAGCGCGGCCAACCCCGACGGCTACGGCCACGGCACCCACGTGGCCTCGGTGGTCGCGGGCCGCGCCAAGTACTACACCTATGCCGGCGACACCACCGGCGTGGCGCCGAACGCCAATCTCTTCGACGTGAAAGTGCTCAACAACCTGGGCGTGGGCACCCTCAGCGACGCCATCGAAGGCATGCAGTGGGTGATCTACCACGCCAAGGAATACAACATCCGCGTGATCAACGTCAGCCTGGCCACCGACTCGTCGGACAGCTGGGAACTCGATCCGCTGTGCATCGCGGCGCGCAGCGCCTCGGCCGCCGGCATCACGGTGGTGGTGGCGGCCGGCAACTACGGCAGGAACCTGGCCGGCAAAGAGGTCTACGGTGCCATCGGCTCGCCGGGCAATGACCCGACGGTGATCACCGTGGGCGCCGCCAACTTCAAGGGCACCACCTCGCGCAGTGACGAAAGCGTCAACCTCTTCAGCTCGCGCGGGCCCACGCGCGGCGTGAAGTTGAACGCCGACGGCAGCAAGCGCATCGACAACCTGCTCAAGCCCGACCTGGTCGCGCCGGGCAACAAGATCGTCGCGGCGGCAGCCGCCACCGGCACGGGCACCACGCTGACCTGGAACCTGCTGGCCAGCCTGTTCAAGGCCCAGTTGGTGACGCCGGTGGGCATCACGCAGACCGCCGGCGAGACGCAGATGATGCTCAGCGGCACCTCCATCGCCGCCCCGGCCGTGGCCGGTGCGGCCGCGCTGATGCTGGAAGCCAACCCCGGCCTGACGCCGCCGCTGATCAAGGCCATCCTGCAATACACCGCGCAGCCGCTGCCGGGCCAGAGCCTGCTGCAGCAGGGCACCGGCCTGCTCAACGTCAGCGGTGCGGTGGCGCTGGCCAAGGTGCTGCGCACCGACCTGTCCACGGCCATCGCCAACGGCAGCATCGCGCCGGGCGCCGGCATGCTGGCCTTCCTGCAGTTCATGCCGCTGCAGGTGTCAACCATCAACCTGGACGTGGTGAACTGGTCGCGGCTGGCTTTTGTCGGGGGCAACCAGATCGTCACCGGCAGCGCGCTGTTCACGAACTACCAGCCGCTGTGGGACCCGCGCATCACCTGGGCCAACGGCGTGGTGCGCAAGCGCACGCCGATCTACTGGTCGAGCATGCTGAATCCGCCCAACACCTACGTGAAGAACTTCACCGAGGTGGCGCTGAGCAACCAGACGCTGCTGACGGCCGGCGTGGTCCGCGTCACCAGCTTGACAGGCACCAGTTCCTTTTCCGGCAAGACCGGTGCCTTCATGCCCACCGCGACGCTCACCTCGCTGGTCAGCAGCGGCAGCGGCCAAGTGCTGACGCAGGGCTTGATCCTGAGCGAAGGCCTGATCCTGAGCGAGGGCTTGATCCTCAGCGAGGGCCTGATCCTGAGCGAAGGGCTGATCCTCAGCGAAGGCCTGGTGCTGGGCGAAGGCTACGTGACCGGCGAGCCCTGAGCATGCGCGGCCCCGTGGTGCGCCGGCCCGCGCTGGCGATGGCGCTGGCGCTGGTGCTCGGGCTGGTGCTCGGGCTGGCCGGCCCGGCGCAGGCCCAGGCCCAGACACAGACCGCCGGCGACTGGACGCGCGGCAAGGTCGCGCGCGACCTGCAGCAGGCGCTGGGCAATGGCAGCCACACCGGCCAGCGCTGGGGCCGCCAGGTCGGCAACCAGGCGCTGGTGCAGGTGGTGGTGGTCAGCAACAGCGACGACCCGGAACTGGCCGACCTGCGCGCTGCGGTGCTGCGCCTGGGCGGCGCGGTGCAGGCCCGTCACCCGCTGGTGAAGGGCCTGACGGTGCGCTTGCCGGCGACCCAGCTGGCCGCACTGGCCACACGCAGCGACGTGGTGGGCATCTCGCCCAACCGCGCCGTCAACCGCACGGCCAGCGCGCTGGAAGCGGTCAGCGGGTCCACCACCAGCAACGTGCGCACCTACAGCAGCTTTCTGGGCTTGGTCAGCTATGCGGGCCTGGACGGCAGCGGTGTCGGCATCGCGGTGCTCGACTCGGGCGTGATGCGCGCGCACAAGAGTTTCGAAGACGCGCTGGGCCTGTCGCGCGTGAAGCGCAACGTCAACCTGCGCAACGCCAACCTGGCCGACTGGGTCAGCGCGGGCGACAGCACCGTGTCGCCAGCGCCCGGCAGCGCGGCGCTGGCGGCCTACGAATCGGCCATCGCCGTCGACTTCGCGTCGTCCACCCACGACGCCTACGGCCACGGCACCCACGTGGCCTCGGTCGCAGCCGGGCGCGCTTTCTACCAGACGCCCGACACCACCGGCCTGGCGCCGGGCGCCAACCTGTACGACGTGAAGGTGCTGGACAGCGAGGGCAAGGGCAACCTCAGCGACGTGCTGGAAGGCATCCAGTGGGTGATCTTCCACGCCCGGGAATACAACATCCGCGTGCTCAACCTGAGCCTGGCGTCGTCGTCGGGTGAAAGCTGGCAGACCGACCCGCTGTGCATCGCGGTGCGGCGCGCCACGGCGGCGGGCATCACGGTGGTGGTGGCCGGTGGCAATTTCGGCCTGACCACCGAGGGCAAAGAGGTCTACGGCGCCATCGCTTCACCGGGCAACGAGCCTTCGGTCATCACGGTGGGCTCGGCCAACACCAAGGGCACGGCGGCGCGCGGCGACGACGTGGTCAACTTCTTCAGTTCGCGTGGCCCCACGCGCGGCGCGCTGACCGTGGGCGGCGTGCGCAAGCCCGACAACCTGCTCAAGCCCGACCTGGTGGCGCCGGGCAACAAGATCGTCGGCGCTGGGGCCACGCGTGACAGCCTGCTCAACGCCAGCTGGAACACCCTGGCCACGCAATACCCCACGCTGGCCAGCGACAGCGGCGGCTCGCAGCTGTTCGAGCGCACGCTGATGCAGCTCAGCGGCACCTCCATCGCCGCGCCGGCCGTCAGCGGCACCGTGGCACTGATGCTGCAGGCCAACCCGGGCCTGACACCGCCGCTGATCAAGGCCATCCTGCAATACACGGCGCAGGCTTTGCCGAATGCCAACCTGCTGCAGCAGGGCGCGGGCCTGCTCAATGTGGATGGCGCCGTGGCCCTGGCCAAGGTGCTGCGCACCGACATCGCCAGCGCCATCACAGCCGGCACGCTGGCGCCCGGCGCCCCGCTGCTGGCCAGCGGCAAGAGCCTGCCGCCGCCGACCTCGGTGCTGGGCGGCCAGACGCAGAAGTGGTCGCGCGTGGTGTTCGCCGGCGGCAACCAGGTGCTCAGCGGTGATGTGCTGGTCAGCCGCCACCAGGCGATCTGGGACCCGCGCCTGACCTGGGCCAGCGGCGTCGTCAAGCGCACCCAGCCGGTGTACTGGTCGGGGCCGGGCATCGCGGCCAATACGTACGTGAAGGGCTATGTCGAGACATCGGCGCCCAACCAGACGCTGGTCAGCCCGCTGGTGGTGAACGCCAAGACGCTGCTGGGCGCCAGCTCGATGGCCGGCAAGACCGGCGTTTTCACGCCCACCGCCACACTGGCCGGCTGGCTGGGCGCGGGCAGCGGCGTCACGCTGGCCAGCGGCCTGATCCTCAGCGAAGGTCTGATCCTCAGCGAAGGCTTGATCCTGAGTGAGGGACTGATCCTCAGTGAGGGCCTCATCCTGAGCGAAGGCCTGATCCTCAGTGAAGGCTTGATCCTGAGCGAGGGGCTGATCCTCAGCGAGACCGGCCTCACTTCTGTGCGCTTCCGGACGGATGGCGCCATCAAGGGCGAGCCCTGAAGTGCCGATGACCACCCTACACACCAGAACACTGTAGGGACGAGCGACACATGACCCCCACCGCCGGCAACGCCGCCAGCAAGCCGGACACATCCTGGTGGGGTGCGCTGCATCGGGGCTTGCTGCCCGACTACAACGCCAAGGCCACCGCCTACTGGTGGACGGTGGTGCTGCTGGGTGTTTCGGTGCTGTTGTGGTCGGTTGCCCGGCTGAGCGTGCAACCCGGCCTGGTGTGGTTGCAGGTGGCGGTGGGCGTGGCGGTGACCATGCTGGCCGGCATCTTCCCGGTGCGGGTGCCGCGCTCGACGAATTCCTTCGCCGCCGGCGAAATCTTCATCTTCCTGCTGCTGCTGGTGCACGGCCCCGAAGCCGCCGCGCTGGCTGCCGCCGGCGAGGCCGGCGTGGGCGCCTTGCGCACGTCCAAGCGCTGGAGCAGCCGCATCGCCAGCCCGTCGATGTCGGCGCTGTCGATGTACGCCGTGGGCTCGCTGCTGCACCTGGTGCTGGACCGCACGGGTTCGAACGCCGGCGCGATGATCGTGGCCACCATGGCCTTCGCGATGGGCTACTTCGTGCTGAACACGCTGCTGGTGACGGCCGTGCCGCGCCTGAAGCGCAACGAACGCCTGCAGTGGTCGGACCTGTTCGGGCATTTCGGCTGGGTCGGCATCGTCTACGCCGGCAGCGCCGTGGTGGCTTCGCTGTTGACGCTGACCTACCGGCAGTCGGGCGTGGGCGTGCTGATGGGCATGGTGCCGCTGCTGGCCATGATGCTGGCCACGCTGCACTACTTCTTCCGCCAGCAGGAAGCCGACGAAGCCGTGCGCCTGGCCGGCGCCGAAGCGGCCGACCGCGAACGCGAATTGGCCCAGCGCCACGTGCAGGAACTGGAAGCCAGCGAGCGTCGCTTCCACAGCGCCTTCACGCACGCCTCCATCGGCATGGCGCTGCTCAGTTTCGAAGGGCGCATCCTGCAGGCCAACCCGGCGCTGCGGGCGCTGGTCGGGCGCAGTGGCGACGAACTGGTGCAGCACTGCTTCCAGGCCCTGGTGCTGGACGAAGACCGTGCCGCGCTGGAACTGCAACTCGGCCTGGTCGATGGCCATGAATTCGAAGGTTTCGCGCTGGAACTGCGCTGCCGCCACAGCAGCGGTGAACCGGTGTGGGTGGCCGCGCACTGCAGCTTCTTTTCCGAACCGGGCGCCAGTTCGCCCTGCCTGATCCTGCAGGTGCAGGACATCACGGCGCGGCGCAAGGCCGAAGCCGGCCTGCACCACATCGCCTTCCATGACGCGCTGACCGGCCTGCCCAACCGCCGCCGTTTCCACGAGATGCTGAGCCAGGCCGTGGACGGCGCGGTGGCCGATCCCAAGCAGTCCTTCGCGGTGATGTTCCTGGACTTCGACCGCTTCAAGCTCATCAACGACAGCCTGGGCCACAGCGCCGGCGACGAATTCCTGGTGCAGGTGTCGCACCGCATCCGCGAAAGCCTGCGCCCGCAGGACATCGTGGCCCGCCTGGGCGGCGACGAATTCGCGGTGCTGGTGCGCCAGCTGGAACACGAGCGCTCGGCGGTCAACCTGGCCGACCGCCTGATGGAAGCATTGCGC
>JANPHI010000043.1:0-22859 GCA_031424355.1 Betaproteobacteria bacterium
CTCGTGCCCCTGCGCCGGTTCCCGCGCCTGCCCCGGCAGGCGGTGCACCACCACATGGGCGTCGATGCCCAGGCCGTTGAGCCACAGCGCCACCTCGACGCCTTCCTTGTCGTGCACCAGTTGCAGGTAGCCGCCGCCGGCATAGACCAGGGCCCGCGCGCGGGCCGGTGCGGCGCATGGGTGGTGGTGCAGTTCCAGCCGCTGCACCGCCGGGTAGACGCGGTCGGGTGCGGCGCCGGCCAGGGTGTTGGGCGCACCGGCAGACAGCACGGTGATGGCGCCAGGCGCGCGCAGCGGCAGCGCGTTCACGGCAGCACCGTCAACACCAACACCGATTTCGCCGGTAGGCTGAACTGCAAACGGCCGTTGCGCAGCGGCGCTTCAAAGGGCACCGGGCGCACCGCCTCGGGCTGGCCGAACTGGTTTTGTGCGTCCATTGCGGCGGCCGTCAGCAGGCGGCCTTGCACGCGCTGGGCGGCGCGGCCACCGACGGCAATGTCCACCACCTGCGCCTGGCGCGGGTTGCTGTTGACCAGGCTCAGCAGCAGGCGGCCGTCCGCACCGCGCGCCGCGCTGGCGCTGACGGTGGGCAGGCTGACCGTGTCCAGCGTGTAGGCCGGGTTGTCGGCCAGTTGCACCGCCAGGCGCGTGGCGTCCTGAAACGGCACGTGCATCTCGAAAGCGTGGAAGGTGGGCGTCAGCAGCATCTGGTCTTTCTGTGTCAGCACCATGGCCTGCAGCACGTTGACCATTTGCGCCACATTGGTCATGCGCACGCGTTCGGCGTGGCGGTGGAAGACGTGGAAATGCAGCGCGGCCAGCACCGCGTCACGCAGGGTGTTGCGCTGCACCAGGAAGCCGGGGTCGGTGCCCGGTTCGGGGTCGTACCAGCTGCCCCATTCGTCGAAGTACAGGCCGACCCGGTTGGCGGGGTCGTTCCGGTCCAGGATTTCGCGGTGGCGCGCCAGGTTCTGGTCGATGGCCTGCGTGACGGCCAGTGTCGATATCCACTGCGATTCCGGAAAACCCACCGCCGAACCCTTCACTTTCCACTGGCCGGTGGGCAGCGCGTAGTGGTGGTGGGTGATGGCGTCCATGCGCTGTTGGATGTCGCGGCTGAGCACCTCGGTCCAGCTGAAGTCCGACCCGTTGCCGCCGCTGGCCACCAGCTTGGGCCGGTTGCCGCGCGGCGCTTTCAGGAAGGTGGCGGCCTGGCGGTACAGGTTGCTGTAGTACTCGGGCGTCATGTGCCCGCCGCAGCCCCAGGCTTCATTGCCCACGCCGAAATAGTGCACGCGAAAAGGCTGCGCGCGGCCGTTGGCGCGGCGCTGTTCGGCCAGGCTGCTGGGGCCGTCGCCGCTCATGTATTCCAGCCACTCGGCCATTTCCTGGGCGGTGCCGGTGCCCAGGTTGCCGTTGATGTAGGTCTCGGCGCCCAGTTGCTCGGCCAGATCGAAAAATTCGTGCGTGCCCACGCCATTGCGTTCGGGTACGCCGCCCCAGGTGGTGTTGACGCGCACCGGCCGCTGCGCGCGCGGGCCCACGCCGTCGCGCCAGTGGTATTCGTCGGCGAAGCAGCCGCCCGGCCAGCGCAGCACCGGCACCTTCAGTTTCTGCAGCGCGCCGACGACGTCCTTGCGCCAGCCGCGCACGTTCGGAATGGGTGACTCCGGCCCCACCCACAGGCCTTCGTAAATGCCGCTGCCCAGGTGTTCGGCGAACTGGCCGTAAATCTGCCGCGCGATGACCGGGCCGGGCTGGTCGGGCTGGATGTTCACGCGCACGGCAGGTGCCTGGCCCTGGGCCGATGCCATGGTGGTGGTGCCGGCCGTGGCGGCCACGCACAGCAGCGGCAGCAGGACAGATTTCAAAGCGGTGGACATGACAAGACCTCGAAGTGGCGCAGCTGCAGGCGGCTGGCGGTGGTGCGCAGCGCGAACCACCCCTGCAGCAGGGGCTGGGCGTCGCTGCGCGTGAACAGGGTGCGGCCATCGACGGACCAGCGCAGGTGCACCGGGTCGCTGGCGGTGGGCTGGCGCGAGACGATCTGCACCTGCACCGCCTGCCCCGCCACCAGGCGGGTGACGGGCTGCATCGCGCCCTGGTGGTCGTCGGGTGTGGCCTCGGGCATGTCGGCCCAGCCGTCCAGCAAGGTGCGCGCGCCGCTGCCGTCGTAGAAACGCAGGCGCGTGCTGCTGTTGCTGTTGGCGCCGTAACCCGCGTAATAGGTGCGCAGCGTGTCGTAGGCCGCGAAGGCGCCGCTGCGCGGGCGCGGCGGGCTGCCGTCGGCCTCGGTCGCGTTCCAGAACATGTTCAGGTCCGACACCCGCCCGGCCAGCGGCCCGGCGCTGGCCGGCGCCGGCAGCGCGGTGGCGGTGTAGCGCACGGCGTAATCGCCAGCCAGCGGGCGCGCGAACCACAGCGTCACGCCGACGGGGGTCTGCACGTCCAGCACGCCGTCGGCGGCGCGCACCGTGGCGCGCGGGTCTTGCGCTTCCAGCCGCCATTGCTGCAGGCCGTTGCGGAAATCGTCGGCAGCCAGCACCTGCACCTGGCGCGGCGGCGCGCACCAGGTGGGTTCCAGCGGCGGCAGGTCAGCAGCCATGGCGCGGGGGTGGCGGGGTGGGTCTGATCAGGCCAGGTGGAACAGCGGCGGCAGCGCCCACTGTTTCGGCTTGTTGCCAGGCTCCACCTCCATCAGCGGCGCCATGTGGTCCCACCAGCGGCGCATCACCGGCAGCGTGGCCAAATCGTCGAAAGGATGGCCGGGCTTGCGCTTCAGCACCGCGAACAAGGCCAGCGTGTCTTCGTCCAGAAAGATCCAGTAATCGAAGATGCCGGCGTCGCGCAGCGCCTGCGCCAGCTCGGGCCAGAGTTCATCGTGGCGGCGTTGGTATTCGGCCACCACGCCGGGCTTGAGTTGCATCTTGAAGGCCAGCGTCTGCACGCCGTCGGCGGTGGTGTCCAAAATCGAGGGCGTGGTGGTGGTAGTGCTCATGTCGTTCTCGGTCCAGGTGTGATGTTTGACGGGTGGCGCCCAGTGGCCGCCTTCAGCTGACGTCCTGCACGTGCATGCCCAGGGCAGACACATCGCGGCGCGGGTGTTCGGGGTCCACGTGCCCAGCGCCCGGTGGCAGGCCCTGCACCGCCGCGGCGTCGTGCAGCGCGACCGGGCTGCCCAGTTGCAGGTGCGTGTGGCGGAAGCGCCAGCGCTGCACGTCCAGCAGGTGGCCGCCGTGCCGGGCTTCGATGTCGATGCGGTCCAGGTCGAAGTCGCACAGCGGCGAACGCGCATCGGCATCCACTTCGAAGGCCGTGGTCGCGCCGCGCGCCTGCAGGCCCCGCAGCTGCACGCCCTGCACCTGCATCAGGCCCTGCAGCGCCGGCACCGGCGCGGCCAGCACCCACCAGTGCGCAGGGGCGCCGGCCACTTCAGCCGCCGGCAACACGGCCCGGCTGTAGGCCGGGTTCCAGTCCATGGTGATGCGCAGCGGCACGGCCACGCCATCGAAGCGCAAGTCGCTCAGGCGCACGTCGCGGGCATGGCCGCCGCGCGTGCGCGCCGACTTGAACAGCACGCCCACCGGCACCGGCGCGCGCACCGTCAACCGGCGCACGCGAATGCGCTCGAAGCCGCCCGAGGTTTCGCTGCCGAAAGCGATGCCGGTGGCGCCGTCGTGCACGGTGCAGTCGGCCACCAGCACGTCGCGCGTGGGCCGCGCCACGCGCAGGCCGTCGGCGTCGCGGCCGGCCTTGAAGGCGATGGCGTCGTCGTTGACGGCGATGTCGGCACGGCGCACCAGCACCCGCTCGCACGAGTCGATGTCGATGCCGTCGGTGGACGGCCCGCGCCCGTCGTCGTTGTTGCGGATGGTGATGCGGTCCACGCGCAGGCGCTGGCTGTAGCAGAGGTGCAGCGTCCAGAAGCCCGAACGGCGCAGCAGCAGGCCGCCGCCGATGAAGACGTTCTGCGCACCCTGCACCAGCAGCAGCCGGGGGCGCTGTGCGTCGTAGTCGGCCGCCCAGCGCAGGCCGCGCGGTTCGTAGGCGGCGCGCAAGGCCCAGTAGGCGGCCCAGTGGCCGGCACCGTCGCCGTCGATGGTGCCGGCGCCGCTGATGCGCACGCCCTCGGCGTCGATGACGTTGAGCAGCGCGGCCGGCCAGCGCATCTCGATGCCGGCCACGCGGGTGTCGATCAGCGGGTAGTCGGCCAGGTCGGTCGAACCCAGCAGCGTGCTGCCCGCCGGCAGCCGCAGCGTGACGCCACTGCGCAGAAAGAGCGCACCGCTGCGCCACACGCCGGGCGGCAAGGTGACGCAGCCGCGCACCGCCGCCGCGGCGTCCAGCGCGGCTTGCAGCGCGGCCGTGTCCAGCGTGCGGCCGTCGCCCACGGCGCCCCAGCGGCGCACGTCGACGTCGGTTTCGGCGTCGGCCTGTGCGTCGGTGTGGCGCTCAGTCATGGCCGCCTGCTTGATCGGTCTGCGCGTGTTTGCTGATTGCCGTTGCGCGGTGGCGCCCGTAGGCTGAGCGCTTCTGGCCGTCACGCCACCCGCACCCGTCACACCGCGCCGCCCCATGACCAACCACAAACGCCACAAATGGCTGCTGAAGCTGCTGGACGAACACGGCCAGGCGAGCACCGAAGAGCTGATGGCCTGGCTGTCGGCGTCGGCCGCCACGGTGCGCCGCGACCTGGCCTGGCTGGCGGCGCGCCAGCAGCTGGTGCGCGTGCGCGGCGGGGCGCAGCGCCTGCAGCGTGCCGGCAGCAGCAACGGTGGCGTGGGCCTGCTGCGCAGCCAGACCTTCCGCCACAACATCGGCCAGCAGGCGGCGCAGAAACGCGCCATCGCGCGCCACGCGGCCAGCCTGTGCACGCCGGGTGAAACCGTCATCATCAACGGCGGCAGCACCACCTTCATGATGGCCGAGTTCCTGGCCGACCACCAGCTGCGCATCCTGACCAATTCCTTCTGGCTGGCCGCGCAACTGCTGACCACCAGCAACAACCAGATCATCCTGCCCGGCGGCAGCGTCTACCGCGAGCAGAACGTCATCCTCAGCCCCTTCGAGAACGATGTGGCGCAGCACCACTACGCGGCCAAGATGTTCATGGGCGTGCACGGCCTGTCGGCGCTGGGCCTGATGGAAGCCGACCCGCTGCTGGTGCAGGCCGAGCGGCGCCTGATCGGCCAGGCCGAGGAACTGATCGTGCTGGTGGACAGCAGCAAGTTCGAACGCCGCACGGGCCTGGTGCTGTGCGGGCTGGACCGCGTGGCCTGCGTGATCACCGACACCGGCGTGCCCGACGCCGTGGTGCAGGCGCTGGAACAACAGGGCGTGCGCGTGGTGGCGGTCACGCCTGAAGCCCTGCCCGACGAGCCGCCGCGCGGCTTCATTCCAGCAGCGCCTGGCGCGCCAGCACCTTCACGCGCTGGTTGAGGTTGCTGTCGCCGGCCGGGCGCAACTGGGTCATGAAGATGAACACGGTGCGCGCCTGCGGGTCCACCACGTACTGCGGCGCGTAGGCGCTGCCCCAGCCGTAAGACCCCACGCTGCCCAGTTCGCTGCGCGTGCCGGGGCTGTTGCTGACCCAGAAGCCGAAGCCGGCGCCTTCAGCGTCGCCGCTGTAGCGCGCGCCCAGGTGGTCGCGGGTCATCATCGCCACGCTGGCGGGGCTGAGCAGGCGCACGCCGTCCAGCGCGCCGCCGTTCAGCAGCAGGTGCAGGAAGCGCGCGTAGTCGCCCACCGTGGACACCAGGCCGGCACCGCCCGATGGCAGCTTGCGCGGGCCGTGGATGAAGTCGCTTTGCGCGGCGGTTTCCTTCAGCACCAGGCTGCCTTTTTCCAGGCCGTAGACATTCGCCAGGCGCGCGGCTTTCTCGGGCGGCACGAAGAAGTGCGTGTCGGGCATGCGCAGCGGGCCGGTGATGCGTTCGGCGACATAACGGTCCAGCGGCAGGCCCGACCAGATCTCGATCAGCCGCCCCAGCACGTCGGTGCCGTAGCCGTATTGCCAGGCCTCGCCGGGCTGGCCTTGCAGCGGCAGTTGCGCCAGGCGGTCGGTCCACTGCGCCAGCGTTTCGTCGCGGCCCAGGATGTACCAATCGTTGTAGCCGGCCGCCTTCCATTCGGCCGTAGCCGGGCCGGCGCCGTAGCTCAGCCCCGCGGTGTGCTGCAGCAGGTCGCGCACGGTGATGGGTGCGCGCGGCGGGGCCAGGCGCGGCGGCTGGCCCGGTTCGCCGGGCGCGGCCACGCGCACGTTCGCAAAGGCCGGCAGCCATTTGCTGATCGGGTCGCGCAGCAGGAAGTGGCCCTGCTCGTACAACATCATCGCCGCCACCGTGGTCACCGCCTTGGTCATCGAGGCCAGGCGGAACAGGGTGTCGGTGCGCATGGCCACGCGGCCTTCGGCGTCCTGCCAGCCGAGCGCACGCTGGTGCACCGGCTGGCCGTCGCGCGACAGGTACAGCACTGCGCCCGCCAGGCGGCCGCGCGCCATGTCATCGGTGACGGCCTGGTCCAGCCGCGCCAGGCGGTCGGCCGCGTAAGCCGGGTTCAGCGGCGGCGCACCGGCACCGGCACCGCTGCTGTCGCCATCACCCAGCGGTTTGTTGCGCGTGACGGCAGGGCTGGTCGGGATGTCCAGCGTGGCCAAGGCCGGCGGCTGCGCGGCGCGCAGGCGCGGCGCGTCGGGGCGCAGGTGGGCGGCCACCGGCAGGCCGGCGTCGCGCAGGCCCTGGGCCACCAGGCCGGCCAGCAGCCAGGCGCCCGCGTTGTTGTGGTGGGTCGGGTCCACCTTGCCGTTGGCGGGCCACGCAAAAATCGCAGCGGCGCTTTGCTCGCCCGTTGCCGCGCTCTTTCCCGGGATCTTTCCCGGACCCGTTCCCGGGCCCAGTGCCAGGTACAGGCTGCGGCTGGCGCTGTTCAGGTCCAGCAGCGGCACCTGCATCTCGGTGGCTACGGCGCGCGCTGCCGCCACGTGGTCGGCCAGCGTGTGCTGCAGCTGGCCCTGGGTATCGAAGAAGCGGCGTTCGACTGACGTGACGATCACCGGCTGCACGTTCGCGGCCCGCAGCGCGCGCACGTGCTGGCGGATTTCTTCCTGGTAGGTCAGCAGGCTGCCGCTGCCGTCTCGCAACTGCTTCTGGTCGTTGTGGCCGTACTGCATCAGCACGGTGTCGCCGGGCTGCGCCAGGCTCAGGATCTTGTCCAGCCGGCGGCGCGTCAGCGCGTCGCGGTAGGTCTCGCCGCTTTGCGCCAGGCTGACCACCGCCAGCGTCGGGCCGAACCAGCGCGGCAGCATCTGGCCCCAGCTGGCGTAGGGCTCGCCGGACTGGTCGGCCACCGTCGAATCGCCCAGCAGGAAGAGCAGCGGCACGCGCACCGGCACGATGTCCAGCGCCTGCAGCACCGGGTGGGCGCCGTTGATTTCCAGCGTCAGCCGGCCGTCCCAGTTCCAGGCCTCGTCCACCGTTTCGCGCGGGGCGCGCAACAGCACGGCACCGGCCGCGCGGCCAGCGCCCGCCGCAATCTGCGCGTTGCGCACGTGCACGGTGAAGGTCTGCTGGGTGAACTGGCGCGGCGCGGTGCGCACGCCCTGCAGCACCAGGCGCCGCAACTCGGCCTTGATGGTGGTGTCGCTGGCCTCGGCCGTGCCGCCCAGCGTGGCCGTCACGCGGTAGCTGCCCTCGGGCAGATCGACCGAAAAATACAGCGGCCGCGACGGCGCCAGCACCGCCTGCCCGGTGCGCGGGCCGGCCACGGCGGGCACCAGTTCGGGGTCGTCGGACGGAACGCCGCCGCCGCCCGCGCCGTCACCGTCAAAACCGTGGCCCAGCGCCGGCGAGTAGCGCGCCTGCGGCCACACCGCCGTTTCGCCGGTGGCCACCGCGCCGGTGCCGAAGACGAAGCGCCAGTGCGGCGTGGCGGTGCCGGCCTGCGCGAACACCGGCCCGGTCAGCAGCAACAGCAGCAGCAACAACAGCAACAGCCATGGGCCGGCCCACAGCCCCGGCGGAGAACGGGAAAAGAGCGGCCAACGCCGAGCAATGGTCATGTCAATCGGCCGCCAGGTGTTGGCCGATCAGCGCCAGGTTCTGGATGGCCGCCAGGCTCCACTGCGCCGCGTCGTTGGTGCTGACCCAGGGCGCTTCGTCCACCGGGTACAGCACCGCCGGCCCGACCACGCGCTGCGTGCCAGGGCGCCGCAGCCCGAAGTTGCGGTCGCCGTTGAATTCGGCCCAGGCCCGGCGCGCCAGGGCGGCGTCTTGCGTGCGCCAGGCGGCCCAGGCGGTCAGCCGCGAATGGCCCACGGTCAGTGCATTCGTGCCGCCGTGGGTGCTGCCCAGCGCGCGCCGCTGCACGTCGGCCGGCGCGTTGTACAGCGTGCAGTACTGCAGCCAGGCCTGCTCGAAGCCGGGCACGGCGATCAACGAAATGACCTCGTCCATCATCTCGACCAAACCGAAGACCGCGCTCAGGTGGCTGGCGCTGACCTTCTGACCCTGCACGTTGAACAGCTCGCCGGTGCTGGCGTCGTAGCCCGAGGTGGCGGCGCTGAAGAAGCCGTGCGGCATGGCGGCCACGCTTTCCATGCCACGGCGGATCTTGTCGCGCCAGCGCGTGTCGCCGCTGCGCTCCCATTCGGTCAGCCAGTTGGCCAGCATCGAACCCCAGTCGGTGCCGACGCCCATCAGGCCGCTGCCCAGGCCTGCATTTTTAGGGACGGGAGGGCGCGGCACGATCTTGCGCGCCGGGTCCAGCGCCAGCAGCTGCTGGTCGGCATCGCGCAATTCGTGCAGCAGGTCGCCAATGCGCTCATCGGCGGTCAGGTAGTGGTAATGGCGCCTGTAGGCCGCCGTGCTGATGCGCAGCTGCTTGGCGCTGTCGCTCCAGTGCTGCACGCCGTGGCGCGTGCCCAGGCCTTTGAAGCGGCCCAGGTGGTAAGTGTCGACTTCGCTGCTGTGGCGCACCTGCGCTTCGGCGAAGCGGAAGATGTCGGCGCGGCCGCTGCGGAAAAAGGCCGACCACAGCCACAGGTCGGGCGA
This sequence comes from Betaproteobacteria bacterium, assembly GCA_031424355.1. Taxonomy (GTDB): domain Bacteria; phylum Pseudomonadota; class Gammaproteobacteria; order Burkholderiales; family Burkholderiaceae_C; genus Rubrivivax. Next base: position 9,048 of record JANPHI010000043.1, read on the forward strand.
GAGTTCCGAGTTGTCCCAGGCGTAGCCGCCGACGTCGTAGCGCCATTCGTGGCGGTCGGCGTCGTAGGTGTGGCGGATGTCGCCGTAATCCCAGAAGCCGGTCCAGTGGCGCTGCTCGACTTCGCGCCGGTAGAAGTCGAACAGGAAGTCGAGCTTGTCTTCGATGGCCACTTTCGCGGGGCTGCTGCGGTCGGGCAAAGCCCACAGATGGCCGAAGACGCCGCAGTCCTTGTAGCGCTGCGGGCTGGCCACGATCTGCGGCGGCGTCTGCACCAGGTTCGCCAGTTGCACCAGGCGGTCCCGCGTGGGCGTGGCGGCCAGGGCGAAGAGCGTGATCTCGCTGCTGCGGCCGGTGCCCACCGCGCTGTCGAAGCCCGGTTCGTGGTCTTCGTAGGTCACCTCCAGCCCTTCCAGCTGCTGGGCGTGCGTGGCCATGCCCAGGCCGTCGTGGTAAGGGCGCAGGTCTTGCGCGGCGGCCTCGGGGCTCAGCAGCCACACCGTCACTTCGGCGGCCGGGGTGTGCGCACCGCGCACGTCCAGTTGCACCGGGTGGCGCTGCCAGAAATCGCGCAGGCCGAAGGCCACGCCACCGCTGGCGCCGCCGATGTAGCCCAGCCCCGAAGCCCGCCGGCCCCAGGCGGCGTGCACCCAGCTGTGGCCAGGCTGCGTGCGCTTGCGGATCTGGAATGCATCGGGCGCCAGTTGCAGCAAGGCATAGTCGCCCCAGGCGGGGATGCGGTCCAGGTACTTGCGGATGGACGGATGGAAGGTGTCCACCGGCGGGCAGGCGCGTCCTTCCAGCTGCGCGGTGCGCGTGGCGGCGCCGGGGTCGCGGCGCAGGCCGGTCAGGCCGCGCACGCACTCGGCCCACAGGCCCGGCGTTTCGCCGCTGAAACGCACATGGCGGTCGTGCGGCGCGTCACGCAGCGGCACGTCGAAACGCAGGCCCAGGCCGCGTAAAAAGTCGCGCTGCGGGTCGCCATCGAAGACGAAGCTGTGCATCACGCGGATGGCGTCGCCACCGGCGTGCAGGTACAGCCGCAGGTCGAAAGGCAGCCAGCCGCGCGCGCCCTGGCGGTGCTGGCCGACCAGGCGCAGCACGGCGCGCTGCGGGCCGCGCTGTTCGATGGTCAGCTGCTCGACGACGCCCTCGAAAGGCGTGGTGCGCGTGCTGCTGTCGCCCTGTCCGCCCGCGCTGACTTCGGCGCGGTCGTCGGCCAGCGCCACCAGCCTGGCGTTGCGCAAAGTCTCGACACCCTGACGCTGCACGCTGGCCACCAGCACCGCACCCCGGCGCGGCAGCACGCAGCGGATCAGGCCGGTGTCGATGGTGACCGCATCGGTGCTTTCTTCCACCACCAGCACCGAGCCGACGGTGGCGGCAGACCCCGCCGCCGTTGCAGACCCAGACACCGGCTGCACCTGCCAGCCGACGCCCGGCGTCACCGCGGGCGGCACCGCGTGGCCGGTCCACTTCAGCGAACCATCGGGCCAGTAGGCCAGCGGCCAGGTCTGCAGGGCCTGCACGGCGCCTTGCGCGTTGCGCAGCGCAAAGGCCTGGCCGCGCGGCTGCTGGCCACGCGGCCACGGCAGGCCCCAGGCCAGGCCGGCGTGCAGCGGCGGCGCGCTGCCGTCCAGCCAGCGCAGGGCTTGCGGGTCAGCGGGTGCGCTGCTTGCGGATGCAGGTGTGGGTGGGGCAGCGGCAGCAGACGCCGCCGTGGCCGTGGCCGCAGCGCCAGCCACCGCAGCACCCAGCGCGGCACCGCTGGTGACGAACTGGCGGCGGTTCAGGTCGGACAGGGGTCGGGTCATGGCATTCATTTCAGGCGTTAGGTGCAGCGCAGGCGAACAGGCCGACGCTTCAGGTGTAGTGCGCGTCGGGTTCACGACGGTGCTGGCCGCCACGGCCCCACAGGTCTTCGAAACGCCAGCCCGTCAGTTCTTCCACGATGCGGCGGCTGGCCGGCGTTTCGGCTTCGGTGGCACCGGCGCGCAGGCGTTCCACCTCGTTCACCAGCACCCAGTGCGAGGCCGCGTTCAGGCGGAAGCGCCAGGCGCCCGCCAGACCCAGCAGCATGGCCAGCAGCGGGCCCAGCACCAGCACCAGCACCACGGTGTGGATGGCCTCGGGCGACTGCAACACCACCTCGCCGGGGCGGCTCTTGGGCGACACATAACCGCCCAGGTCGATCAGCAAGCCGGTGCTGATCAGGGCCACGCTTTGCGCCAGCTTGCGCACCAGCGTCATCACGCCGGCGAAGATGCCTTCGCGGCGCTGGCCGGTGACGGCTTCGTCAATGTCGGGCAGGTAGTTGTAGACCGACCAGGGCACGAAGTTCAGCGTGCCGCGCCCCAGCCCGGCCAGCACGATGGGGCCGAACAGCCACAGCGCCGACGGCGCTGGCGCCGTGCCACCGCGCTGCCGCAGGTACAGCCAGCCGTAGAGCAGCGCCGCCGTGATGAACAGCGTGATGGCCACGCGGTAGGCATACAGCGGACCGACCTTGATGACCACGCGGATGGCCACCATCACCGACAGCAATTGCGCCAGGTACATGGCCGTCATCAATTGCGAAATGGCCAGCGTGGCGCCCACGGCGCCCATCAGCACCGTGGCCACGAAGATGGGGAAGGCGGTGTTGAAGATGTCCTGCGACAAATAGCCGCCCAGGTACAGCGACAGGTGCTGGCGGAAGGCGCGGATGCGCAGCGTGGAAGCCAGGTCGCGGAACATACGGCCGGGTATGCGCAACGCTTCCTGCAGGCTCAGCCGCTCGACGGGCTGGCGCAATTCGGCTTCGGTGTAAGGCCGTTCCCAGGAAGCCAGCAACACGATCAGCACGACCAGCGAAAACAGCCCGCCGAAGATGGCCGCCATCCAGAAGAAAGGCTCGGCCGAGTCCTTGCCGCCGAACTGGTTGATCAGCAGCGTGGGCAGGTAGGAAGCCAGCACCGCCGAACCCTGCGCCACGATCATCCGCGCACCGGCGAACTTGGCTTTCTCGGCGTAGTCCTTGCTCATCTCGGCGGCCAATGTTTCCCAGGGAATCAGGAACATCGTGTAGAGCAATTCAAATGCGATGAAGGCCAGCAGGTAATAGGTGAAGGTATGGCCGGTGACGAAGACCAGCGCGAAGCACGGCAGCAGCGGCAGCACGATCAGCAGGAAGACGCGCCGCCGGCCGATGCGCCGGCCGATGCGGCTGTGGCGCAGGTTGTCCGACACATAGCCGATGAGCGGGCAGCTGATGGCTTCCAGCAGGCGCGGCAGGCCCAGGATCAAGCCCGATTCCACCGCCGTCAGGCCGCAGAAGGTGGTGAAGAAATAGAACAGCCAGCCGGTGATGACAGCCTGTGCGCCGGCGCCCAGCAGGTCACCCGCGCCCCAGCCCCAGTAGTTGCGCCAGGTGGGCACGCGCGGCGCGGCGGCCGCGCGGGCTGTGGCCGTGGTGCCCATCAGATGAAGCGGAACATCAGCTCGCCCATCGCCAACAAGGCCATGGCCTGGCCGAAGGGCATGCTGGTCAGCGGAATGTCCTTGTAGTCCTGCAGCGTGTTGAACACCGGCGTGCCGAAGGACACCTGCGTCAGTTCACCGGCTTCGTTGATGTGGGCGCGCACGGCGCGCGCGGCGCGCAGGCCGACGGCTTCGTATTCGGCCGGCAGATAGCCTTTGCGCACCGCCTTCAGGATGCCGTAGGCGAAGCCGGCCGAAGCGGCGGCTTCTTCGTAGGACGTGGGGTCGTCCAGCAGCGTGCGCCACAGGCCCGACGGCGCCTGGCAGGCGGCCAGCGCCTTGACCTGCGCGGTCAGCGTCTCGATCAGGAACAGCCGCAGCGCGTCGTCGGCCGGCAAGTCCAGCAGTTCGATGAATTCGGGGATCACGATGGTGACCCACGAATTGCCGCGCGCCCACAGCGCGTTGGCGAAGTTGTGGCGGCCTTCGAAAGTCCAGCCGTGGAACCACAGGCCGGTTTTGCGGTCGGTCAGGTATTTGATGTGGACGAGGAATTGGCGCTTGGCTTCTTCGACGTAATGCGGCCGCTTCAGCAACAGGCCGATCTTGGCCAGCGGCATCACCGACATCATCAGCGTGTCGTCCCACAGCTGCTGGTGGTTCACGCTGTTGTAGACGATGTGCTGGAAGCCGCCTTCCTCGGTGCGCGGCAGGCCGCGCATCACCCATTCGCCCCACACGTCCAGGTAAGGCAGGTAACGCCGTTCGCCGGTGCGTTCGAACAGATAGGCCAGGGTCAGGAAGGGCGCAACGGTGTTGATGTTGCGCGAGGGCGAGCCTTCGGCGAAACGCGCGTCGAACCACTGGACCATGATGTCCCAGCTCTTGGCGTCGCCGGTCAATTCCCAGACCTTGTACATGCCGTACAGGCCCACGCCGTGGGTCCATTCGAAACCGTTCCAGCCCTTGGTGTCGATGACCCGGCCGTCGGCCAGGCGCAACAGGAACTGGCCGCTGTCGTCCTGGATGTGCACCAGGTTGTCGATCAGCCGGTGCGTGGTCTGCAGGATGTCGTCGCGGTCCACGCCCAGGGCGGCAGCGTGGTGGGCCAGCAGCGGGTGGATCTTCGAGGTGTCGGTGGGCTTGAGGACTTGTTGACGCATGGTCAGGCTCGGTGTCGGTGGGTGCAGGTCGGGTGCGATTCGGGGTGTGGGGCGAGTGTGCGGCAGGCCGTTCAGCGGCTCGGGGGTTCGGCGCTGCAGTCAGCGCTGCAGGTAGCGCGGCTGCGCCACCGCTTCCAGCGGCACGCCGCCGCGCTGCACCTGCAGCGGCACCAGCTTGAAGGCTTCCAGCGCGTTGACGGCGTCGCCGTCGCTGGTGACGGCCAGCGCCAGCGTGTTGTCGCCGTTGGGGTTCAGGATGCCCGGCGGGATGACGAACACGCGCTGCGGCCCGATGTGCGCGATGTACTGCCCCATGTTCCAGCCGTTGACGAAGACCAGCACGCGATGCTCGGCCAGCGAACGCGGCTGCGTGGTGTCGCCGAAGGCCAGGCCCAGTTGCACGTCGTGGCCGGCGGGCAGGTCCAGCTTGAAGGTGCTGCGCAGCCAGTAGCTGCCGGGCGCGGGCGGCGCGGCGGTGGGCAGCGCGCTGGCCCAGCCGGTGGTGAAGTCGCGGTCGGGCGCGGCCGGCAAGTGCCAGCCCATGCGTTCGCCGTACAGGCCGCCGTTGTTGTAGGGCCCGCGCACCAGGTCGGCGATGGCCTCGCCGCCCAGGTTGCCTTGCAGCTTCCAGGCGATGGGCACCGCGTAGCGGCGGCCGCCGCGCGGCGCCAGTGAAGCGGCGATCAGGCCACGCGCTTCCTTGTGCGCGTCGTCGGCAAACAGGTCCCAGTTGTGGCCCATGTTGCGCACCATCACGGCCAGCACGTGTTCGCCGGGTGGCAGGTCCTTCAGCAGCGGCTTGTAGCTGTCGGTGGTTTCACCGAAGGGCCGACCGGTGTCGAGTTCATGCTGGCCGATGTAGCGCCCGTCCAGCCACAGTTGCAGCAGGCCGGCACCGCCTGCACCGAAGAACAGGTCCAGCTGCAAGGGGCCGGCGCCGGCAGCGGTGCCCGCGCCGCTGCTGAAGCGGCCGCGGTACCAGACGTCGCCCCGGTGAAAGCCGTAGTCGCTCATCGCCAGCACGGGCTGGCCCTTGTCGGCGGCGGTGTAGACCTGGGCCGCGCTGCTGCCGGCGTCGGCGCGGCGCCAGGCGCTGTCGTCGAAGGCGGGCGCGGCCTCGGGGCTGTCGGCGCGGCGGGTCCAGGGCAGCCGCTGCAGGTCGGGCAGCGTGACGGCAGCCGGGCCGGCCAGCGGCGCACGGGCCTGCAGGCTGCCACCGGCGGCGGCTTGCAGCGCCACCGGCTCGCCGTTGAAGTGCAGGCGCTTCACGCCCGCGTCGGCCCACACGCGCAGGGCGCTGGCGGCGGCGGTGTCGCCCTGCAAGGCCAGCGTGTCGCCGCTGCGTTGGGCCTTGCGCAGCAGCGCGGGGCTGAGGGCCAGCACTGCGCCGTCCCCGGTGTCCAGCCGCCAGAACGCTTGTGACGTGGGCTCGTCGGCGATCAGCAGCAACAGCGGTGCGCGCCCGCCGCCGCTGACCCGCACTTCCAGCAAGCCCTGGTGGCGGTAGTTCAGGCGCAGGTCGCCGCGCGCGGCGTCCCACTGCACGGCCACGCTGCCGGCCAGCACCTGCACGGTGGGCCGGCTGGCATAGCGCAGCACGGTCTCGCCGTCTTCACCGCTGCGGCCGTGCAGCAGGGCCAGGTCGCTCTCGCCGTGGCGCATCTGGGCCTGCAGTTCCGACGTGGCGTAGACCAGCTGCTGGCGTTCCAGCGCATAGCCGGCCAGCAGCAGCTTGGCGTCGTGCCCGCTGATCTGCAGACGGCCCGCTTGCGGCAAGCGGTAGCGCGCGCCGGCGATGTCCAGCGCGAAGCCGAAAGCCTCGGTGCCCGTGGCCGACGACGGGTTGTGCGCCAGCCACAGCACATGGCTGTTCAGCGCGGTGTTGACGTTGTGGCGCACCTGCACGCGCGGGTTGTCGGGCGTGACGGCCGGGCCCACGTCCATCTGCGCCAGCACCCGCGCGGCGGCCTGCACGAAGTGGCCCAGTTGCTTCAGGCCCAGCGCCTTGGGCCGCAAGCCCCGGTCTTCGGCGATGGCCGCGCCGTAGTCGTAGGACGTGAACACCACCGGCGCCGCCTGCCAGCCCCAAGTGGTGCCGCCGTAGGCCATGTAGACGCTGTGGATGGACAGGCCGTTGATCAGGTTGCTGCCGTACACCACGCGCTGGTAGCCGATGCCCTGGCGCAGCGCGGTGCAGGCGTAGGTGCCGTTGGACCCCCAGTGGTCGAACCAGCCGCCGCCCACTTCGGCGACGAAGCCCGGCGTGTTGGGCGAAGCCAGCGCACCCACGCGCGGGAAGTTCTTGCCGTACAGGCCCCAGTCGGGCGCGGGCGAAGGCGCGCCGGGCTGCGCGTCCACCCCGCACACGCCGCCGGGGTAGCCGTCGAAGGCGTACAGGTCGGTCGGGCCCGGGTTGGCGAAGGGCGCGCTGCTGTTGCGCGGCGTCCAGTCGGGCAGGCGCGAAGCGGCGTTGTGGAACAGCGGCACGGTGATGCCGTCGGCACGGGCCCGGTCGGCCAGGAACTGCATGTGGCGCGCGTTCTTCGGTTGCACCGAGAACAGCTCGTTTTCCAGCTGGTAGGCGATGACCGTGCCGCCGCCGTTGGTCAACTGGTGGCGGGCGATGATGGTGTTGATTTGCGCCATCCAGTCGCCGGCGGCGGACTGGTATTCGGGCGCATCGGTGCGCGCTTCGGCGCGCTGGCGCTGCAGCCAGCCGGGGAAGCCGCCGCCGGCCAGTTCGGCGTTGACGTAAGGCCCGGGCCGGGCAATGACGTACAGCCCTTCTTCCTCGGCCATCTGCAACACGCGTTCAACGTTGCGCACGCCGCTGAAATCGAACTGCCCCGGCTGCGCCGAGTGGTAGCCCCAGCTGAAGTAGATGGACACGGCGTTGTAGCCGGTGGCTTTCATCTTCTGCAGCACGTCGCGCCACAGGCTGGGCGACGGCAGGCGAAAGGGGTGGAATTCGCCGGCCCAGATCATCTGGCGCTGGCCGTCGAACATCAGCGAATGACGGTCCCAGGTGATCTTGCGGGGCTTGCCGCGCGCGGCCGTGGCGGCCTGCAGCAAGACGCTGTCCTCGGCCAGCACCGTGAAGTGGCGCACCGCGCGCGACACGCCCTGCAATTCGCGCAGCGGCGTCCAGGTTTGCAGGCCGTCGAAACTGTCGGAATAGCGGTAGTGCTTGCGCGTGTAGTCGTCCAGGTGCATGCGCCAGCCGTCGCGGCCCTGGGCGTCGCGCACGGGCACCAGCGACTGGCCTTCAACCGGCCCGCCCCAACCGGCCCAGTCGCCGGTGCGGTCATAGGTCCACGGGCCGTCCAGCGACGTCGCCCAAGCGCGTTCGACGAGCTTGCTGGTCTCGTTCTTCGCGAAGGCCACGTAGCGCCCACCGTGGCGGATGACGAAGGTGTCGATGGGGTTGCGGTCCAGGCCTTGCAGCAAGTGCGGGGCGCTGAAGGACGAAAAATCAGGCGCTGTGGGCTGCAGGTGGTAAGCGCGGAAAGGGCCTTCATGGCCAGTGCCACTCTTGCCACCGCTGGACAGCGACACGATGACCGACAAACTGCCGTCTTCTTCACGCAGCCACTCGGGTGCCCACACATTCGTCAGCCCGGCCAGCGGCACGGTGATGTCGGCCACGTGCTGCCACTGCCGCAGGTCGTGCGAACGCGCCACGCCGAAAGTCTGTCCGGCCCAGCCGGTGGTGTAGACGACGACATAACTGCCGTCGGCGGCGCGCGTGATGGACGGGTCGCGCAGCAGGCCTTGCGGCGGGCGGTAGGTCTCGGACGCCAGCGTGGTGTAGCGCACGCCGTCGCTGGACGTGAACAGGCTCAGGCGGTCTTGCGAGGTGGCCGGGAAGGCCGCCATCACGAAGGTCTTGCCGGGCTGCGGACCGGCTGCTGCCCCGCTGGCTGCAGCGGCTGCGGCTGCGGCCGCTGCAGCCATCTGGCCGGGCAGGTCTTGCGCCGCTGCCGGCGTGGCGGCCATCCAGGCCATCCAAGCCACCAAGACCGGCAGGCAGGCGCGCTTCATCTCAAAGCTTGTAGCCGATGCTGGCGTAGTAGCGGCGACCCGAGAAGGCCAGCTCGTTGGGCCGGGAGATGGCGCCCGAATAGGTCAGCTCGGCCTGGTCGGTGAGGTTCTTGCCTTCGAAGGACACCGTCAGCTTCTTGTTCACGCGGAACTGGATCTTGGCGTCCAGGTAACCGGTGGCGTCGCGGAAGTTCGGATTGCCCGAAACGTCGTTGGCGCCGGTGTAGTAGCTGTCGCGCTTGTTGTAGGCGATGCGGGCGCTGATCAGGCCCTGGTCGTACCACAGGCCCAGGTTGTAGGCGTTCTTCGACATGCCCGGGTAGGGCAGCACGCTGCCGTCCAGCGTGTTCAGCAGTTCGTTGCCGACGGCATAGCGGAAGCCCATGCGCGTGAAGTTGGCGTCGATGCCGAAGCCGCCCAGCCAGCCCGGCAGGAAGGTCAGCGCGGTGCGGCCGGCCAGCTCGATGCCCTGGGTGCGTGCGCCTTCGCCGTTGATCGGCATGGTCACGTCGAAGAGGTGGCCGTCCTTGAAGAAGTCCACGCCCGGCACGCGGATGGACGGGCGCAAATAGGTGCCGATGTCGGTGCGGAACAGCGCCATGCTGAGCTGCGTGTCGCGCGAGGGGTAGTACTCCAGGCTGAAGTCGTACTTGGTGGCGCGGTAGGGCTTCAGGTCGGGGTTGCCGGCGGTGCAGTCGTCGGTACCGTCACCGCCGAATTGCACATTGCCGCTGTTGGCCGTGCAGGTCACGTTGGGGGCCAGCAGGTTGATGGCCGGGCGGGCCATCACCTTGGCCCAACCCAGGCGGGTCAGCAGCTTGTCGCCCATCAGGTGCACGGTGGTGTTGAAGCTGGGCAGCACGTCGTTGTAGCTGTTGTTGATGGCCACGATGCTGTTGGTGACCACGCGGTCGGTGAAGGTGGCGCTGCCCGGCGAGTTCTCGACCCGCAGGCGGTAGCTGTTCAGGCCCGCCGACTGCACCTGGGTGCCGGTGTAGCGCACGCCGAAGTTGCCGTCGATTTCGATGCCGGCGACCTTGGCGTCGAAGTCCAGCCGCACATAACCGGCGCTGACTTTTTCCGTGATGTCGAACAGCGGGATCTGCGGGTAGGTGTTGCCGTCACTGCCCGGCGCCTGGTAGACGCTGTTGAAGTTGAAGGCGCTGGTGTCGAACAGCGGCGCGGCCTGGCTGTAGCTGGGGGCCATCCAGTTGGCCGGCAGGTTGCTCACGCCCTTGTAGCCGCCGAAGAAAGTGCCCGGCAGGCGGCTGCGGATGGCGTCGATCAGCGACGTCATCTGCGTCGCGTTCAGGTAGCGGTTGGCCGAAGTGCCGGCGATGAAAGTCTGCGTGTCGGGCGCGCGCTGCACAGTGCCTTTGTACAGCGGGTCGTAGGTGAAGGTCTGGTTGACGTTGGCACCCAGCACGTTCACGTCGTCGGCCGTCGAGGCCAGGTTGGCGCCGTTGCTGGCCAGGTAGCCGCCACCGTTGAACTGGGCGGAACTGGACTCGCGGTACTGGCCGCCGAACCACACGCGGTTCAGGATGCCGCGGTCCAGCGTGTACTGGAAGTCCAGCTTGCCCTGGCGTTCGGCATTGGCGGTGGACGAGGGGCGGAACTGCAATTGCGCGGCCACGTAAGACGCGCTGCTGTCGGGGCTGTAGCCGGCCGGGAAGGTGAAGTGCGGCAGGCGTTGGCTGTCCAGCGTGACCACCAGGCCGGGCGCGTTCTGCGTCAGCACGATGTTGTTCGACTGCGAAACGTAGTCGGACTTGGAATCGGCCAGCAGGCCTTCCACCTTCCACATGTCGTTCTTGAACTTGAAGCCGGCGGTGGTGTACTGGGACTTGATGTCCAGCTTGAAGTCGCGTGCCGAGGTGCTGAAGGCGCCCTGCCCGCCCACGCCGGCCACGTTCAGGCACTGGCCCACCGTGTAGCCGGTGACATGGTGGTTTTCCACGACCACACCGGCGGGCGTGGTGGTGGTGGACGCGGCCACGCAGGTGCCGGCGGTGCTGGGCACCGCCGTGGTGGCGTTGTAGACCGGGGCGGTGCCGGCGGCCGACAAGCGGGTGACGGCGATCAGGTCGGAGCCGTAGTTCAGGTCGTTCAGGCGCTGGGCCTGGGTGTTGCCCTGGTAGCTGATGAAGGCGTCCAGCTCGGGCGTGAAACGGTACTGCGCCGTCAGTTCCACCGAACTGCGCTTGTGGTCACGTTCCCACACGCCGTAGCGCGAAATGCGCGGTGCGTAGTCGAACCACTGCTTCGAACAGTCGGCGCGCAGATTGGCCGTGGCGGTGGCGGCGGTGGTGGTGCCGGAAGCCGGTGCGGTCAGCGTGGTGCAGCCGGCTGCGGTGGTCACGGCGGCGGATGTCGGGTCCAGGCTGACCAGCGTCTTCTCGGGCGAGAAGTCCCAGTCGCGCAGGAAGGTCCACGAGGTGTTGCGCGCGTAGTCGTTGCGCGTCAGCACGTCGTCGTAAGTCAGGTTGGCCATCAGGCCCAGCTTGCCGTCCAGGTATTTGTCGGCCAGCAGCAGGCTGACGCGGGGCTGTGCGCCGCCGCGTGCCGAAGCGGTTTCGCCCGACAGCACGCCCGCCACGGTGCGCTCGGCGAATTCCAGCGGCTTGCGGGTGTTGATGCGCACGGTGCCGCCGATGCCGCCTTCGGTCAGGTCGGCGGTGCTGCCCTTGATGACGTCGATGGACGAGATCAGTTCGGAAGCCAGTTCGCGCAGTTCGGCACCCCGGCCGCCGCTGCCGTTGGTGCTGAGCACCGACACGCCGTTGATCTCGACGCGGTTCAGGTCGGGTTCCACGCCGCGTATCGACACCTGCGAGCCTTCGCCGAATTCGCGCGTCAGTTGCACGCCGGAAATGCGCGACAGGGCTTCGCCGACGTTCTTGTCCGGGAACTGGTCGATGTCTTCGGCCACGATGCTGTCGGAGATGGTGGACGCCGTGCGCTTGCGGGCGATCGAACCCTGGACGGACCGGCGTGTGCCCGCGACTTCGATGACCTGGGTGCCAGCGCCAGCCGTGGCGGCGGCGGTCACCTTCGACACGGGCTTGGCGTCAGCCGCAGATGCCGCCGAGGCCGCCGACGCCGCTGGGGCTGCTGATACGGGGGCTGCAGTGCCCTGGCTCCAGGCCGGCAGCGTGGCGATCAGGCCGGCTATCGCCAGCGCAATGCCGTGGGGGCGGAGGGCGTGGGCGGTCAGGGCAGTGCGGTGCATGTTGGGGGTCTCCAGATCGGCAGCCGGGGCTGATGCCGTCGGCGTTTGTTGGTCATCCCGGCCCTTGGGGGTCGGTGTCGGGTCGGCTTGGGCGCCCGGCTCGGGGTTCGGCGCTTCAAGTTCACCGTCCAGCAATGTTCAGGCGTGACGGCTTTTGCGCGCAGCGGACATGCCCGGAATAGCGAGGGCCCCAGCGGGCCGGGTCACGACCCGGTGCCGAGCTCTTTTGATCGGGGTTTGCAGGGGGGAAGGCGCCAAACCGGGGTGTGCAGGCGGGCTGCAGCCCCCCGGCCTGCCCGGGGCAAGGCCGGGGGCGGGCACAGCCGGATAAGCATTCCTAATCCCGCTGAGTAGCCGGCGCGGATTGTGAGGATGGTGCGGGCTGCCTACAGTTCTGGCACCCCGGGACCACCACCACGCGGTGGCCCCTGCCCGCTGTGCGTGCCCCCCGCAGCCCGCATCCACGCCTTCAAGTCCGTAGCCAGAGCCGCAACCGCATATGAGCGAAAACCGCCCCTTCCCCCGCTGGAACCCCGAACACGCCGCCGGCCTGGACGAGCCCGGTCTGCTGCTGTACCGCAGCAACCTGCTGGGTTCCGACCTGCGCATCACCAACTACGGCGGCGGCAACACCTCGGCCAAGGTGCAGCAAAAGGACCTGCTGACCGGGCAGGACGTGGCCGTGCTGTGGGTCAAGGGCTCGGGCGGTGACATCGGCTCGATGAAGCGCGACGGTTTTTCCACGCTCTACATGGACAAGCTGGAAGCGCTGCAGGGCCTGTACCGCGGCCTGGACCACGAAGACGAGATGGTCGGCTACCTGCCGCACTGCACCTTCAACCTGAACCCGCGCGCCGCATCCATCGACACGCCTTTGCATTCGCAACTGCCGTACGCGCACGTGGACCACATGCACCCCGATGCGGTGATCGCGATTGCGGCGATGGCGAATTCAGAAGCCATCACGCAGCGCGTCTTCGAAGGCACCGTGGGCTGGATGCCGTGGATGCGCCCGGGCTACGAACTGGGCTGCCGCCTGAAGGCCTACAACCAAGCCCACCCCGGCCTGCGCGGCATCGTGCTGGGCGGCCACGGCCTGTTCAGCTGGGGCGAGACGTCGCAGAGCTGCTACGACAACACCGTCGATTTGATCGAACGCGCACAAGCCTGGCTGGCCCAGGAACGCGTGGCCAAGAAGGCCGTGGCTTTCGGTGGCGCCGCCGTGGCGTCGCTGCCCGAGGCCGAACGCGACGCCGTGCTGGCGCGCCTGCTGCCGGTGGTGCGTGGCGTGGCCAGCGCCGGCAAGCCCAAGCTGCTGCACGTCAACACCACACCCGAGGTGATGGCCTTCGTCAATTCCAAAGACCTGGTGCCGCTGGCCGCGCTGGGCACGTCCTGCCCTGACCATTTCCTGCGCACCAAGATTCGCCCGCTGGTCATAGCAGAAGCCGTGTGGCGCCTGGAAGGCGACGCGCTGAAGGCCGCGCTGGACGCGCTGATGGTGGCCTATCGCGCCGACTACGCCGGCTATTACGAACGCTGCAAGCGGGCCAACAGCCCGCCGCTGCGCGACCCCAACCCGGTGGTGCTGCTGCTGCCGCAAATCGGCATGGTGACCGTGGCCGGCGACAAGGCCACCGCACGCATCGCCGGCGAGTTCTACGTCAACGCCATCAACGTGATGCGCGAGGCCAATGCGGTGGACCGCTACGTGGGCCTGCCCGAACAGGAAGCCTTCGACATCGAATACTGGCTGCTCGAAGAAGCCAAGCTGCAGCGCATGCCCAAGGCCAAGCCGCTGGTCGGCAAGGTGGCATTGGTGACGGGTGGTGCCGGCGGCATCGGCCTTGCGATTGCGAAGCGCTTGCTGGCCGAAGGCGCCTGCATGGTGCTGGCCGACATCGTCGAAGGGGCACTGG
>JANPHI010000044.1:0-4811 GCA_031424355.1 Betaproteobacteria bacterium
TCTTTCGATTTCGTCTTTCGCTTTTCAGGAGTTCTTCATGGCCCAGTACACCCCGCCCTTGCGCGACATGCGCTTCGTGATGCACGAAGTGCTGAACGTCACCGACGAATTGAAGCTGCTGCCGCGCCACGCCGACATCGATGTCGACACCATCAACGCGGTGCTGGAAGAGGGCGGCAAGTTCGCCGCCGAGGTGGCCTTTCCGTTGAACATCAGCGGCGACGAAGAAGGCTGCACGCTGGACCTGGCGACGCACGAAGTCGCACCGCCCAAGGGTTTCAAGGCGGCCTACCAGCAGTACGTTCAAGGCGGCTGGCCGGCGTTGAGCTGCGACCCGGCCTTCGGTGGCCAGGGCCTGCCCTTCGTGGTCAACCAGTGTTTCTACGAAATGCTGAACAGCGCCAACCAGGCCTGGACCATGTACCCGGGTCTGAGCCACGGCGCCTACGAATGCCTGCACACCCACGGCACGCCCGAGCAGCAAGCCACGTTTCTGCCCAAGCTGACCAGCGGCGAGTGGACCGGCACCATGTGCCTGACCGAACCGCACTGCGGCACCGACCTGGGCCTGCTGCGCACCAAGGCCGAACCGCAGGCTGACGGCAGCTACAAGCTGACCGGCCAGAAGATCTTCATCAGCGCGGGTGAACATGACCTGGCGCCCAACATCGTGCACCTGGTGCTGGCCCGTTTGCCCGACGCCCCGGCCGGCAGCAAAGGCATCAGCCTCTTCGTCGTGCCCAAGTTCAACGTCACGCCCGAAGGCGGCATCGGCACGCGCAACCCCATCTTCTGCAGCGCGCTGGAACACAAGATGGGCATCCACGGCAACGCCACCTGCCAGATGATGTTGGACGGCGCCGTTGGCACCCTGGTGGGCCAGCCGCACAAGGGCCTGGCGGCCATGTTCGTGATGATGAATGCGGCGCGTCTGGGCGTCGGCAACCAGGGCCTGGGCCTGACCGAAGTGGCGTATCAAAACGCCGTGGCCTATGCCAAAGACCGCCAGCAGATGCGCAGCCTGAGCGGCGTGAAGAACCCCGACCAGCCGGCCGACACCATCATCCACCACCCCGACGTGCGCAAGATGCTGCTGACCGCGCGCGCCTACGCCGAAGGCGGCCGCGCGCTGGCCATCTACATCGCGCTGATGCTGGACAAGGAAGTCAGCACCGACGACGAAGATGAGCGCAAGGACGCCGCCGACCAGGTGGCCCTGCTGACGCCCATCGTGAAAGCCTTCCTGACCGACAACGCCTGGCTGGCCACCAGCCACTGCATGCAGGTTTTCGGCGGCCACGGGTACATCAAGGAATGGGGCATGGAGCAGCACGTGCGCGACGCCCGCATCAACATGATTTACGAGGGCACCAACACCATCCAGAGCCTGGACTTGCTGGGTCGCAAGGTGCTGGGCGACAACGGCAAGCGACTGAAGGCCTTCGGCAAATTGATTGCCGAATTCGTCGAGGCCGAAGGCACCGACGAAGCCATGCAGGAATTCATCAACCCGCTGGCCGACCTGGGCGACAAGGTCACCAAGCTGACCACCGAACTGGGCATGAAGGCCTTCGGCAATGCCGACGAAGTGGGTGCGGCGGCGGTGGACTACCTGCGCGTCGTCGGCCATCTGGTCTTCGCTTATTTCTTCGCGCGCATGGCCAAGGTGGCCTTGCAGAAGCAGGGCAGCGGCGACCCCTTCTACACCGCCAAGCTGCACACCGCGCGCTTCTACTTCGCCAAGCTGCTGCCCGAAACGGCGACGCTGATCCGCACCGCGCGCGCCGGCCTGGCGCCGCTGATGGCGATGGAAGAAGCGCTGTTTTGAAGCTGGCGCAGACCGGCACGATCTACATCCACAACATACCCAGGGGACACCGATGAAAGCAGCCACGCTCGTTTTGATTTTGTTAACCGCCGCCAGCGGCGCGTGGGCCCAAGCCACGCCCGTGGGCTTGTGGAAAACCATCGACGACAAGAGCAAGACCGAACGCGCGCTGGTGCGCATCACCGAAGCGGGCGGCGTGCTGTCGGGCCGCATTGAAAAGGTGCTGGCTGCTGACGCCGTGCCGGGCGCCAAGTGCGACAAGTGCGAAGGCGACCGCAAAGACCAGCCGATGCTGGGCCTGGAGATCGTGCGCGCCGTGAAGAAGAGCGACAGTGACAACCTGTGGGACGGCGGCACCATCCTGGATGCCAACGAGGGCAAGGTCTACAAGGTGCGCCTGCAACCCGCCGATGGCGGCAAGAAACTCGAGGTGCGCGGCTACATCGGCATGCCGATGCTGGGCCGAACCCAGACCTGGCTGCGCGTTGAATAAGGAAATGAACATGAACCGTTTCAATGTCCGCAAGGTTGCCGTGCTGGGTGCCGGCGTGATGGGCGCGCAGATCGCCGCCCACCTCGTCAATTGCAAAGTGCCCGTTGTGCTGTTCGACCTGGCCGCGAAAGACGGGCCCAAGAACGGCATCGTCACCAAGGCCGTGGAAGGGCTGAAGAAGCTGAAGCCGGCGCCGCTGGGCCTGGCGGAAGACGCCGCGCTGATCCAGCAGGCCAACTACGAGGAACACCTGGCTTGCTTAAGCGAATGCGATCTGGTGATCGAGGCCATTGCCGAGCGCATGGACTGGAAGCTGGCGCTGTACCAGATGATCGCGCCGGCGCTGGCACCGCATGCCATCGTTGCCAGCAACACCTCGGGCCTGAGCATCACCAAGCTCAGCGAAGTGCTGCCCGACAGCATCAAGCCGCGCTTCTGCGGCATCCACTTCTTCAACCCGCCGCGCTACATGGCGCTGGTCGAGTTGATCAACACGCCCACCACGCAAGCCGAGGTGCTGGACCAGCTGGAAGCCTTCGTCACCAGCGCCCTGGGCAAGTGCGTGGTGCGGGCGCAGGACACGCCCAACTTCATCGCCAACCGTGTGGGCATCGCCGGTATGCTGGCGACCATCAAGGAAGCCGAGAACTTCGGTCTTTCGTATGACGTTGTCGATGACCTGACCGGCAAGAAGCTGGGCCGCGCCAGCAGCGGCACCTTCCGCACCGCCGACGTGGTGGGCCTGGACACGATGGCCCATGTCATCAAGACGCTGCAGGACAACCTGGCCGACGACCCTTTCTTCCCCAGCTACGCCACGCCGCCGGTGCTGGCTGCGCTGATTGCGAAGGGCGCACTGGGCCAGAAGACCGGTGGCGGTTTCTTCAAGAAGGTCGGCAAGGACATCCTGCGTCTGGATCCGGCGAAGGCCGACTACGTGCCGGCCGGCGGCAAGGCCGACGCCATCGTCGACCGCATCCTGAAGAAGCCGGCTGCCGAACGCCTGAAGTTGCTGCGCGACAGCAGCAACCCGCAGGCGCAATTTCTGTGGGCCATCCTGCGCGACAGCTTCCATTACGCCGCCGTGCACCTGGCCCACATCGCTGAAAGTGCCCGCGACGTGGACTTCGCGATGCGCTGGGGTTTCGGCGTGAAGCAGGGCCCCTTCGAGCTGTGGCAAGACGCCGGTTGGCTGCAGGTGGCTGAATGGGTCAAGGCCGATATCGAGGCCGGCAAGGCGCTGAGCAGCGCGCCGCTGCCGGCCTGGGTCTTCGAAGGCCCGGTGGCCGCCGCTGGCGGCGTACACCGCCCTGAAGGTTCGTGGAGCGCGGCGCACGCCCGCTTCGTCGCCCCCAGCACCTTGCCGGTTTATCAGCGCCAGCACTTCCGCGAGACGGTGCTGGGCTCGGGTGCCGTGCCGGCGCTGCAAAGCGGCACCGAGGTTTTCAAGAACGACGACGTGCGCGTGTGGACGCTGGACGGCGAGGTGCTGATCGCCAGCATCACCTGCAAGCTGCACCTGATCAGCCCGGCCGTTGTGGACGGTTTGCTGAAGGCCGTGGAACTGGCCGAGGCGGGCTACAAGGGCCTGGTGATCTGGTCGCCCGACGATGTGTTCTCGGCCGGCGCCAACCTGGAAAGCGCTTTGCCGGTGTTCATGAAACACGGCGCCAAGGGCGTGAAGCCCGAGATCAAAAAGCTGCAAGACGCCATGCTGCGCATGCGTTACGCGCAGGTGCCGGTGGTGGCGGCGATGCGCGGCATCGCGCTGGGCGGTGGCTGCGAGATTTCGGTCTACTGCGCACGCCGCGTGGCGGCGATGGAAACCTATGTCGGCCTGGTCGAAGTGGGCGTGGGCCTGGTGCCGGCCGGCGGCGGCCTGGCCTACATCGCGCGCCGGGCGGCCGAGATGGCCGGTGCGGCTAACGTGACCAACTGGGCCACCGCCGACATCATGAAGTTCGCCACGGAAGGCTTCACCAACGCCGCGATGGCCAAGGTCGGTACCAGCGCGCTGGAATCGAAGAAGCTGGGCTACCTGCTGGACAGCGACATCGTCGTGCCGAATAAGGACGAACTGCTGTTCGTCGCCAGCGCACAAGCCAAGGCGATGTTCGACAGCGGCTACCGGCCGCCGTTGAAGACGTTGTTCCCGGTGGCCGGCCGCAGCGCCATCGCCACCATCAAGGGCCAACTGGCGAACATGCGCGACGGCGGCTTCATCAGCGCCCACGACTTCCACATCAGCACGCTGATTGCCGAGGCGATCTGCGGCGGTGATGTCGATGCGGGTTCGATGGTCAGCGAGGAATACCTGATGACGCTGGAGCGCGAGCGCTTCTGCGCTTTGCTGGAGCACCCCAAGTCGCAAGAGCGAATCATGGGCATGTTGCAGACCGGCAAGCCGGTGCGGAACTGAGTGAAGGAATCGACATGAGCAAGCAAGTTCAAGACGCCTACATCGTCGCCGCCACGCGCACGCCCATCGGC
>JANPHI010000045.1:0-5910 GCA_031424355.1 Betaproteobacteria bacterium
GCCGAAGAGGCGGTCGAGAGCATCAGGCAGGCCATCAGTGGCGCGCACATGCTCTTCATCACCGCCGGCATGGGCGGCGGCACGGGCACGGGCGCGGCGCCGGTCATCGCGCGCGTGGCCAAGGAAATGGGCATCCTGACCGTGGGCGTGGTGACCAAGCCTTTCGACTTCGAAGGCAAGCGCCGGGGCAAGCAGGCCGATGACGGCGTGGCCGAACTCGAAGCCAATGTGGACAGCCTGATCGTCGTCTTGAACGAGAAGCTGCTGGACGTGATGGGTGACGACGTCACGCAGGAACAGGCGTTTGCGCACGCCAACGACGTGCTGAAGAACGCGGTCGGCGGCATCAGCGACATCATCCACATCCCGGGCCTGGTCAACGTCGACTTCGAAGACGTGAAGACCGTGATGAGCGAACCCGGCAAAGCGATGATGGGCACCGCCACCGGCAGCGGCCCCGACCGCGCCACCAAGGCGGCTGACGCGGCCGTGGCCTGCCCGCTGCTGGAAGGCATCGACCTCAGCGGCGCGCGCGGCGTGCTGGTGCTGATTGCAGCCAGCAAGGCGACCTTCAAGCTGGCCGAAAGCCGTAATGCGATGAACACCATCCGCCGTTACGCGGCCGACGATGCGCACGTGATCTTCGGCACCGCCTACGACGAAAGCCTGGGCGACCAACTGCGCGTGACGGTGATTGCCACCGGCCTGAGCAGCGTGCGCAAGGCCGTGGTGCAGCCGCCGACGCTGGTGCAGCAACCGATGCAAGCCCTGCGCACCGGCACCGACAACCTGCCGATGTTGAACAGCGGCCTGAATGCGATGGCGCAGCAGCCGGTTAACGTCAACGCAGCGCCGTCGGCACCGCAGCACAGCTACGAAGGGCTGAACACGCCCAGCGTGTGGCGCAGCGCGCGTTCGCAGGCAGCGGCCAAGGTGGACGCGCTGGCCAGCAACGGCATGGACGACATCGACATTCCGGCGTTCTTGCGCAAGCAGGCCGATTGAACCGGCGATGCGGACCGGGTGATGGTTCACGCACCGTGGCGCAGCACGGCGACTGGTGAACACCAGGGCCGCGCTGGCCCCCGGCACCTAAGCGGGTGGGGCGGCCCGGCCTGACACGCCGACTTTCCGGATCGACGCCGGTGGCCTGCCGAGCAGGCGCTGGAAGGAACGCCGCATGCGTTCGGTGTTGCCAAAGCCGCAGTCTTGCGCAATGCGCTGCACCGACGGCAGCCCGCTTTCCAGCGCCGCACGGGCCGCCTCCACGCGCAGGCGTTCGATGGCGTGGGCCGGTGTGGTCCCGGTTTCGTCGCGGAAACAGCGTGCGAAATGGCGCGGGCTCATGCACGCACGCGCAGCGAGTTCTTCGATGCGGTGGTCTTCATGCAGATGCCTGCGCACGTGGTCGAGCAAGGCACCGAAGCGTCCTTCCGGGCGCTGCAATTCCAGCAGCGATGAGAACTGCGTCTGCCCACCCGGGCGCCGCCGCTCCACGACCAACTGGCGCGCGGCCTCACGCGCGAGTTCTTCCCCGTGGTCTTGCGCGACCAGGGCCAGGCACAGATCGATGCCCGCCGTCATGCCCGCGCTGGTCCAGACCTCAGGCAGGCTGTGCGCGCGGCCACGCTGGGCCGGCTCGCGCACGTAGATGCGATCGGGTTGCAAACGCACCGCCGGAAAGTCGCTCGTGAACTGGCGGCTGCGCGACCAGTGCGTCGTGGCGGTCCGGTGGTCCAGCAGACCGGCTGCGGCCAGCACCAGGCTGCCGCTGCAGATGCTGGCGATGCGCGCGCCCGATGGGCTGGCGCGCTGCAGCCATTTGACAAGCCGGGCGTCGCCGCAGGCTGCGTCCACGCCGTCACCGCCAATCACCATCACCAGATCCCCATCGCCCAGCCGGCGCGGCAGGGCCTGCACCGGCCAGTCCACGCCGGCCGAACTGCGCACCGTTGGCGGCGCGCTCGCCACCAGGCGCCACGCATAGCTGCCGGGCCGCGCCAGCCGCGCCACCTCGAAGACCGCCATCGGGCCGGCCAGGTCGAGCTGCTGAAACCCGGGAAACAGCACGAAGGTGATGCGGCATGACATGCCGCCATGATGGCGCAAGTCCATCCGCACCGTCACGGCAGAAAAAGTGGGAACTGCGTCATGGCGGCCGCGGACGGGCAGCCCCAAGCTGACGGTCCGCACCACGCGCCAGACAGCATTCGATTGGGAGACTGCAACATGACCACAAGCCTGGACCGCGACCTGCTCACCATCACCAGCCGGCCCGACCTCGTCTTCGCCGAAGGCCAGGGTTCGTGGCTGATCGACGAACAGGGCCAGCGCTACCTCGACCTGGTGCAGGGCTGGGCCGTCAACAGCCTGGGGCACAGCCCGGCGCTGATTGCGCAAGCGCTGGCGTCCCAGGCGCAGCGGCTGCTGAATCCGAGTCCGGCCTTCTTCAACCGACCCATGCTCGACCTGGCCCGCCGGCTGGTGGAACTGAGTTGTTTCGACCGGGTGTTTCTGGCCAGCTCGGGCGCTGAGGTCAACGAAGGCGCGGTCAAGCTGGCCCGGCGCTGGGGCAGCCGATTCCGTGGTGGCGCGCACGAGATCATCGGCTTCGACGACGGCTTCCACGGGCGCACGCTGGCGATGATGAGTGCCTCAGGCAAGCCGGGCTGGAGCACGCTGTTCCAGCCCATGCCGACCGGCTTTGCGAAGGCGCGCTACAACGACATCGAATCGGTGCACCGGGCCATCACGGCCGACACCGTGGCGGTGATGCTGGAGCTGGTGCAGGGCGAGGCGGGCGTCAACCTGGCCGACCCCGGCTTCGTGCGCGAGCTGCGGGCACTGACCACCTAGAAGCAGCTGCTGTTGATCGTCGATGAAGTGCAGACCGGCATCGGCCGTTGTGGCCAGGCCTTCGCCTACGAGCTGTTCGGCATCGAACCCGATGTGATGACGCTGGCCAAGGGCATAGGCGGCGGTGTGCCCTTGGCAGCGCTTTTGTGCAAAGAGGGTCTGAACTGCTTCGAACCCGGCGACCAGGGCGGCACTTTCTGTGGCAACCCCTTGATGGCGGCGGTGGGGCTGGCGGTGGTGAACGAGGTCTGCCGGGACGGCTTTCTGCAGCAGGTGCGGGCCCGTTCGCAACAGCTGGCCAGCGGCCTGCAGGCCCTCGTGCGCGAGCGGGGTCTGGTGGCCGAGCGCGGCGCCGGGCTGTTGCGCGCCCTGGTCTTGCCCACCGACCATGCTGAGCAGGTGGTGACAGCAGCCCGACAGCTGCGGCCACTGGGGCTGCTGCTGAACGCGCCACGGCGCAATGTGATCCGGCTGATGCCGGCCTTGACGATCAGCGAAGGCGAGATCAGCCAGGCGTTGGGGCTGCTGCGCCAGGCGCTCACCGTTGCGATGCCGCCAGCGACCTTGCGACAGTAGCGGGCGTCAGGCTGTCGCTGCAGCCCGAGCCGTCTGACAGCGCCTACCGCGAACACGGTAGGCCGTAACGCCTTCGCGGTATCGCGCCATCCGGCCGCGCTTCCTACAGTGTGTCCATCGCAGGCCCATCGGTCTGCATGACACGAAGGAAGCCCACCATGAACACCACGAGCCCGGCCCCATTCTTCGCGCCGCCCCAAGACCTGTGGGCCGCTATGTGCGGCTGGGCACGCGCATCCGTGCGCCGGGGCTTCGAGTCGGGGCGCGACGCGCAGGCTATCGAATCGACCGTGCCGTTGAACAGGGGCGCCACGACCTGGGTCGCCAAGCCTCACGGCCGCCTTGTGACCTGCGAGAGCGGCGCGCTCTGGCTGTGCTTCGACGGCGAGCCGGCGGACATCGTGCTCGAGCCTGGCCAGACGCACCGGTGTGCCAAGCGCTCGGCGCTGTCGATACACGCGTTTTCGCGCAGTGTGGTCCGTCTGGCCTGAATCCCTTGGCCACCGGCCCGGGAACACCCAGTTCAAGGATCAACGTCGTGACGACCGGAGGCGACGTTGGCCCGCAGAGCGGGATCCAAGGCACGTCGAGCATCCCGACCACCGGGCGCTCCAAGGTCGCAGCGACGACGTGCAACCGTTCCCATTGAAGTCGCATCGGTTGATGCGCGCCAGGGCATGCGGCTGGGGCGAGAATCACGGTCTGGACTGCCCCCGGGACGGCTGGGCAGCCTGTCCCTGCCTGCGGCTGGTGCCGTCCGACCGCACATGACCGACGCTCCATACACGACCTTGCCGCAGTGGCCCAACGCTTATCCGGCCAGCGGCGCCAGCGCCACCCTGAAACGCCTCAACGAGGATTTCACCGTGACCGAGCTGCCGCTGCAGCTGCCCTCCGGTCAGGGCGAACACATCTGGCTGGACATCGAGAAGAACGGTGCCAATACCGCCTTCGTCGCCCAGCAACTGGCCCAGGCCGCCGGCGTGCAGGACAGGGACGTGGGCTATGCCGGCCTCAAGGACCGCTACGCCATCACCCGTCAGTGGTTCAGCATCTATCTGCCGACCGGCAAGACGACCGGCGAAACGCCCGACCTGACCCCGCTTCAGCACCCGGAATTCAAGGTGCTGAGCCAGAGCCGCCATGTGAAAAAGCTGCGCCCCGGCGATCTGCAGGGCAACCGATTCGGCATCGTGCTGCGTGACGTCACCGGCGACCGCGACGCCATCGAGACCAATCTTCAGGCCGTTGCGTCACAGGGCGTGCCCAACTACTTCGGCCCTCAGCGTTTCGGCCACGGCGGCGGCAACGTGATGCAGGGACGGGCCATGCTGGCGCGCGAAATCCGCGTGCGCAACCCGAAGAAGAAGGGCCTCTACCTGTCGGCGGTGCGCTCCTTCGTCTTCAATGAAGTGCTGGCCTTGCGCATTCAGCAGGGACTCTGGGGCAAGACCCTGCCCGGTGACGTGATGGACGAGGCGGGCCGGCCCACCGGACCCCTCTGGGGGCGGGGCCGCGTGATCACCACCGATGAAGCGCAGGCCCTGGAAAACGGCGTGGCTGAACGTCACGCCACCTTGTGCGACGGCATGGAACATGCCGGTCTGGATCAGGAGCGCCGCGCCCTGGTGGCGTGCCCGATGGACATGTCATGGGTGTGGCCGCAAGCCGATCAACTGGTGCTCACCTTCTCGTTGCCCGCCGGGAATTACGCCACGTCCGTTCTGAACGAAATCCTCCGCACCACGGAGCCTGACCGGCACGCAGTGAACGAATCCGCAGCCGTCGAATGACGGTGTCCTGACCTTCACGGGCGCGCCAGGCGCGCTTCGGGTTCTCGGCTATTCAAAGGCCGTTCAGCCAAGTCTGCAGCACCTGCCGCGCGTCGGCGGTGCGTTGCAGTTCGCCGTGGTGGCTTTCGGCGTACACCAGCGACAGCATCAGCGGCACGGTGAGTTGCGGCTTGCCGACCACGGCGGACGACGCATTCAGCATGGCGCCCACCGGCTTCAGCGGCAGCGGCACCACCGCAACGGGCGCCGTCAAGGGGTCGGCGCACAGCGTGGGGGGCGAGGTCACCAGGTACTGGCGGCAGACGAAGGGGCGCTGAGCGTGGATGCTGCAGGCGCCGTCCTCCAGGAAAGGGCACGCCAGGCCCAAGCGGATGTAGGCCTCGACGGTGGCGCGGGCGTGCGCCGTGTCCAGGGTGGGCTGCTCGCGCATCAGCGTGTCGAACAGACCGGCCTCGCGCAGTTGCGCCACGCCGGTGGCAAAGCGCGCCCGCACGCGGTCTTGCGCGCGGGTCGGCAGGGCTTGCACGCGGCGCGCCAGGGCCAGCGTCTCGGCGGGCGTGACCGGCACGGGCTGTGCGCGGCAGCAGGCGTCACAACCCTTGCGGCAGCTGACCTGGCGCCCCTGCGCTTTCTGCTGCGCCACGCCGACCGCGATGACCGCGTCGTCGACCGCGTACATGAAGGG
>JANPHI010000046.1:0-11341 GCA_031424355.1 Betaproteobacteria bacterium
ATGCTGTCGGTGGACACCATGGCCATTCCGAAAGACGCCAAGAACGTCAGGAACGCCCACCTCTTCATCAACTACATCCTGCGCCCCGAGGTGCACGCCAGCCTGACCAACAAGGTCTTCTACGCCAACCCGAACAGCGCCGCGAAGAAGTTCGTCACCAAGGCGGTGGCCGACAACCCGACCATCTTTCTGAGCGCGGCCGACCTGAAGAAGATCAACCCATCCGACGCCGTGTCGCAAGAGATCCGCCGCGTGCAGACGCGCATCTTCACCAGCTTCAAGGCGAATTCGAAGTAAGGCGCTGCGCGGTGTCGGGGCGGCTGCTGGGCAGCCCGCTTTGTCGCAGCCCGATAATCCGCCCCCACCCCCCGACTGCACACCGCCACGCACCATGTTCAAACGCCTCGTCCTTCCCCTGCTGGTGCTCGCGGCGCTGGTCACGCTGTATTTCTGGGCGGCGATGAAGTGGAGCTATTCCAGCGGCGAGCGCGCCGGCTGGGTGCAGAAACTGTCGAACAAGGGCTGGATCTGCAAGACCTGGGAAGGCGAGCTGGCCCTGGTGTCGCTGCCCGGTTCCATTCCCGAAAAGTTCGCCTTCACCATCCACGATGACGCGGTGGCCGACCTGGTCACCAAGGCCGTGGGCAAGCGCGTCGCGCTGCACTACGAAGAGAAGGTCGGGCTGCCCGGCAGCTGCTTCGGCGAAACGCGCTACTTCGTCACCGGGCTGACGATCAGCGACGAGATCCCCATCGCCACCGGCGTGGTGGCAGCCAACCCGCAGCCACCGGCGGCGTCGGCGGCATCCGGTCCCGCCGCACGCTGAACGCCGCCCACCCGACGGCGGCACACAAAAAAGCGGCCCGCACAGCGGGCCGCTTTTGCGTTCTGCACAGCCCTCAGGGGGCGTACCAGATGACCTTCTTCTTCATGCCCACCCAGCGGTCGTAGTTCTTCGCGAACAGGTCTTCGATGCGGTTGCGCTTGACCTTGAAGGTCGGCGTGATCAGGTCGTTGTCCACCGTCCAGGCATCGGTCATCAACACGATGCAGTCCAGCTGCTCGTGCGGGTCCAGGCTTTCGTTGATGTGGGCGATGTGGGCCGTCAGCGAGGCTTCCAGTTCGGCACGGCCGGCAGGGTCGGCAGCCTTCTTCACGGCGTCGGGGTTCAGCATGGCCAGGGCCAGCGGCTGGCCCAGGTTGGCGCCCGTCACGCAGCAGGCCTCGATGGCCGGGTTCATCACCAGCTTGTCCTCGATGGGCGCCGGGGCCACGTACTTGCCCTTGCTGGTCTTGAACAGGTCTTTCACGCGGCCGGTGATCTTCAGGTTGCCTTCGCCGTCCAGCGCGCCCTTGTCGCCGGTGCGCAGCCAGCCGTCTTCGGTCATGGCCTGGCGCGTCAGTTCGGGTTCCTTGTAGTAGCCCAGCATCAGGCAAGGTGCCTTCATCTGGATCTCGCTGCTCACCGGGTCGAGCCGGCATTCCACGCCGTCGTAAGGCAGGCCCACCGTGCCCGGGCGCTGCTTGCCCGGCAGGGTGGCGTGGCTGACACCGAGTTCTCGGTCATGCCGTAAACCTCGGCCAGATCGAGCTTGAGCTTTTTGTACCAGCGCAGCAGGTCGGGCGGCATGGGCGCGGCGCCACCGGCGGCAAAGGTGCAGTCTTGCAGGCCCAGCGCGGTGAGGATCTTCTTGCGCACGATGCCGCCCAGGATGGGAATGCTGAGCAGGCGGTCGAGCTTGGCAGGCGGCATCTTGGCGCTGATGCCCTGCTGAAACTTCACCCACAGGCGCGGCACGCTGAAGAACAGCGTGGGCCGGGCACGTTGCAGGTCGGCGGTGAAGGTGTCCAGGCTTTCGGCGAAATAGACGTGCATGCCGGTGGCGATCACACCGTGTTCCACCAGCGTGCGTTCGGCCACGTGCGACAGCGGCAGGTAGCTCAACATGCGCGCTTCGCTGTTGATGTGCGGCACACGCTTCAGCGCCGACGACATGCCCCAGGCGAAGGTGCCGAAGCTGTGCATCACGCCCTTGGGCGCGCCCGTGGTGCCGCTGGTGTACATGATGGTCGACAGCTCGCCGGCTTCGCGCAGCGGGTTGCCCTTCAGCGGCGCGGTCTTGGCGATGATGTCGTCCCAGGTCGGGTAGGACACCTTCACGTCGTCGGGCGCCAGCGGCAGGCCGATGCACGGCAGGCCGGCCGGCACGCCGGGCTTCATGCCCTTCCAGCCGTCCAGCTTGCCGATGAACAGCAGCTTGGACTCGCTGTGCTCCAGGATCTGGCGGATGGTGCCGGCAGCCAGCGTGGGGTACAGCGGCACCGATACGAAACCGCCCAGCCAGATGGCCCAGTCGGTCATCAGCCAGTGGGCTGTGTTCTTGGCCAGCAGAGCGATCTTGTCGCCGGGCTGCAGGCCCAGGCTCTGCAGGTGGGCGGCCATGCGGCGGGCCTGGTCCATCACCTCACCCCAGGTGTAGTCGCGCGCGCCGCCGCCGCCGGTGGGCTGGGTGAACACGACGCGCTGGGCGGCGGTCTTTTCCCAGTGGTAGAGGCGCTGCAGCGCCAGTGCGTCGGCGGAAACGGTGGATGCCATGGTCGGTGCGGCCTGAGGCCTGCCTGTGGAGCTCGGGACCGGAAGACTAACCAAGCTGCAACCCTGCTGACAGGAGGACTTCCCTCAGGGGATCAAGCCCACGCCCCCACAAGCGGGGCCGCCAGATTCACGGCCGGCCGTTGGCGGCGGCGTTGGCCCGTTGCTCGATGGTCTGCCGGGCCGCGCGACGCATCAGGGTCAGGTCGAGATCGGTCTGCACCGCCAGCGCTTCGGTCGCCTCGTCCAGCCGGTCAGGCGCCGCCATGATGACCCGGGCCAGCACCGACAGCGCGCAGATGGGCCGGCGGGCCGGCAGCTCGGGCAGCGCCCAGGTGCTCTGCGCCGGCACATGAAAGCGCACGCTGGCCACGGCCGCCGGGCCCAGGCCCCAGCTTTCACACAGCGCCGCGCCCATTGCGTCGTGGCTGACGCCGAAACCGGCATGTTCCAGCGTCACCAGTTCGCTGTCGTCGGTGGTGGCGCGCAGCATGGCGCGGTAATGGTCGGGCGCGTGGCGGAACAGCACGGCCTTGCCGCATTCCTCGAACAGACCGGCCGAATGCGCGGCCCAGGCGTCCAGCGAAAGCCGGGTGGCCAGTTGCGCCATCAAGGCCCCCCGCTGGGCCGCGCGCTCCCACAGCGGCTCCAGTTCGGGCGCGGGCGGAAAGGCTGCGCGCAGCCCCATTTCGAAGGTGATGGCCGCGACCTCGCGCATGCCCAGGTAGGTGATGGCCTGCTGCACGCTCTGCACCCGGCCCTTCAAGCCGTACAGCGACGAGTTGACGGCCTTCATCACCGAGGCCGCCAGGGCCATGTCGGTTTCGATCAGCGCGGCCACGGCCGGCAGGTTGATCTCGTCTTCGGCCAGCAGCAGCGACAGCTGCACCAAGGCCTGCGGCTGCGACGGGATGTCGATGTCGAGCTTGCGGAGATCGGGGTTGACGGACATGGCGGCGGGCAGAGCACAGGTGCAGCATCCTAGGCAGCCCGGCCCGCCGACGGCGCCCGGAACAAGGCGGCCCGCGCCCCGCTACTTCGCACTTCACCCACAAAGCTGAAGACCCAATAAAAAAGCGCCGACCAGGCGGCGCTTTCGAAAGCCGGTCCATCTGCGGGACCGATCTGAAGGTTGTCACTTCGTATGGTGTCTGTCGTCTCCTCGGGCCCCCGTGGGGCGGCGGGGCTGTTCGCCCCCCGCCACGAGTGGACGGAATGTAGAGGCCTGGCCCGCCAGGGCCATTCGGACTAACCCGCCGCGTCGGCAATCAGCCACGCTGCGGCCCGCTCGGCGATCATCAGCGTCGGCGAATTGGTGTTGCCGCTGGTGATGGTGGGCATCACGCTGGCATCGGCGATGCGCAGGCCCGGCACGCCGTGCACCCGCAACCGGGCATCGACGACGGCGTTCGGGTCACTGGCCGGGCCCATCTTGCAGGTGCCCACGGGGTGGAAGATGGTGGTGCCGATGTCGCCGGCCAGCCGCGCCAGGTCTTCGTCGCTCTGGAACTGCACGCCGGGCTTCACCTCCTGCGGCTTGTATTTCGCCAGCGCCGGCATGGCGGCGATGCGCCGTGTCAGGCGCAAGGAATCGGCCGCCACCTGGCGGTCTTCCGCGGTGGACAGGTAGCGCGCCTGGATGCGCGGTGCGTCTTGCGGGCGCGGTGAGGCGATGCGCACGAAACCGCGCGAGGTTGGATTCAAGTTACAGACGCTGGCCGTGAAGGCGTTGTAGCGGTGCAGCGGCTGGCCGAAGGCGTCCAGCGACAGCGGCTGCACGTGGTATTCGACATTCGGCCAGGCCTGCTCGGGCGACGAACGCGTGAAAGCGCCCAGCTGCGAGGGCGCCATGCTCATCGGCCCGCTGCGGCGCAGCAGGTATTCCAGGCCGATGGCGGCCTTGCCCCACAGCGAATTCGCCATGGTGTTCAGCGTCTTCACGCCCGTTACCGAGTAGACGGCGCGGATCTGCAGGTGGTCTTGCAGGTTCTCGCCGACCCCCGGCAATTCGTGCTGCACCGCGATGCCGTGTTCCTGCAAGAGCGAGCCCGGGCCGATGCCCGACAGCTGCAGCAGCTGCGGCGTGCCCACCGCGCCGGTGCACAGCACCACCTCGCGGCTGGCGCGGGCGCGGATGGCCGCGCCGCCTTCGACAGGCAGCACCTCGATGCCCACCGCCCGCCCGCCTTCCAGCAGCACGCGCGAGGTCTGCGCGCCGGTCCAGACCTGCAGGTTTTCGCGGCCGACCACCGGCCGCAGAAAGGCCTTCGAGGTGTTCCAGCGCACGCCGCGCTTCTGGTTGACCTCGAAGTAGCCCACGCCCTCGTTGCTGCCGCGGTTGAAGTCGTCGGTGGCGGGTATGCCGGCTTCCTGCGCCGCCGCCGCGAAGGCGTCCAGCACTTTCCAGCTCAGCCGCTGCTTTTCAACACGCCATTCCTGGCCGGCGCCGTGCAGCTCGTCACCGCCGCGCCAGTGGTCCTCATGGCGCTTGAAGTGGGGCAGGCACTGGTCCCAGCGCCAGGCGTCGTCGCCCACGCTGGCGGCCCAGGCGTCGTAGTCACGCGACTGGCCGCGCATGTAGATCATGCCGTTGATGCTGGAACAGCCACCCAGCACCTTGCCGCGCGGGTAACGCAGGCTGCGGCCGTTCAGGCCGGGGTCGGCTTCGGTCGAAAACAGCCAGTCGGTGCGCGGGTTGCCGATGCAGTACAGGTAGCCTACCGGGATGTGGATCCAGTGGTAGTCGTCGTGGCCGCCGGCCTCGACCAGCAGCACGCGGCATTGCGGATCGGCCGACAAACGGTTGGCCAGCAGGCAGCCGGCCGTGCCGGCGCCCACCACGATGTAGTCATAGGTCACGTCGCTCTGCTGCAGGGTCATGGCAATTCAGCGGGTTTTCAGCGTGTCAAGGGAGTGGCCAGCACCGGGAAGAGCTTCACCAGGCCGTCGGCCAACAGCTCGACGGCCATGGCCGCCAGGATCAGCCCCATCAAGCGGGTCATCACATTGATGCCGGTGCGCCCCAGCACTTTGGCGATGCGCCCCGACGCCGTGAAGGCGATGTAGGTGACCAGGCCGATGACCACGCCGTAGCCCACCAGCACGCCGATCTGCCAGAGGTGGCGCGTCTTTTCGGCGTAGATGACCATGGTGGAAATGGTGGCCGGGCCGGTCAGCAGCGGGATGGTCAGCGGCACCACGGCAATGCTGGCGCCCGCGTCGAGCTTTTCGCTGGTGTCGCTGGCGTCACCCGGCTTGGCTTCGGCCGGTTGGGCGTTCAGCATCGCCAGCGAGCTGATCAGCAACAGCGTGCCGCCACCGACCTGGAAGGATGCGAGCGTGATGCCGAAGAACTCGATGATCTTCAGGCCTGCGACGGCGCTGAGCGCGATCACCACAAAAGCACTGAACGCGCTGACGCGGATGGTCTGGCGACGTTGCTCGGGCGTGAAAGCTTGCGTGAAGTGGATGAAAAAAGGCACCACGCCGATCGGGTTGACGATGGCGAGCAGGGCAATCAGCGGCTTGAGCAGGTCCATGCGGTGATGGTAGGGGCTGCAACGCGTGCAGCAGCTTGAGACTCAGCAGCCCGTGGTCTGGGACGGCACCGCGCGCTTTACGCAGTCAAGTGTTGCAACCGCGATGAATTTGGGTTGCCAGATCAAAAATTGCGGCGGGCTATCTTTACAGGTGTGGGGGTGGGGTGACTTAATACGGAGTCTGTGTCTGGCAGCCGCACCTTTCGCTTGATTGGTTCACGCAGGGTTGAGCTCCGCATGGTTTTGGTAGGTACTTTTAAGGGCTCCCCGTGGGAAACAAACTTTACGTCGGTAATCTGGCCTACTCAGTTCGCGATGACTCGCTGCTGCAGGCTTTTTCGCAATATGGCACCGTGACTTCCGCCAAGGTCATGATGGACCGTGAAACGGGTCGTTCCAAGGGCTTCGGCTTCGTGGAAATGGCTTCCGATCCGGAGGCGCAAGCTGCCATCAATGGCATGAACGGCCAGCCGGTCGACGGCCGCGCTGTCGTCGTCAACGAAGCCCGCCCACGTGAAGAGCGTCCGGGTGGCTTTGGCGGCGGCGGTGGTGGTCCCCGCAGCGGTGGCGGTGGTGGCGGCTACGGCGGCGGTGGTGGTGGCGGCTACGGTGGTGGCGGCGGCAGCGGTGGCGCTGGCGGCGGTGCTGGCGGCGGCGGTGGTCGCAGCCCTTACGGCGGTGGCGGTGGCGGCGGCGGTCGCAGCCCCTACGGCGGCGGTGGCGGCGGTGGCCGTAGCGGCGGCGGTGGTGGTGGCGGCTACGGTGGTGGTGGCGGCGGCGGAAGCCGCGGCGGCTACTGATCGTTTCAGATCCGTACAGCCAGCTTGATCAGGGCACCTTCGGGTGCCCTTTTTCTTGGGTGATCGTTCTTGGACACTGGTTCAGGGCCGGTCTTTCAGCGCGTGCGCGCTGATACTGGCCGCCCGCGCCCTCAGCTGCGGCGGGGCTTGCGCCCACGACCGGCGAAGAGGCGGTCGAACCAGCGGTTGGGCAACACGCGCAGCAGCTTGGCGACGACGGCCATCTGCCAGGGGATGACGCGGTAGCTGACACCGGCTTCGATGGCTTTGAAGGCGGCATCGGCAAAACGCTCGGCCGGCATCAGGAAGGGCATCGGGTAAGGGTTGCGCGCGGTCAGCGGCGTGGCGATGTAGCCCGGCAGCAGCGTCACCACCTGCACCCCCGTGCCCCGGCACTCACCACGCAGGCTCTCGCAATAGGCCACCACGCCGGCTTTGCTGGCGTGATAAGCCCCATGCCCTGGCATGGCCCGGATGGCGGCCACGCTGGCGATGCCGACCAGCCTGCCCGAGCCGCGCTGGCGCATGCGCCGCAGGAAGGGGTGGAAGGTGGCGGCCAGGCCGATGTTGTTGACGGCGAAGGTGTCGCGCATCACGTCCAGATCGCCGCGCTCGCCGGTGTCCATGCCCACGCTGATGCCGGCGTTGGCGATGACGACATCGGGCAGACCCTGGCTGGCAATGCAGCGCTGCGCCGCGTCGATGATGCTGTCGGGCACGGCCACATCGGCGCCATAAATCTGGACGCGGTCGGCGTCCAGACCCTGCGCTTGCACCCAGCGCGCCAACTCTTCCGTGCGCCGGGCCACCAGCGCCAACCGCCAGCCGGCCTGCGCATAACGCGCGGCCAGCGCCTGGCCGATGCCGCTGGACGCGCCCGTCACGAAGACCAGCGGTGCGCTCATCGTTTCTTCTCGGTGACTTTCGAAGTGGTGGCAGCCATCACGGCGCGCAGCGGGCCCTTCAGTTCCAGGCGGCGGACGGCATGGTCGTAGTCCAGGCCGGCCGCTTTCAGTTCGGTGGTGCCCATCTGCACCGCCACCGGCAGGTGGCTGCGCACGCGCTCGGTGACGAAAAAGGCATGCAGGAATTCGCTGCGCATGACCAGGTTGCTGTCGGCTTCGCGTTCGCTGATGACTTCGGCGCCACCCAGCAATTGCACCTCGCTGCCGTCGCCGTTGCCGATGGCGCGCTGGGCGTGCGCCAGCGTCACGCGGCCGTCGGGCGCAATGGCACGGATGACGGCACCGTCGATCTCGATGCGGTCAGTGGCCGGAAAATGGCGCATCTGTTCGCCCTCGATGCGCAACTTCAGACGGCCCGCCGCGTCGAAGCGCTCCAGTGCGAAGCGGGTCATGGTGTAGTCGGGCGCGGCCGACACGGTGCGGGCTTCGTCGACGACCGATGGCCGCGGCGAGTTCTTCACCAGCCACCAGGTGGCCAGGGCCACCAAGGTCATCAGCAGCAGCGGCAAGTAGGCCGAAACGGCAGCACGGACACGCAAGTGCCAGGGCATGTCGATGCGCACCGCCGCGACCCCTGCAGGTCCGAAGGAGATCGGCACTTCCGGCAGATCGGGCAGATGCAGCTCGACACTCATGCGCGTCGCCTAGCGGCCGTCCAGCGTTTGCAGATGGCCATGCAGCAGGCCTGCGTAACGGCCCGCGGCAATCAGCAGCAGGTCGCAGAACTCGCGCGCCGCGCCATGGCCGCCAGGGGCTGCGGTGACGTGGTCGGCCAGCGCGCGCACTTCGGCGTGGGCGTTGGCGGGGGCGCAAGCGAAACCGGCGCGGGCCAGCAGCGGCAGGTCGGGCCAGTCGTCACCGATGGCGGCCACGTCCGGCCAGTCCAGTTGCAGGCTGGACAGCAAGGCGGTGGCCGCCGCCAGCTTGTCGTGCGCGCCGTAGACGGCGTGGGCCAGACCCAGGTCGGCGACGCGGCGGCGCACGGCCGGTGAATCGCGGCCGGTGATCACCAGCGGCTCGATCCCGCCCTGCCGCAACAGTTTCAGGCCGTGGCCGTCCAGCGCCGAAAAGGCCTTCACCGTTTCGCCTGCCGCGCTGATGTACAGCCGGCCGTCGGTCAGCACGCCATCCACGTCCAAGATGGCTGCTTTCATCCCCAAGCCCGTCCCCTGGGCCCGCAAAAGAACGTCGGGCGCGAAAGTGAGTGTCGGCTTCAGTGTTCGCATGGCCAGGCGTCAGATGACTTTCGCCCGCATCAGGTCGTTGGAATTCAGCGCGCCGACCAGCAGGCCGGCGTCATCCACCACCAGCACGCTGGTGACACGGTGCAGCTCCATCACGCCGGCGGCTTCGACGGCCAGCGCGCCGGCCCGCACCAGACGCGGCGCGCTGTGCATCACGCGCTCGGCGGTCAGGCTGCGCAGGTCGCCGTGCTCGCCGCGCTCGATCAGGCGGCGCAAATCGCCGTCGGTGAAGATGCCCAACGGCCGGCCGGCGGCGTCGGCCACGGCGGTGAAGCCCAGGCCCTTGCCGGTCATCTCGCGCAGCAATTCGTTGAAGCTGGCGCCAGGCGCCACGCGCGGCACGGCGTCACCGCTGCGCATCAGGTCTTGCACGTGCATCAGCAGCTTGCGGCCCAGGCTGCCGCCGGGGTGCGAGCGGGCGAAGTCTTCGGCCTTGAAACCGCGGGCGTCCAGCAAGGCCACGGCCAGCGCGTCGCCCAACGCCATCTGTGCGGTGGTGCTAGCGGTGGGCGCCAGGTTCAACGGGCAGGCTTCTTCATCAACCGCGCTGGAAATGACGGTGTGCGCATGGCTCGCCAAGGTCGATTCAGCGCCGCCGGTGATGGCCACGATCTGCACCCCCAGCCGCAGCAGCGCCGGCAGGATGGCCGCCAGTTCATCGCTTTCACCGCTGTTGCTGATGGCCAGCACCACGTCGTTCGGCAGCACCATGCCCAGGTCGCCGTGGCTGGCTTCGGCCGGGTGGACGAACATCGCCGGCGTGCCGGTGGACGCCAGCGTGGCGGCAATCTTGCGCCCCACGTGGCCGCTTTTGCCCATGCCCATCACCACCACGCGGCCGCTGCAGGCCAGCATCAACTGCACCGCCTGGGTGAAGCTGGCGCCCGTGGTGGCCGCCAGCTTGTTCAGCGCGCGGGCTTCGATTTCCAGTGTGCGCACCGCCATTTGCAGCGCGCGCGGCGCGTCATACGGATGGGCAGATTTCATCGCTGGAAGGCTCGAATAGCATCGACCGATTCTAGGCACCCGCGCCATGGCCACCACGCTCGAACTCGTCCTGCTCTACCTGGTCGCCGCCGTGCTGGGCGTGGTCGCCTGCCGCTCGCTGAAGTTGCCGCCCATGCTGGGCTATCTGGTGGTCGGCGTGGTGATCGGCCCCAACGCGCTGGCACTGGCCAAGGACACGGCCGGCGTGAAATACCTGGCCGAGTTCGGCGTGGTCTTCCTGATGTTCGTCATCGGCCTGGAATTCAACCTGCCGAAGTTGCGCAGCATGCGCGGCCTGGTGTTCGGGTTGGGTCTGTCGCAGGTGGTGCTGACCATCGCGGTCACCATGGTCGGCCACGCCGCGCTGGTCTGGGCTTACGCCGCACTGCTGCACGGCACCTGGGAAATGGGCTGGCAAGGCGCGGTGGTGCTGGGCGGCGCGCTGGCGATGTCGTCCACGGCCATCGTCGTGAAGATGATGGCCGAACGGCTGGAACTGGAAAGCGAGCACGGCAGGCGTGTGCTGGCCGTGCTGTTGTTCCAGGACTTGGCCGTGGTGCCGCTGCTGGTATTGATCCCGGCCCTGGGCGAACCAGCGCGCGACCTGGTGCAGGCCATGGCCTGGGCCGGGCTGAAGGCCGGCCTGCTGCTGACGGTGCTGCTCGTCGGCGGCCAGAAAGTGATGCGCTCGTGGCTGACGCTGGTGGCGCGGCGCAAGAGCGAAGAACTCTTCATGCTGAACCTGCTGCTCGTCACGCTGGGCCTGGCCTGGCTGACCGAGCACTTCGGCCTGAGCCTGGCGCTGGGCGCTTTCGTCGCCGGCATGCTGGTCGCCGAAACCGAATACAAACACCAGGTCGAGACCGACATCCGGCCCTTCCACGACGTGCTGCTGGGCCTGTTCTTCATCACCATCGGCATGAAGCTGGACTGGCGGCCGGTGCTCGACCAGTGGCTGCTGGTGCTGTTGATGACCAGCGTACCGGTGGTCGCCAAATTTGCTTTGGTGGCCGCGCTGGCCAAGGCTTTCGGTGCCACGCCGGGGGTGGCCTTGCGCACCGGCCTGTACCTGGCGCAGGCCGGTGAATTCGGCTTCGTGCTGCTGACACTGGGCGCGCAAAGCCAGCTGGTGGCGCCCAGCTGGGTCAGCCCGGTGCTGGCCAGCATGGTGCTGTCGATGCTGGCTTCGCCCTTCGTCATCCTGTACAGCAAC
>JANPHI010000047.1:0-26564 GCA_031424355.1 Betaproteobacteria bacterium
CGAGATGGACGGCTTCGAGACCAACCTGGGCGTCATCGTGATGGCGGCCACCAACCGGCCCGACATCCTCGACCCCGCGCTGCTGCGCCCGGGCCGCTTCGACCGCCAGGTCTACGTCACGCTGCCCGATGTGCGTGGCCGCGAGCAGATCCTGAACGTGCACATGCGCAAGGTGCCGGTCGGGCAGGACATCCGCGCCGACATCCTGGCACGCGGCACGCCGGGTTTTAGCGGTGCCGACTTGGCCAACCTGGTCAACGAAGCCGCCTTGTTCGCTGCGCGCCGCAACGGTCGCGTGGTCGAGATGATGGACTTCGAGAAGGCCAAGGACAAGATCATGATGGGCCCCGAGCGCAAGTCCATGATCATGCCGGAGGAAGAGCGCAAGAACACCGCCTACCACGAGGCCGGCCACGCGCTGGTGGCGCGCCTGATGCCCAAGACCGACCCGGTGCACAAGGTCACGGTCATTCCCCGTGGCCGCGCTCTGGGCGTGACGATGCAACTGCCCGAAGGCGACCGCTACAGCCTGGACAAGGAGCGCATGCTGTCGACCATCAGCGTGCTCTTCGGTGGCCGTATCGCTGAAGAAGTGTTCATGAACCAGATGACCACCGGTGCATCGAACGACTTCGAACGGGCCACGTCGATCGCTCGGGACATGGTCACGCGTTACGGCATGACGGACGAACTGGGCCCGATGGTCTATGCCGAGAACGAGGGCGAAGTCTTCCTCGGCCGCAGCGTCACCAAGACGACCAGCATGTCGGAAGACACCATGCGCAAGGTCGACGGCGTGATCCGCCGCATCATCGACGAGCAGTACGGCATCGCGCGCAAGCTGATCGAGGACCACAAGGACAAGATGCACGCGATGGCGCATGCCTTGCTGGAATGGGAAACCATCGACGCCGAGCAGATCGACGACATCATGAACGGCAAGCCGCCGCGGCCGCCGAAGGACTGGACGCCGTCGGCCAGCAAGACGCCGGGTGGCCCGGCCGCGCCGGTGGGCACCGACAGCGCGCCCGCCGCCGCCTGAGCTTCATCTTCCGGATTCGTCCGGTTGCGAGCGGGGCTGCGGCCCCGCTCGGTGTTTCCGAGACCCTTTGATGGACAGCCCCACCCATTGGCAGACCACGCGCTTCCGCATCGATTTGTCGCGGCCGCGCGTGATGGGCATCGTCAATGCCACGCCCGACTCCTTCTCCGATGGCGGCCAGCACGCCACGGCCAGCGCGGCCATCGCGCATTGCGAGCAGCTGCTGCGCGAAGGCGCCGACCTGCTGGACATTGGCGGTGAATCGACACGGCCCGGCTCGCAAGCGCCCGGCGACGAGGGTGAACTGCAGCGCGTGCTGCCGGTGTTGCGGGCGGCCGTCACGATGGGTGTGCCGGTCTCGGTGGACACCAGTTCGCCGCGCGTGATGGCCGAAGCGCTGGCGCTGGGCGTGGACATCGTCAACGACGTGCGCGCGCTGCGCCGACCTGGCGCGCTGGCTTGCGTTGCAGCCCACCCGCAGGCCGGCGTTTGCCTGATGCACATGCGCGGCGAGCCCGACACCATGCAGGCCATGGCCGACTACGGCGACGTGCTGGCCGAGGTGCGCGACTTCCTGTGTGAACGCGCCCTGGCCGTCGAAGCGGCTGGCGTGGCGCGTGATCGCATCGCCATCGACCCGGGCATCGGTTTCGCCAAGCAGCCCGGGCACAACCTGGCCCTGCTGACGCGCCAGAACGAGCTGTGCGGTCTGGGCTGGCCCCTGCTGGTGGGGTGGTCGCGCAAAGGCACCTTGGGCCTGCTGACGGGTCGCCCCGTGGGCCAGCGCGTGGTGGCCAGCGTCACCGCTGCGCTGTTGGCGGCGCAGCGCGGCGCAGCGATCTTGCGGGTGCATGACGTGGCGGCCACCGTGGACGCCCTCAAGGTCTGGCAGGCGGTCGAATCCGGAATGATCGAAGGCGCGGCCTGAGCCCACACAAATGCGCACAACCCGGCGGCGGGTTGGGGCAGAACCGCCAGCGCGGCGGTCAAAATCCGCAGGGAGGACGACAACAACATGAGCAGAACTTATTTCGGCACCGATGGCATCCGTGGCACGGTGGGCAAACCACCCATCACGCCCGACTTCATGCTGCGCCTGGGTCACGCGGTCGGCCACGTGCTGCGCCGCCATGCCAAACGGCCCACGGTGCTGATCGGCAAGGACACGCGCATCTCGGGCTACATGCTCGAATCGTCGCTGGAAGCCGGCTTCGCGTCGGCCGGCGTGGACGTGCTGCTCAGCGGCCCGCTGCCCACACCCGGCGTGGCCTACCTGACGCGCGCTTTGCGGCTGGACCTGGGCGTGGTGATCAGTGCTTCGCACAACGCCTACATGGACAACGGCGTCAAGTTCTTCTCGGCGCGTGGCGAGAAGCTGCCCGACGAGTGGGAAGCCGATGTCGAAGCCGAGATGCTGAAAGAGCCCTCGTGGGTCGATTCGGCCAGCCTGGGCAAGGCCAAGCGCCTGGAAGATGCGCGCGGCCGCTACATCGAGTTCTGCAAGAGCACGGTGCCGCACAGCCTGTCGCTGCGGGGCATGAAGATCGTCATCGACGCGGCGCATGGCGCGGCCTACCACGTCGCCCCCGATGTGTTCCATGAACTGGGCGCCACGGTCGTCACCATCGGCTGCAGCCCTGACGGCTTGAACATCAACGCCGGCGTGGGTGCCACGGCGCCGCAGGCGCTGGTGGCGGCCGTTGCCGAACACCGTGCCGACTACGGCGTGGCGCTGGATGGCGACGCCGACCGCCTGCAATTGGTGGACGCCCAGGGCCGGCTCTACAACGGCGACGAACTGCTCTACGTGATGGCCGCCGACCGCCTGGCCAAGGGTCAGGCCATTCCCGGCGTGGTGGGCACGCTGATGACCAACATCGCCATCGAACAGGCCCTGAGCCGGCTGGGTGTGGAACTGGTCCGCGCCAAGGTCGGCGACCGCTACGTGCTGGAAGAGTTGTCGGCGCGCGGCTGGCACCTGGGCGGCGAAAGCTCGGGCCATCTGCTGGCACTGGACCGCCACACCACCGGGGACGGCATCGTCAGCGCGCTGCAGATACTGCAAGCCGTCTGCAACAAGGGGCGTTCGCTGGCCGCGCTGCTCGACGGCGTGACCCTGTACCCGCAGACCATGATCAATGTGCGCCTGCCCGAGGGCAGCGACTGGACGCGCAACGCGGCGCTGGCCGACAGCCGTGGCCAGGCCGAGCGCGAACTGGGTGACAGCGGCCGGGTGCTGATACGCGCCTCGGGCACCGAGCCCGTGCTGCGCGTGATGGTTGAAGCGCGCGACGCCGAACTCGGCCGGCTGTGCGCCCAGCGCATGGCGGCGGCGGCAGCGGCCGGCTGACCTTCAGGCCGGGTGGTCGCGGCGACCGGCCATCCCGCCCACTGCCGTTTCAGCGCTTCGTCGGCATCAGCACGCGGTCTACCGTGTGCACCACGCCATTGCTGGCGACGAGGTCGGGCGTCTGCACCAGGGCTTCCTCCACTGTGACGAAGGTGCCGGCCTTGGCCAGCGCCAGCGTCGCGCCGTTCACGGTCTTGGCATTGGCGGTGTTGACCTCGGCCGACTGCACATTCACGGGCAACACGTGAAAGGTCAGCACCGCACGCAGCGCGTCCTTGTCGGCGGCCAGCTTGGCCAGGGCACCGGCAGGTAGGGCCTTGAAGGCTTCGTCGGTGGGCGCGAACACGGTGTAGGGGCCGGCGCCGCGCAAGGTGTCGGCCAGGCCGGCTTCGCCGATCAGGCGCGACAAGGTGCTCAGTTCCGGCGTGCGGGCGATGGTGTCGGTGACGGACACCGGCTGCGGAACGCTGGCGCAGGCGGTCAGGGCAATCAGGGCAGCGGCGCAGGCCGCGCGCAGGGTGGTTCTCTTCAGCATGGTCGGGCACTCCATTTTGTGACGGATGAGGGCAACAGCCAGGACGGTATGTGACCGATGTGACAGTCGCGTGAAGGCCGTGTGACAGCGCGAAAGACAGCGCGAAAGACAGTCGGGCATCCCCTGCGCCGTCACAGAGTTGTCATCTGCCGCGCCTAGAGTCCTGTCATCGCAAACCCTGTTGCCGAGGCAAGTCCATGACCCTGCTGACCTTTCGCTCTGCTGCCACCGCCGTTGCCCTGGCTGCCTGCTCTTTGGCCGCTCTGGCGCAGGACGTGACTGGCGCTGGTGCCACCTTCCCGGCGCCGCTGTATGCCAAGTGGGCCGACGCCTACAACAAGGCCACCGGCGCCAAGATCAACTACCAGTCGGTAGGTTCCGGCGCCGGCCTGCGCCAGATTCGCGGCAAGACGGTGGACTTCGGCGCTTCCGACATGCCACTGACCGACGCCGAACTGGCGAAAGACGGTCTGATGCAGTTCCCCACCGTCATCGGTGGCGTGGTGCCGGTGGTCAACCTGAAGGGCATCGCCCCGGGCCAGTTGAAGCTGACCGGCGCCGTGCTGGGTGACATCTACCTCGGCAAGATCACGAAGTGGAACGACGCCGCCATCACTGGCCTGAACCCGGGCGTGGCGTTGCCCGACACCACCATCGCGCCGGTTCGCCGTGCCGACGGTTCGGGCACCACCTTCATCTTCACCAACTACCTGTCGAAGGTGAACGCCGAGTGGAAGGCCAAGGTCGGCGAGAACACGGCCGTCAACTGGCCCACGGGCGCTGGTGGCAAGGGCAACGAAGGCGTGGCGTCCTATGTGCAGCGGCTGCCGAATTCCATCGGCTACGTCGAGTATTCCTACGCCAAGACCAACAAGATGGCCCATGTGCTGATGAAGAACGCCGCCGGCAACTTCGTCGCCCCCGACGACCTGACCTTCAAGGCGGCCGCAGCCGGTGCCAGCTGGGACAAATCGTTCTACCAAATCCTGACCGAGCAGCCGGGCAAGGACGCCTGGCCCATCACCGGCGCCACCTTCATCCTGCTGTTCAAGGCGCAGGAGAAACCGGCCCAGGGCGCGTCCACGCTGAAGTTCTTCGAGTGGGGCTACATCAACGGCGACAAGATGGCGCTGGACCTGGAATACGTGGCCCTGCCCGACGCCGTGAAGGCGCTGGTGCGCAAGTCGTGGGCCGAGGTCAAGGACGGCGCCGGCAAGCCGGTTTCGTTCAAGTAAACCGCCAGCCCGCCGACGCCGCGCCCCGTCCACCCAAGCCGTCCTGAAGCGAAAGGCAAGCCCGTGGCCGCTACACTGCCCGCAACTCCCTACCAGGCGGAAAAGAAGGGGCTCAGCATGGCCAGTACGGGGGGCAAGCCGCCGGCACGCAAGCGGCGCATGCCGTGGGGTGACCGGGCTTTTTCCATCGCAGCCCACGGCGCAGCGGCGCTCACCCTGGCGCTGCTGGCGGGCATCATTCTGTCGTTGGTGGTGGGCGCCTGGCCCGCCATCCACGAATACGGCCTGAGCTTCCTCTGGCGCACCGAATGGGACCCGGTCAACGACCGCTATGGCGGTCTGGTGATGATCTACGGCACGTTGGCCACGTCTTTCATTGCGCTGTTGATCGCCGTGCCGGTCAGTTTCGGCATCGCGCTTTTCCTGACCGAACTGTCGCCCAACTGGCTGCGCCGCCCGCTGGGCGTGGCCATCGAATTGCTGGCGGCCGTGCCGTCCATCGTCTACGGCATGTGGGGCCTGCTGGTCTTCGGGCCCATCCTGGCCGAATACGTGCAGCAGCCGCTGCAAACAGCCTTCAAGGGGGTGCCCTTGCTGGGCACGCTGGTGTCGGGCGCGCCGGTGGGCATCGGCATCCTGTCGGCCGGCATCATCCTGGCCATCATGGTGATTCCCTTCATCGCCTCGGTCACGCGGGATGTCTTCCAGACCACGCCGCCGATGTTGAAGGAATCGGCCTACGGCCTGGGTTCGACGACCTGGGAAGTGGTCTGGCGGGTGGTGCTGCCTTACACCAAGACCGGCGTGGTCGGTGCGGTGATGCTCGGCCTGGGGCGTGCCCTGGGTGAAACCATGGCGGTCACCTTTGTCATCGGCAACTTCAACCAGTTGAATTCGCTGTCGCTGTTCGAAGCGGCCAACAGCATCACCTCGGCGCTGGCCAATGAATTCGCCGAGGCGAACCCGGGCCTGCACCAGGCCTCGCTGATCTATCTCGGCCTGATCCTTTTCTTCATCACCTTCGTGGTCTTGGCGCTGTCGAAATGGCTGTTGTCGCGGCTGCAACGCAACGAGGGCAAACGCACATGAGCATCGCCACCCTCGACCCCGGCCGCATGCGCCTGCACCGCCGGCGCAAGCTGGTCAACGCCATCGCCCTGACCCTGTCGCTGGCGGCCATGGCCTTCGGTTTGTTCTGGCTGGCCTGGATCCTGATCGAGACCATCCGCCAGGGCCTGGGCGGCCTGAACATCGCGGTCTTCACCGAGATGACGCCGCCGCCGCAGGCCGAAACGGGCGGCTTGGCCAACGCCATTGCCGGCTCGCTGATGATGGGCATAGCGGCCACCCTGCTGGGCACGCCCATCGGTGTGCTGGCCGGTGTCTATCTGGCTGAATACGGCCAACGTACCTGGCTGGGCCGCATCACGCAGTTCATCAACGACATCCTGCTGTCGGCGCCGTCCATCGTCATCGGGCTGTTCGTCTATTCGGCGGTGGTCGCGCGCTTCAAGACGTTTTCGGGCATGGCCGGCGTGTTGGCGCTGGCGCTGATCGTCATCCCGGTGGTCGTGCGCACCACCGAAGGCATGCTGGTGCTGATCCCGAATTCGCTGCGCGAAGCGGCTTATGCGCTGGGCACGCCGAAGTGGAAGGTCATCCTGTCGGTGACGCTGAAGTCGGCGCGCGCTGGCGTCGTCACCGGCATCCTGCTGGCCGTGGCGCGCATCGCCGGCGAGACAGCGCCGCTGCTCTTCACTGCGCTGTCCAACCAGTTCTGGACCCTGGACCTGGGTGAACCGATGGCCAGCCTGCCGGTCACCATCTTCAAATTCGCGATGAGCCCCTACGAGAACTGGCGCAGTCTGGCCTGGGCGGGGGTGTTCATCATCACGATGGGCGTGCTGATGCTGAACATCGCTGCGCGCCTGTTGTTCCGCGACAAGCACTGAATTCGAACCGAGTTCGAAACTGAATTCGAAAGAGACGCCCGACATGGACACCAAGGTCAACACCGCTGTCGCCGAGAAAATGAAAGTCTCGGTGCGCGATCTGAATTTCTATTACGGCAGTTTCCACGCGCTCAAGCACATCAACCTCGACATCCCGGCGGGCAAGGTCACGGCCTTCATCGGGCCCTCGGGCTGCGGCAAGAGCACGCTGCTGCGCACCTTCAACCGCATGTTCGAGCTCTACCCCGAACAGCGCGCCGAAGGCAGCATCCTGCTCGACGGCGAAGACATCCTGTCGTCCAAACTGGACGTTTCGCTGGTGCGCGCCAAGATCGGCATGGTCTTCCAGAAGCCCACGCCGTTTCCGATGTCCATCTACGACAACATCGCTTTCGGTGTGAAGCTGTTCGAAACGCTGCCGCGCGTGGAAATGGACGAGCGCGTGGAATGGGCGCTGAAGAAGGCCGCGTTGTGGAACGAAGTGAAAGACAAGCTGGACCAGAGCGGTGCCGGCCTGTCGGGCGGGCAGCAGCAGCGGCTGTGCATTGCACGCGGCATCGCCATCAAGCCCGAGGTGCTGCTGCTGGATGAACCCTGTTCAGCGTTGGACCCGATCTCCACCGGCAAGATCGAGGAACTGATCCACGAATTGAAGGCCGATTACACGGTGGTCATCGTCACCCACAACATGCAGCAGGCCGCGCGCTGCAGCGACTACACCGCCTACATGTACCTCGGCGACCTCGTCGAATTCGGACCGACTTCCGAGCTTTTCATGAAGCCCAAGAAGAAGGACACCGAGGACTACATCACCGGACGTTTCGGCTGACCGCCGCAGGAGTTCACCATGGCTGACAAACACCTTTCCACGCAATTCGACGCCGAACTCAGCGGCATTTCCAGCCGCGTGCTGGAGATGGGCGGCCTGGTTGAATCGCAAGTCGTCCAGGCCCTGTTCGCGCTGACGCAATTCAATGGCGAGATCGCCAGCCAGGTGCTGCGCGAAGAAGAGCGCGTCAACCAGATGGAAATCGAGATCGACCGCGACCTGTCGGCCATCATTGCGCGCCGCCAGCCCACGGCGCGTGACTTGCGTCTGCTGATCGCGATCAGCAAGGCGATCGCGAATCTCGAGCGTGTCGGTGACGAAGCGGCGCGCATTGCGCGCACGGTGCAAAGGTTGATCAACACCGGCGTGTCTTCCCGCTTGCGCCTGCCGGTGGCCGACCTCGGTTTCGAAGCCG
Organism: Betaproteobacteria bacterium; assembly: GCA_031424355.1. Lineage (GTDB taxonomy): Bacteria > Pseudomonadota > Gammaproteobacteria > Burkholderiales > Burkholderiaceae_C > Rubrivivax. Next base: position 8,359 of record JANPHI010000047.1, read on the forward strand.
AGCTGGCCATCGCCCAATTGCGCAAGTCGCTGGACGCCTTCGCCCGCCTGGACACCGCGCGCGCGCTGGAAGTGCTGAAGCAGGACGACCAGATCGACCAGGAATTCGACGGCCTGCTGCGCAAGCTCATTACCTACATGATGGAAGACCCGCGCACGATTTCGTCCAGCATCGACCTGATCTTCGTGGCCAAGGCCATCGAGCGCGTCGGCGACCATGCCAAGAACCTGGCCGAGGCCATCATCTACGTGGTCAAGGGCACCGATGTGCGCCACACGCCGATGCAGGACGTCGAAAATGCCATCCGCTGATTCGGGAGTGGGCGCATGAGCAGCGTTCTGGTTGTCGAAGACGAATCGGCGATTGCCGAATTGATTGCGATCAATCTGCGCCACGCCGGTTTCGAGGTCACGGTGGTGGCCGATGCCGATGCCGCGCAGCGGGCCGTGGACCGGGTGCTGCCGGATCTGATCTTGCTGGACTGGATGCTGCCCGGGCAGTCGGGCGTGCAACTGGCGCGCCGTTGGCGTGGCGAGGCGCGCACCCGCGAATTGCCGCTGATCATGCTCACCGCGCGCGCCGAAGAGGCCGACAAGATCACCGGCCTGGATGCCGGTGCCGACGACTACCTGACCAAGCCCTTTTCGACCAAGGAACTGCTAGCGCGCATCCGCGCCGTGCTGCGGCGCAAGGCGCCCGAGGCTTTGGACACGGCGGTTGAAGTGAACGGCCTGCGGCTGGACCCGGCCACCCGGCGCGTGTTGCGGCGCGTGGGCGAAGACCAGCGCGAGGTGAAGGTCGGCCCCACCGAATTCCGCCTGTTGCACTTCTTCATGACCCACCCCGAGCGGGTGCACAGCCGGGCGCAATTGCTGGACCGCGTCTGGGGCGACCACGTCTTCATCGAAGAGCGCACGGTGGACGTGCACGTCAAGCGCTTGCGCGAGGCCTTGGCGCCCGCTGAATGCGCGGGCCTGATCGAGACGGTGCGCGGCGCCGGCTACCGGCTGACGCAGCAGACCAGCAGCGTCGCGGCCTGAGCAACGGGGCTGCAATGGGTTGGTGGCTTGCGCGCACCCTGGCTGCCTTGCTGGTGGTGGTGCTCGTGGCCGGCATTGCCACGCTGTTCGGTGTGCTGATGAAGGAAGCCGTGCCGGCGATGGTGCTCGGCGGTCTGCTGGCGATGGGCGCCCTGGTGGTGCGCGATTCGCTGCGCGGCCAGGGCCTGATGAACTGGCTGCGTGGCCCCTTGCAGACACCCGCACCGCGCGACAGCGGCTTCTGGGGCGAACTGGCCTACCGCACCGAAAAGGCGCTGCGTGCGCGCGAGCTGGCCTTGCGCCAGGAACAGGAGCAGCTGTCGCAGTTCCTGTCGGCCATCGAGGCTTCGCCCAATGGTGTGATGATGCTGGACGCGGCCGACCAGATCGAGTGGTGCAACTCGGTGGCCGCCGAACACTTCGGCCTGGACCCGGTGCGCGACCGCCGCCAGCGCGTGACCAACCTGATCCGCACGCCAGCCTTCGTGGCGCACCTGCAGGGCGGGCGTTACGACGACGCTGTGGTTTTTCCCGGGCCGCTGGGCCGCACGACGCTGTCGGTGCTGGTGCGGCCTTATGGCGACGGCCGCAAGCTGGTGCTGACCCAGGACATCACCGAGCGCGAACGCACCGAGGCCATGCGGCGCGACTTCGTGGCCAATGTGTCGCACGAGATCCGCACGCCGTTGACCGTGCTGGCCGGCTTCGTCGAGACCATGGCGGGCCTGCCCTTGACCGAGGTCGAGCGGCAGCGCGTGCTGAGCCTGATGCAGCAGCAGACCGACCGCATGCAGGCGCTGGTCGGTGATTTGCTGACGCTGGCCAAGCTGGAAGGCAGTCCGCGTCCAGCTGCCGACCGCTGGGTGCCGGTGGCCGGGGTGCTGCGCAAGGCGCAGGCCGACGCGCAGGCGCTGTCCGCCGGCCGCCACCGCATCGAGATCGAAGGCGGCGACGACGCGGAAGTGGCGGGCAGCGAGCCCGAGCTGTACAGCGCCGTGGGCAACCTGCTGAACAACGCCGTGCGCTACACGCCGGACGGTGGCGCGATCCAGCTGCGCTGGCTGTGGCGCGCCGACGGTGGCGCGTCGCTGGAGGTGCAGGACGGCGGCATCGGCATCGCCCGCGAACACCTGACGCGGCTGACCGAGCGCTTCTACCGCGTGGACGGCAGCCGTTCGCGCGACACCGGCGGCACGGGGCTGGGGCTGTCCATCGTCAAGCATGTGGCGCAGCGCCACGGTGGCGAGATCGACATCCAGAGCGAACTGGGCAAGGGCTCGACCTTCAAACTGGTGTTGCCCGCCTTGCGGGTGCGCCACCAGCAGGCGACCGTGGTCGCTGCCAACGTAGCCTGAACAGCGTTCAGCGGGGCGGCTGGCGCTTGTAGATCAGCGTGATCTCTTCGCGGTCGGTCGGGCGCAAGGCTTGGCCGACGAGATCCCAGCCCGGCGGCGCCGGTGGCGGCGGGTTCTGGCGGGTGGCGCGCAGCAGGAAGTCGCAGGCGCCGGGCGCCGGGCTTGCGGCCGACTGGCGCGCGTCCACCCGCCACTGCCCGAAGACTTCCATCGCCGCCACCGCTGCCGGCGCCAGGCCCGGTGCGGCCACGCAGGCCTTGGCGGGCAGCAGGGCCGCCAGCCTCGCGACCAGCGCTCGCGGGCTGCGGGCGTAGTCCAGTGGCGCCAGCCACAGTGTCATGGCCAGCATCCAGCACAGGGCCACGCCGCCAGCGGGCAGCACCAGGCTCTTCCACAAGGCTTCGCGGTGACGGCCGGTGCGCCAGCGCACCAGCCACACCCAGGCCAGGGTGCCCAGCGTCGCCAGCACCAGGGCCGGCAGCGAAAAGCGGGGCGTGTAGCCCGGAATCCAGATGCGGAAGATCAAGGACGACTGCCAGGCCGGCCAGCCGGTCTGCATGGCGATGTAGATGAACCAGATCCACAGCGCGAACAGCGTGAAGAAGCACATCGAAAACCAGTCCATGGCCGCCGAGGCGCTGCGCTTCAGCGTGGGCAGCGCAAAGGCCGCCAGCACGGCGAGGCCGGGTACGCCCAGCATCAGGGCGCGGTCCGACCCGGCCATGCTGAGGCTGGCCACCAGGGCCACGCCCACCGCCACCAGCGGCACCGACAGGTGGCGGTGCGCCAGCTGCCGGCGCCAGCGCCACAGCGTCAGCAAGGCCAGGGGCCACGCCGGCCACAGGAACCACAGCCACTGGCGGGCCAGGTCGGCCAGCTCGCCCGGTGTCAGCGCCGCCGCTCGCCAACGCCAGGCGCCCAGCCAGCCGGCCAGCATGGCCGCAGCGGCCATGGCGATGGCCACCCACAGCACCAGCGCGCGAACCTGGGCATACCGCGACCAGGCGCACACCGCCAGGCCCACCAAGCCGGCGGCCAGCGCCATGCTGGGCGCGCCGCTGCCCGCCAGCAAGGGCAGGGCGACCAACACCGCCAGACGCGATTGCGCCAGGCGGTAGGGCGCTGCCGCCAGCGCGTACAGGTAGAGGCTGATGGCGAACAGCTGTGCCAGTTCGGGCGTGGTCTCGTGGCCCAGCACCAGCAGGCCCAGCGTGGCGATGAAGGCCAGCACGGCACCGTCGGCGATGGCGCGCGCGTAGTCCACGGGTTCGGCCTCGCCGCCGAATGCAAAAGGCACCGGCTGGGCCGATTCGGTGCGGGCGAGGTGGAAGGTGGTGTACCAGACCAGCGCCAGCGTCAGGGCCAGCAGCAGCGCAAACGGCAGGCGGGCGGCCAGTGCCGGTTCCAGCCCGCCCGACAAGGCCTTGATGAAGGCCGCGCCCAGCCAGTGCGGCAGCAGCGCGGTGTCGGCCTGCACGCCGCCCAGCATGGGCGCCCACCAGCTGGTGCGACCCTCGGCGATGGCCATCATCTGGCCGAAGGCCGTGACGTCGGCGTTGCGCCAGGGGTCGCGGCCGACCAGCCCGGGCAGCACGTAAGCCGCGCACAGCAGCAACAGTGCCAGGCGCGGCAGGCGGCGCGCGCCGCGCTGCGTCACCAGGGCGGGTTTGGGGCTGTTCACCGTGCGTTCAACACAGAGCGGCGCGCAAAGAAAAAGGCAGCCAAGGCTGCCTCTGTCGTGCGCGGTGCGCGAGCCAAAACGCTCAGTCCGCTGCGCCTTCGGCAGCAGCCGGGGCGGCGGGAGCCGACGGCTTCTTCAGGCCGACGTGGGCGAACTTGTTACGGAACTTCTCGACGCGGCCGCCCAGGTTGTCGATGCTCTTCTGCGTGCCCGTGAAGAAGGGGTGCGTCTCGCTGGTGCTTTCCAGCTTCATCAACGGCAGTTCACGGCCGTCTTCCATCTTGATGGTTTCCTTGGTGTTCAGGCACGAACGCGTGACGAACTTGAAACCATTGCTCAGGTCCTGGAAGCAGACCTCGCGGTAGTTGGGGTGTATGCCGTCTTTCATGGGTAGCCTTGTAGTGTTGAGTTGGGAGCCACGCGGCTGTTGCTGATTGCTTGTCGGTTGCTACCAGCCAGCCTGCGCACTTTCCGTGGCGCGGGAAACCGCGCATTATAGCGGCAGAAGAACGGTCAGCCGCCCCGACGCATCATGTCGAAGAAGTCGTGGTTGTTCTTGCTGGCCTTCATCTTTTCCAGGATGAACTCCATCGCCTCGATCTCGTCCATCGGATAGAGCAGTTTGCGCAGGATCCAGCTCTTCTGCAGGATCTCGGGTTTCAGCAGCAGCTCTTCGCGCCGCGTCCCGCTCTTGTTGATCAGGATCGACGGGTAGACGCGCTTCTCGGCCATGCGACGGTCGAGGTGGATTTCGCAGTTGCCGGTGCCCTTGAATTCTTCGTAGATGACTTCGTCCATCTTCGAGCCGGTGTCCACCAGGGCGGTGCCGATGATGGTCAGCGTGCCGCCTTCTTCGGTGTTGCGCGCGGCGCCAAAGAAGCGTTTGGGGCGCTGCAGCGCATTGGCATCGACGCCGCCGCTCAGCACCTTGCCCGACGAGGGCAGCACGTTGTTGTAGGCCCGGGCCAGGCGCGTGATGCTGTCCAGCAGGATAACCACGTCCTTCTTGAGCTCTACCAAACGTTTTGCGCGTTCGATGACCATTTCGGCCACCTGCACGTGGCGCGCAGCCGGTTCGTCGAAGGTGGAACTGATGACCTCGCCGCGCACGGTGCGCAGCATTTCCGTCACTTCTTCAGGCCGCTCATCGACCAGCAGGACGATGAGGTGGATCTCAGGGTGGTTGGCGACCAGCGCGTGCGCGATGTGCTGCATCATGACCGTCTTGCCGGTCTTGGGCTGGGCCACCAACAGGGCGCGCTGGCCTTTGCCGATGGGCGCGATCAAATCGATGATGCGGCTGGTGATGTTCTCTTCGGCCTTCACATCGCGTTCCAGCCTGAACTGCTGCGTCGGGAACAACGCGGTCAGGTTCTCGAACATGATCTTGTGCTTGCTCTCCTCGGGCGTCACACCGTTCACGCGGTCGACCTTGACCAGCGCGAAGTAACGCTCACCGTCCTTGGGCACCCGCACTTCGCCTTCGACGTTGTCGCCGGTGTGCAGGTTGAAGCGGCGGATCTGGCTGGGCGACAGGTAGATGTCGTCGGTGCTGGCCATGTAGCTGGCTTCGATGCTGCGCAGGAAGCCGAAGCCGTCGGGCAGCACTTCGAGCACGCCGTCGCCAAAGACCTGCTCGCCACCCTTGGCGCGCTTCTTCATGATCGCGAACATCAGTTCCTGCTTGCGCAGGCGGGCGACGTTCTCAATCTCCAGCGCTTCGCCCATCACGATCAAATCAGCGATGGGCTGGGCCTTCAGTTCGGACAGATGCATACAGGCACCCTCAGGCAGATGCGGGGTGGCTCACGCACCAGGAGTGGCGCGGGCGGCCTACCGCGAAAAAGTACGCGAAAAATTTCTTGCGGGGATGGTCGCCGAACCCACGCGCTAGGCCTGCAGTACACCGATGGGTAACCGGCGGAGGGCGTTGCGTGGTGGCGGATCAGCCGGGCAGCCTGTTCCAGGCCACCCGATTTACCTGATTATAGATGACCGTCGAGGAAGGCCGTCAGCTGGGCTTTCGAGAGTGCGCCGACCTTGGTGGCGGCCAGCTCGCCGCCCTTGAACAGCATCAGCGTGGGGATGCCGCGGATGCCGTATTTGCCCGGCACTTCGCGGTTCTCGTCGACGTTCATCTTGGCGATCTGCAAGCGGCCTTCGTAGCTCTTGGACACTTCGTCCAGGATCGGGGCAATCATCTTGCAGGGGCCGCACCATTCGGCCCAGTAATCGACCAGCACGGGCTTGTCGGCTTGCAGGACATCGGTGCCGAAGGAATCGTCGGTGACGTGTTTGATCAGTTCGCTGCTCATGGGGGTGGGTTCTCCGGTGCCTGGGTGCGCGGCACCCGCCAGGCACCCAACAAGGCCCTATGATTTTGACACAAGGGCCCTGGCCAACCGGCTGGGGCCGGGCCATTCTCTTCATCGTGACCATAGAACAAATCTCGCTGCCTACAGGTGTGCCGGTGGCCGGTTTGTGGCAAGCGGCGGCCCTGCGGTGCAAGGACTGGATGACCCGGCAAGGCCTGTCGCCGCGCGACGCCGTGATGCTGGTGCCCTATGCCGCACTGATGGCCCCGGCGCGCGCCGCCTGGGCGGCTCTGGGGGGCTGGCAGCCGCGCGTGGAAACCCCGCTGACGCTGGCCGCCACGCTGGGCCCGCCCACCGCCTTGGCGCCCGGTTTGTGCAACGGTGACGGCACGCTCGACGCGCTGAACGCCGGGCTGTTGCTGCGGGGCCTGCCTTGGGGCGCCGACTGGGCACTGCGCGACCCGGCGGGCTTTGCGCGCATCGTGGCCAGCGTGGTCGATGCCGCCCAGGCCCTGCGAGCGGCCGCCTTGCAGCGTGCGCCTGCAGGGCGCGACGGTTTCTGGTCGGCGGTGCGCGAGGCCATGCCCGCCGCAACCGGCCCGGCGGCCACCGAAGCCCTGCTGCTGCGCGTGGCGGTGGAATGGGCGGCCGCAGCCGGGCCTGCAGCCAGCGACCGCCTGTTCGACCACCGCCCCTCGGCCTGGCTGGTGCTGCGCCTGGGCGGACCCGAGCCCATGGCCGAAGCCCTGATGGGCCACGCCGACACGCCGACCCTGCTGCTGCTGGCCGACCCGCCCGACGACGACCCCTACAGCGAAGTGGCCGCCCGTGCGCAGGTCGAGCGCCTGCTGTGTGACGACTTCGAAGCCGAGGCGCAGGCCGCCGCCGCTGCGGTCATCGATGCCCTCAACGCCGGCCGCGTGCCGGTTGCGCTGGTCGCGCTGGACCGTGTGTCGGTGCGCCGCGTTCGGGCGCTGCTGGCCCGTGCCGGCGTGCCGCTGGTGGATGAAACCGGCTGGCTGCTGGCCACCACGCGCGCGGCGGCGGCGGTGGTGGCCGTGCTGCGCGCGGCTTTGCCGACGGCCGGGCCCGACGACCGACTGGACTGGCTGAAGACCTGGCCGATGGCGCAACCCGCCGCGCTGAACGCGCTGGAAGCGCTGTGGCGCGACCGACCCGGCGTGCAGGGCCGCGACGCCGCTGAACGGCTGTGGGCCGCAGCGCAGGCGCATCTGCAGCCGCTGCAGACCGAACGCCAGCGCACCCTGGCCGACTGGCTGGCGCTGTTGCGTGAACGCCTGGACGTTGGCGGCAGCTACGAACGCTGGCTGGACGACGAAGCCGGCGCGCAGGTGCTGGCGGCCTTGGGCTGGACGGCCGGCGCAGCGTGGCAGCCTGCCGCGCAGCAACTGCGGCTGGACCTGCCCGGGTTCATCGCCTGGGTCGAGGCCAGGCTGGAACAGCAGCCTTTCCTGCCGCTGCCCGACCCGGGCGCGCAGGTCGTGTTGACGCCGCTGGCCCGAGCCTTTGGCCGGCCTTTCGAGCAGGTGGTGGTACCCGGTGCTGACCATGTCCACCTCGGTTCGAGCGAGCCGCAGCCGACGCTGATCAGCGACGCGCTGGCGCAGGCGCTGGGCCTGGACCACGGCGCCGCACGCCGGGCGCAGCGCCGGCTGGCGCTGGCCCAGGTGTTGCGCGCGCCGCGGGTGACCTTGCTGCGGCGGCGGCGCGACGGCGACGAGCCGCTGGCGGACAGCCCCGATGTCGAATGGCTGCTGCTGGCCCGTGGCCGCATCGCATCGCCGAATGGGGCGCCGCCCACGCCGGACACGCCGGACTGGACGGCCAGCGCGTGGCAGCCCGCGTTGCGCGCGGTACCGCGGCACGCCGTCGCCCGCCCGAAGCCGACCGCCGCAACGGCCCTGCCGCCGACCTTGAGCGCCAGCCGGCTGGAAGCCCTGCGTGACTGCCCCTACCGCTTCTATTCGCGCGCCGTGCTGCGGCTGGACGAGGCCGAAGAAATCGAAGCCGGGCTGGCCAAGCGCGACTACGGCACCTGGCTGCACGCCGTGCTGCACCACTTCCACAGCCAGCGCCTGAGCGACGCGCACGACCCCGGTGACCTGCAGCAACTGCAACAGGCCGCCGACGCGGTGACGCAGGCGCTGGGTCTGTCGCCGGCCGAACTGCTGCCCTTCCGCGCCAGCTTCGAAACCTTCGCGCCGGCCTACGTGGCCTGGGCGACAGCGCGCGAGGCGCAAGGCTGGTGGTGGCACAGCGGCGAGACCGATCACGTGCTGGACCTGCCGGGCTTGCCGACCTTGCAGCTGAAGGGCCGTATCGACCGCATCGACCACGGCCCGGCTGGCGCCAGCCAGGTGCTGGACTACAAGACCAGCAACACCACCATCCTGAAAGAGAAGGTGCGCGACCCCTTCGAAGACACGCAACTGGCCTTCTACGCCGCGCTGCTGGGCGCGCCGGACAGCCTGGGCGCGGCCTATGTCTCGCTGGACGACGCGCAGGCACCGCTGCTGATCGAACACCCGGCCGTGCACGACACGGCGGCGGCGCTGCTGGACGGGTTGACCGGCGAATGGCAGCGCCTGCAGCAAGGGGCTGCCTTGCCGGCGCTGGGCGAAGGCCGGGTCTGCGAGACCTGCGAAGCGCGCGGTTTGTGCCGGCGTGACCACTGGGGTGCGGCTTGAAGAAGTCGGCATGAGGACTTTGGTATGACGAATGCCGCCTACCGCGTTGGCGAACAAGCCGCCAGCGCCGAGGCCTTCTACGCCGTGGCCTGCGACCCGCGCCGCAGCGTGGTCGTCGAGGCTTGTGCCGGCGCTGGCAAGACCTGGATGCTGGTGTCGCGCGTGCTGCGCGCCCTGCTCGACGGCGCGCAGCCGCAGCAGATCCTGGCCATCACCTTCACGCGCAAGGCGGCCGGTGAAATGCGCGAGCGGCTGGACGAATGGCTGCTGGCTTTTTCCGATGCCGGCTGCGACGCCGCCGCGCGCGTTGAAGCGCTGCGCCTGCGTGGCGCCAGCGCGGCCGAGGCGCAGGCCCTGGCGCCGGCGCTGGGCCTGCTGCAGGAAACGCTGCTGCGCGGCGGCCGCAGCGTCGAGGTGCGCACCTTCCACGCCTGGTTCGCACAACTGCTGTCGCACGCGCCGCTGTCGCTGCTGCAAAGCCTGCAACTGCCCGCTGCCTACGAATTGCTGGAAGACGCCAGCACGCTGCGCGAGGCGCTGTTCCGCCGCTTCCACCGCCGGGTGCAGGACGACGCCGGCCTGCGTGCCGACTACCTCGCGCTGGTGGCGCGCCACCGCCGGGGCACGCTGCTGCAATGGCTGGCGGCGGCCTGGCAGCGGGCGCCGGAATTCAGCCGCGCCGATGCGGCCGGCCACGTCGCCACCTCGGTGCCATCTGCCGCCGACTGGTGGCCCGAATGCGTCGGCCTGGCCGACCCGGCCGAACTGCTGCACCGCGCGCCGCTGGTGCAGGACATCGACAGCCTGGCGCGGCAACTGGGCGCCACCGGCAAGGCCAAGTCCACGGCGGCGGCCGACGGCTTGCGCAAGGCCCTGGAAGCGGCCGATGCGGCGACCGCCTTCGACATCGCCTGGTCGGCCTTGCACACCGAGAAAGGCGAACCCCGCAAGCAACTCGGCGACACGCCGCTGCAGCTGGGCGTCATCGAAGCCCTGCAGCGCGTGCGCGACATGCGCCTGCAGCAGCAGGCCCATGAGGACCAGTTGCAGATGCTGGGCCTGACCCGCGTGCTGTTGGCCGAATACGCCGACCTGAAGCGCCGCAGCGGCCTCGTCGACATGGCCGACCTGGAACGCGTGGCCGAGGCCTTGCTGGGTGACAGCGAGATCGCCGGCTGGGTGCAGGAACGCCTGGACCAGCGCCTGCGCCACGTGCTGATCGACGAGTTCCAGGACACCAGCCCGCTGCAGTGGCAGGTGCTGCACGCCTGGTTGTCGGCCTACGCCGGGGCGGGCGGCGGGGCCAGCGGGCAGCGGCCGCCGGCGGTCTTCATCGTCGGCGACCCCAAACAGAGCATCTACCGCTTTCGTGGCGCCGAGCCGCGCGTCTTCGCCGCAGCGCGCGACTTCGTGCTGAGCGGGCTGGACGGCGCGCTGCTGCAGTGCGACCACACACGGCGCAACGCGCCGGTGGTCATCGCCGCGCTGAACCGGGTGTTCGAAGATGCCGCGCAGCTGGACGGCTGGGGGCCTTACCGCGCGCACACCACCGGTTCGTCGGCCGCCGGTTCGGTCTGCCGCCTGCCTGGCGTGATGCGGCCGGCGCGGGCGGCCAAAGCGTCGGCCGTACCGGTCTGGCGCGACTCGCTGACCGAGGCCCGCGCCGAGCCCGAATTGCACCTGCGCGCGGCCGAAGCCACGCAGGTGGCAGCGGCCGTGGCCGACCTCGTCAGCCAGGCCGGCCTGCAGCCCGGCGACATCATGGTGCTGGCCCGCAAGCGCGCCACCTTGGCCCTGGTGGCCGACGCGCTGGCCCGCCAGGGCGTGCCGCATGTGGTGGCCGAACACCTGGCACTGGACGAATCGCCCGAGGCGCTGGACCTGGTGGCGGTGCTGGATGTGCTGGCCTCGCCGGGGCACGACCTGTCGCTGGCGCGGGCCTTGAAGAGCCCGATCTTCGGTGCCAGCGATGACGACCTGCTGTGGCTGTCGCAGGCCGCACGGGGCAGCGGATCGGCGGACGGTCGCGCCGTGACGTGGCGCGGTGCGCTGCTGTCGGCGGCGCAACTGCCCAGTCCGGCCTTGCAGCAGGCGCAAGCACTGATGCAGGGCTGGCTGGAGGTGGCCGACGTCCTGCCGCCGCACGACCTGCTGGACCGCATCGTCCACCAGGCCGACGTGCTGGCGCGGCTGGCGGCCGCCGTGCCGCCAGCCCGCTGCGTGGCGGCGCTGCACGCGGTGCATGCGCTGCTGGCGGCGGCGCTGTCGCAGCAGGGCGGGCGTTACCTCAGCCTGTACGGTTTCGTGCGGGCGCTGCGGTCCGGGGCGGTGCGCGCGCACGCGTCGGCGCCCGCCGCAGCGGTGCAGTTGCTGACGGTGCACGGCGCCAAGGGCCTGGAAGCCCGCGCCGTGGTGGTGGCCGATGCCGACCCCGAAGCCCGCCCGCCCGGCCGGGGTGTGGTGCTGGTGGAATGGGCCGTGGAAGACGCTGCGCCCAGCCGCGTGGCCTTTCTGCACAGCGAGTCGCGCATCCCGAAGTCGCTGGAAGGTCTGTGGCGGCGCGAGACCGAGGCCGCCGCCCGCGAAGAGCTGAACGGCCTGTACGTGGCGATGACGCGGGCCCGCGAGTGGCTGGTCTTCAGCCGCACCGAAGCGCACCGCGCCGCCAGCGGCCGTTCGTGGTGGCAGCGGGTGGGGACCAGCACCGAACGCTGGACGCCCGATGCGATGGTGGCGGCCGGGTCGGTTCCGAACGCTGTCCACACGTCCGCGCCGCTGCCCGCCGCCGTGCCCGCTGCCGCCCAGGTCCCCGTGCTGCCCACCTTGCGCTGGCAAGCGCAGGCGGTGCCGCCCAAAGTGGCCGCCGATGTGGCCGCCGCGCGGCTGGGGCAGGCGGTGCACCGGGTGCTGGAATGGGCCGGCCGGCCGGGCTTGCCGGCCGGCGCTTTGGATCTGGCCGCCGCCGGCCGCGCGGCCGCCGCCGAATTCAGCCTGCCGCCGGCCGCCGCGCTGCGCGTGCCGCAGATTGCGGGGCAGATCCTGGCCAGCCCGGCCTGCGCACGCTTCTTCGGCGGTGCCGCGCTGCGCTGGGCGGGTACCGAGGTGCCGGTGGCCAGCCAGGGCGAGTCGCTGCGCATCGACCGCCTGGTGGCCTTGGCCGAGGCGGGTGCGGGTGACCCGTCCGGAGCAGGCGGCCCGGGCGGTGAGGGCGCCCGCCTGACCTGGTGGGTGCTGGACTACAAACTGCACGCCACACCGGCCGAGATGCCGGCCTACCGCGAGCAGCTGCAGCGCTACGTGGCGGCGGTGCAGGCGCTGCAGCCGGGCGACCGCGTGCGCGGCGCCTTCATCACCGGGCGCGGCGAACTCGTCGAAGCCTGACGGCGACGGCGCGGCGGGCGTCTGTCGCCTGTCGCCTGCCGCCTGCCGCCTGCCGTCTGCCGTCTGCCGTCTGCCATCTGCCGTCCGCCGATCCGCCAGCCATCTCGGGTGCCGTCCCCGTCTGCGCCATCGAACTGCCGGGCGATTCGGCCGCACTTCCGGGCACCGCGGCCCGCGGCGGCGCAGTTCAATGGCAGGGCAATGTCCACAGCCGCCAGCGCACCCCCCACATCCGACCGATCACCCGCCGTGCGCTGGTTCGGTCGCCTGCAGCTGTTGCGCTTGCTGGGCAAGAGCGACCGCACCTCGACCTGGCGCGTCGAAGACCCGCGCAGCCGCCAGGAACTGGTGCTGGTGCTGCCGCGCAGCCAGCCCGCCACCCCCCAGGCTCGCGACCGCTGGCTGGACGTGGTGCAGCGCGCCGCGCGGCTGAACCACCCGCAACTGGCCGCCACCGTGGACACCGGTGTGCAGGACGGCTGGCCCTTCGCCGTCTACGACCCGCGCGATGGCGTCACGCTGGGCGAACGCCTGCCCGGCAAGGGCCTGCCTGGCTCGGAAGCCGCCGCCGCGATGATCCAGATCGTGCAGGGCCTGGCCTTCGCCCACGAGGCCGGCGTGGCCCACCACGACCTGCAGCTGTGTCAGGTGCTGATCGGCGAAAACGGCGCGGTGCGCGTGGCCGGCGTGGGCATCGCCGCCGAAATGGCGATGCGGGAGACCGATGCCACCCACGCGGCGGCGGCCCTGCATCAGGGCGGCCTGCGCACGCACCGCGACGCGGCCGAACGCGACGTGCTGGCCGCCGGCGTCTTGCTGCACCAGTTGCTGACCGGCCAGCGCCCGTTGGACGAGGTCGACATCGGCCACGTCATCGCCCGACTGCCGCCGCTGGGCCGGGAAATGATGCGCCTGCCCTTCGCCACGGCCCACCCCATCGCCGAGCCGCTGCGCGCCATCGCCAACCGCGCCACCGACCGCCAGGAACGCCAGCGCTACCGCAACGCGCGCACGCTGTTGCAGGCCCTGGAAGGCTGGCAGGCCACCGACGGCGGCGCCAGCGGCGGCACGCTGGCCGTGCTGACCGAGCGGGTGCGGCACGGCGGCGTCATGCCCTCGTCGCCGGGTGCTGCCGCCCGTGCCGTCCGCCTGGCCCGCATGGCCCAGCAGCACAACAGCGAGATGGCCGAGGTGGTGCTGGACGACCCGGCCCTGTCTTTCGAACTGCTGCGCCAGGTCAATGCGGTATCGGCCCGCAACGGCCGCATGGGCGCCGGCGACCCGGTGCTGACCATGCGCCGGGCCATCGCCATGCTGGGTCTGGAAGGGGTGCGCCGCGCGGCCCTGGCCATGCGCGACTGGCCGGGCACGCTGGGCGACGAACAGGGCCTGGGCGCCGGCGAATTGCTGCGCCTGGTGGAACGTTGCAAGCGGGCCGGCCGCGTGGCGCAGGCCTTGCGGCCGGCTGGTTACGACGGCGAGGTGGTCTACCTCGTCGCGCTGTTGCAGAACCTGGGCCGTCTGCTGGTGCATTACCACTTCGCCGACGAAGCCCAGCAGATACGCCGCCTGATGCAGCCCGCGCCGTCACCGCGCGAAGGCGAACCCGACGAGCCCGGCATGAACGAGGAAAGCGCGGCCTATGCCGTGCTGGGCACGGACATCGAAGGCCTCGGGGCCGCGGTGGCGCGGCAGTGGGGTTTCGACGAGAGCGTGCTGACGATGATCCGCCGGCCGCCGCTGGCCACCGCCGTGCACAGCGCCGGCACCGACTACGAAACACTGCGCGTCGTGGCCGGCTGCGCCAACGAAGCGGTGGACGCATTGACCCAGCCGGCGCCCCGTGTGGCCGCGGCCCTGCAGCGCGTGCTGCAGCGCTACGGCCGGCTGCTGGACATCGGCCCGCGCGAACTGCATGCGGCCTTGCAGGGCGGTACGCCGGGTGCCGCTGCGGACGGTACGGGTACTGGTGCCGGTGCCGGTGCTGCACCCGGACCTGCACCCGCTGCAGGCGCCGGTCCGGATGGCGGTGCGGGCCAAGCGCCGCCTGCGTCCCAGGCCTGACGCCGACCATGGCCGACCTTGCCGTGCCCCGGTCGGGGCAGCTGGCCCGCTTCGAGTTGCTGCGCGAAATCGGCCATGGCACCCAGGCCCGCGTCTGGCTGGCCCACGACCCGCGGCTGGACCGCGAAGTGGCCATCAAGCTGCTGAAGCTGGGCGGCGACACGCAGGCGCTGGCCGCCAGCCTGGCCGAGGCGCGTGCCGTCAGCCGGCTGACCCACCCCAACATCGTGCCGGTCTTCGAGGCCGACGAGCACCAAGGCCAGCCCTACCTGGTCTTCGAATACGTCGAAGGCCCGACGCTGGCGCAGGCCTTGCGCGTGCAGCCGGTGCGCGACGCGAGCGAGGCCGTGGCGCTGATGCTGGGTGTGCTGGACGCGTTGGAAGCCGCGCACGAACAAGGCGTGGTGCACCGCGACCTGAAGCCGTCGAACGTTCTGCTGGGCCGCGACGGCCGGCCCCGGGTGATGGATTTCGGCATCGCCGCGCGCACGGTGTCCGGCCAGGCCGGTGCGGTCGGGCGCGTGGTCGGCACACCGGGCTATCTGTCGCCCGAAGCCGCACGCGGCGCGTCGCCGGTGCCGGCGATGGACGTGTTTTCGGCCGGCGCGCTGCTGGGCGAAATGCTGTGCGGCCGGCCGCTGCTGCGCGAAGCCGACGCCGCCCGCGCGGTGGCACGGGTGCAGGAAGAAGACCTGTTGCTGCCCGAGCAGCCGGCGGTGGACAGCCGGCTGCGCGGCATCGTGCAGCGTGCACTGGCGCGCGACCCGGCGCAGCGCTACGACAGCGCCCGCGCGATGAAGGCCGACCTGCAGCGCTGGCTGAACCCCGACACCGCCCCCGCCTCGGTGGCCAGCGCCGGCCACGCCACGCTGGAATTCCTGCTGCGCCGCATGCGCCACCGCACCGACTTCCCGGCGCTGTCCAGCGCGGTGGCGCGCATCCAGCGCGTGGCCACGTCGGAAACCGAATCCATCCGCGCGCTGACCGACGAAATCCTGCAGGACGTGGCCCTCACGCACAAGCTGCTGCGCCTGGTCAACACCGCGCACTACTCGGCGGTGTCGCAGGGCGGTGTGGGCACGGTGTCGCGGGCCGTGGCGCTGGTGGGTTTTTCGGGCATCCGCAACATGGCGCTGTCGCTGGTGCTGCTGGAACACATGCCCGACAAGGCCCACGCCACGCAGCTGAAATTCGAATTCGTGCGGGCCTTGATGGTGGGCATGCTGGCGTCGGAACTGGCGCCGCAAGGGCCGTCGGGTGAAGAGGCCTTCCTGGGCGCGCTGTTCCAGAACCTGGGGCGCCTGCTGACCGAGTACTACCTGCCCGAAGAGGCGCTGCAGATCCGCCAGCACCTGGGCAGCGACACCGCC
Organism: Betaproteobacteria bacterium; assembly: GCA_031424355.1. GTDB lineage: Bacteria > Pseudomonadota > Gammaproteobacteria > Burkholderiales > Burkholderiaceae_C > Rubrivivax. Next base: position 24,273 of record JANPHI010000047.1, read on the forward strand.
ACGCCGGCCGCCCGCGAAGCCGCCGCGCAGCGCGTGCTGGGCATCGGCTTTGACGAACTCGGCGGCGGCGTCGCGCGGGCCTGGGGCCTGCCCGAAACGTTGCAGCGCGCCCTGCGCGCGCCGGTGGGCGACTTGCCCGCGAAAGACAGCGAACGCGCCGCGCTGCAGGGCGTGGAAAGGCTGCGTTGGCTGGGGCGCAGCGCGAACGCGCTGGTCGATGCGCTGCAGGGCGGTGCGGCCGACCCGCAGGCCTGCCACCGCGTGGCCGAGATCCACGCGCCGGTGCTGGGTGTGCCGGTGGCGGTGGTGATGGCCGCCACCGACACGGCCCGCCAGCGCCTGATCGAAGCCGTGCAGGTGCTGGGCCTGGTCCTGCCACCCGGCTCGGCGGCCCGGCGCCTGATCGAGCCCCCGGCGCCGGTACGCGCTGGGGCTGCCGCCCCCGGCGCCGCCGAAGGGGCAGAGTCTGCCGAAGCGACGGAGACGGACGAGGCGACCGAAGCCGTGCATTGGGGCTTGACCGCGCCCATGCCCCTGCCGGAGCCGGCGCAAGAGGTGCTGGAAAAGGCGCTGACCGCGGCCCAGGACGCTTTGGCCCAGCGCAGCATGGACGTCAGCGAGTTGCTGCACCTGGTGCTGGACACGGTGCACCGTGCGCTGAACCTGCGCAACGTGGTGCTCTGCCTGCGCGAACCGGGGCAGGGCGGGCGCCTTGTCGGCCGGCTGGGCCTGGGGCCGGGCGGCGGTGAACTGAGCACCGCCTTCCGCTTCACACCCGATGCGGCCGCCACCAACGACCTTTTCGCCGTGCTGTGCGCGCGTGGGGCCGACCTGCTGGTGGCCGACGCCGGCAAGGTCGCCGCCCGCCTGCCCGGCTGGTACCGAAGACGCATCGACGCGCCGACTTTTCTGCTGCTGCCGCTGATGGTCAAAGGCCGTTGCATCGGCCTGATCTACGCTGACAAGGCGCGTGTCGGCAGCCTGGTGCTGGGGGAAAAGGAATTGACCCTGGTGCGTGCGCTGCGCGACCAGGTCACGTTGGCCTTCGGCCGCACGGCTTGATGGTCGCCTTCAGGCGCCAGGCCGGAGGCGCTGGGCCTGCAACGGCGGCTGTGGAAGGTGCCGAGCCTTAACCCCGACACTGGTTGCAACGCTAAGGGCTGCTTGGTTCCCCACCTGACCCGGTTGGGCGCGCTTCCATGCGGGGAGGCCCGGCGATGCGGATTCTAAACGGGCCGCGCCCGGGGGTCTGATGGCCCCGTCGCGGATCAGCGCAACTGCAGCGCGTCGCCGCCGAAGGTCACGCCCAGCGGTTCGATGAACAGCGCTTTCTCGCCCGCTTCCACCACCCCCGCCACCCAGGCTGGCACGCCGCACGAGCGGGCCACTTCCACGGTGCGTTCGGCGTCGGCCGCGGGCACGAAGAGCGCGAAGCCGGCACCCATGTTGAAAGTGCCGTAGGCCTCGGCGTCGTCGTGCTGGGCCAGCTGCTGGATGGTGCGCAGCACGGCCGGCACCGGCGGCACGGTGTGGATGCGGTAAGCCAGTTGTTTGGGGTGGCGCAGCAGCTTGCGCCAGCCGTGGCCGGTGATGTTGGCGGCGTAGTGCACGGCTATGTCGGCGGCCCACAGCGCTTCCGTCACCGGTGAGTACAGCGTGGTCGGCGCCAGCAGCGCGGCGCCGTAGCTCAAGCCGGGTTCGATCTCGGTCAGGTAGCCCTGCGGCAGGCGTTCGGCCAGCTTGCGCGCCAGCGTCAGGCCGTTGGCGTGGATGCCGCTGCTGGCCAGCAGCACGATGGCGTCGCCCGGGCCCAGCTTTTCGCCCAGGCTCAGGCGCTGCTTGGGGTTGACCAGGCCGGTGCAAGACGCCGCCAGGTCGATGCGCCCGGCCTCGACGATGCCCGCCAGCGCCGGCGTTTCGCCACCGCCCCAGGCCACCTTGCAGACATCGCAGGCGGCCTTCCAGCCGGCCACGAGATCCTGCGCGCGCGCGCCGTCCTTGAACCAGTCGCGGCCGCCGGCGGCCCAGTAGGCCTGCACCACCAGCGGCGTGGCGCCCACGGTGATCAGGTCGTTGATGGCCATCGCGATGGTGTCTTGCGCAATGCCGGCGTACCACGGGCGGCCGGTGAGCTGCTGCATCTCGTCGGCCACCAGGGTCTTGCTGCCCAGGCATTCGACGATGCTGGCCAGGTAGAAGGGGCCGACATCGACGACGTAAGCCGATTCGCCGCGCGAGTCGGCCACTTCGACAAAGCCGTGGCCGGGCAGGTGGGCGGCGGTGGCGGCAGCG
>JANPHI010000048.1:0-37602 GCA_031424355.1 Betaproteobacteria bacterium
CGCCCAGCACGCTGCGGTAGGCGGCCAAGGCATCGCTCAAGTCGTGCGTGGCGCTGTCGTCGATGGGAAAGGCTTGCAGCGTGCCGGCGTCGAAACCGGCGCGCATCGCGTCCAGCCTTTCGGCGGCGGCCACGCAGTCCAAAGCCAGGCTGTCGATGCCGACAAAGGTGTGCATGCCCCGGTAGAAGGTGAAGATGTCGAAGGGCACCGGTCGTTCGACGGTGGCGATGAAGATCTGCGCCGCGCCCTTGGCCATGGCCGCGTTGGCGGCGGCGAAGTAGGGGCTGCCGACGGTGTTGTAGACGATGTCGGCCCCGCGCCCGCCGCTGAGTTCGCGGATGCGCGCGGCCACGTCTTCGTGGCGCGCGTCGATCACGTCCACCGGCCCGGCCGCGAAGCTGCCGTAGGGCCCGGCCTGCCGCTGCACCGCGATGACCTTGGCGCCGGCCTGCGCCGCGAGCTGCACCGCTGCCTGCCCGACCTTGCCGTTGGCGCCCATCACCGCCACCACCTGCCCGCGCTGCGGCTGGCCGCTGCGGCGAAAGCCCTCGAAGGCGGTGACGAAAGGCACGCCCACGCTGCCGGCTTCCTCGAAGCTCAGCCGCAGCGGCTTCTCGCGCAGCGCCGCAACCGGCAGCAACAGCCAGGCGGCGTGCGTGCCGTCGCGCGTGATGCCCAGATCGCCGCCCGAGCCCCAGACGGCCTTGCCGCGCCACTCGGCCGGGCCATCGACCACGGTGCCTGAAAAGTCGCGGCCCGGGCTGCGCGGCCACACCGCCTGCGGCATCAGGCCCAGCGCGGCTTTCACGTCGCTGGGGTTCACGCCCGCAGCGGCCACGCGCACCAGCGCCTGGCCGGGGCCGGGCTGTGGCGGGTCTTGCGCGGCGATGGTGGGCGCCAGCGCGTCGATGTTCGCGGCCTTGGCGTGCACACGCACCGCCAGCCCGGTTTTCACGGTCAAGGTCATCGCATCAGGCCTCGTCGTCAAACCGCTGCCGGCAAGCCCAGCAGGGCCCGCGCCTCGCGCGGGTTGGCCAGCTCGCCACCCAGGTCCTGCACGATGCGCCTGGCCTTGCTCACCAGGTCGGCGTTGCTCTGCGCCAGCACGCCTTTTTCCAGGTAGATGTTGTCTTCCATGCCGACGCGGATGTGGCCGCCCGCCAGCCAGGCCATGGCCACCGCCGGGAATTCATGCCGGCCGATGCCGAACGCCGACCAGATGGCGCCCGCCGGCAGCAGGCTGCGCGCGTACAGCAGCGTTTCCGGCGTGAAGCCGAAGCCGTACTTCACGCCGGTGACGAAGGTCCACATGCCGGGGCCCTGCAGCGTGCCGTCGGCGATCAAATCCAGCGCCAGGTGCATGTCGCCGCTGTCGAAGATTTCCAGCTCGGGCTTGACGCCGGCTTCGCGCATGGCCGTGGCCATGATGCGCACATTGCGCGGCGTGTTGATCACCACGTCGGGGCCCGAGTTCATGGTGTTCAGGTCCAGCGAACAGATGTCGGGCTTCAGCGCCTGGATGTGCCGGATGCGTTCCAGCGGCGGCAGCAGCGTGCTGCCCGGCGCGGCCACGCGCGGGTTGTCGGCGCTGGGCACGAAGCGCCCGCCGGGGCCGGTGGTCAGGTTGATGATCAGTTCGGCGTCGGCCTTGCGGATGCGGTCGACCACGTCGCGGTACAGCTCGACCTCCATCGACGGCTTGCCGCTTGCCGGGTCGCGCACGTGGATGTGCACGGCTGCCGCGCCGGCGGCGGCGGCGGCCAGGCACTCGTTCGCGATTTGTTCCGGCGTGATCGGCAGATGCGGCGTCTGCGACGGTTGCGTGATGTTGCCGGTGACGGCGCAGGTGAGCAGGGTTTTGGTCATGCCTAGGGTTCCGTCGGGTTTTTAGAGATGCCGCCCGCCGTCCACGACGATGCGGGTGCCGGTGGCGTAGCGCAGCGTGGTGGCGCAGGCCTGCACGGCGGCGGCCACGTCGTCCACGGTGCCCACGCGGCGCAGCGGCATGGTGGCGGCCGCCTTGGCGTTGAATTCCGCGCCCCGGCCGGGCACGAAACCGCTGTCCACCACGCCCGGCGACACCGAGATCACCCGCACCGCCGGTGCCAGCGCGCGGGCCAGTGCGTCGCCCACCACGTCGATGCCGGCCTTGGCGGCGGAATAGGCCAGGTTGCTGCCACTGCCGGTGAAGCCGGCGATGGACGAGATGTTGACCACCAGCCCGTCGCCCGAGGCTTTCAGCAGTGGCGCGAAGGCGCGGATGGTGGCGAAGACGCCGCGGAAGTTGACGCGCAGGATGTCGTCGATGAGTTCGTCGGTCAGGCCGTCCAGGTCACCCGGCGGCACGGCTTTCGTGTGGCCGGCGCTGTTGACCAGGATGTGCGCGATGCCGCCGCATTCCGCCGCCACGGCGGCGGCGGCGGCCTGCAGGCTGGGGCTGTCGGTGATGTCGGCGCGCAGGCCGAAGTGGGCGCCGCCGGGCACGGCCGGCAGCGCGGCGAGCTGGGCCAGTGCGGCATCGGGCGTGCCGCTGCGGTGCACCAGCACGCAGCGCGCACCCAGCTTGGCGAAGCGCAGCGCGGTGGCCAGGCCGATGGCGCCGGTGCCACCGGTGATGACGGCGACGCGGCCGTCCAGGCGGTCGGTGGGGGAGAAGTCGGAGGGCGTGGTCATGGCTGGGTCAGGGAATCGGGGGATGGGGGAACACGGTTTCGCCGGCCAGCAAGTGGAAGTCGTGCGTCAGCAGCGCCACGGTCTGCCCGTCGCGCTGCACGCGTTCGAAGTGGCCGACCAGCGGCGCGGTGACGCCGAACACCGGGTCGCTGTGCAGCGTTTCGCTGTCGTCGGCGAAGACCTGGGTGATCAGCACGCGGTGGCCAGGGGCCGAGACCATGAAGTGCAGGTGGGCCGGGCGGTAGGGGTGGCGCAACTGGGCGCGCAGCAGTTCGCCGCAAGGGCCATCGGTGGGCACCGGGTAGCCGGCCGGGTGCACCGACCGCAGGTGGTAGCGGCCCTGCGCGTCGGTGGTGAAGCAGCCGCGCAGGTTCATGTCGGGCTGGCTGTCGTCCTGGTTCTCGTACAGGCCCACGGGCGAGGCCTGCCACACGTCCACCAGCGCGCCGGCCAGCGGCCGGCCGGCGGCGTCGTGCACGGTGCCGCTGACTTCCAGCGGCGTGCCGGCCGTGCCACTGCGGGCGATGTTGTCGCCGGCTGCGCAGCGCGGCGCGTGCAGGCGCCAGAACGGGCCCAGCAAGGCGGCGTGCGATTCGGTCGCGCCGGGCTGGTTCGCGCTGGGCGGGTTGTTCAGCATGGCCACCAGCGTGGAAACGCCGAGCAGGTCGCTGGCCAGGATGACCTCGTTCTTGGTCTCGCCGGTGGCTTGGCCAATGCCGATCAGGAAGGCCACGGCGCGTTCGAATTCGGCCTCGGTCACGCGGGTTTCCAGCACGAACTGGTGCAGGTGGGTGGTCAGCGCAGCCATCAGTTCGCGCAACCGCGCGTCGGGCGCGCGGCCCATGGCCTGCAACACCAGCGGCAGCAGGCTTTCGGGGGTGGTGGGCAGCGGCTGTGCGGTCATGGCTTGCGGTTCAGTGGGGCTGCAAGAAGTTGCAACCGGTTGCACGCAATATAGGTTCGGTGGCGGTCACCGTCAATCGGGCCCTGCCACAAGAGCCCCGTGGCGGTGTGGACCGGTTGCACTAGCATGCCCGCATGGCGCGCACCAAATCGGCCTCGGCCGGGCCCACCATCCACGACATCGCCTTGCACCTGGGCGTGCACAAGAGCACCGTCTCGCGCGCGATGGACCCGGCGCGCCGCCACCTCATCGGCGCCGAACTGCTGCGCAAGGTGGAAGCCGCGTCGCGTGAACTGGGCTGGCGGCCCAACCGCGCCGCCGCCGCCCTTTCAACCGGCCGCAGCCGCACCGTGGGTGTGCTGCTGCCCGACATCACCAACCCGGTGTTCCCGCCCATCCTGCGCGGCATCGAAGACGCGCTGGACGCCGAGGGCTACTTCGCGCTGCTGGCCAACACCGCCCGCCACGACGGTGGCGTGGCCGCCGCGCAGATGGCCGTGGAGCGCATGCAGGCGCAGCGCGTGGAAGGCTTCCTGGTGGCCACCGCGCTGCGCGACGACGCCTGGCTGGACGGCCTGAGGCGCAGCGGTGCGCGCATCGTGCTGGTCAACCGCACGAACGACGCGAAGTTCGACGCGAAGGCCGACGGCAGCGAAGGCGCCGCCGGCCGCGCCCAGTTGCCGGCCGTCATCAGCGACGACAGCCTGGGCATGCGCCTGGCCGTGGACCACCTGGTGGCGCTGGGCCACACCCACATCGCCCACCTGGCCGGCCCGCCGGGCTACAGCACCGGGCAGGCACGGCGTGTCGGCTTCGAACAAGCTCTGCAGGCGCACCGCCTGAAGCCGGCCGGCATCGTCGATTGCACGGCCTATTCGATCGAAGCCGGTGATGCCGCGATGGCGCAATTGCTGGCTGCCAAGCCGCGCGGCAAGGCGCGGGGTCTGATGTCGACGGCGGGCAGCGGGCCTGCCTTCACCGCCGTGGTGGCCGCCAACGACCTGATCGCGCTGGGTGCCCTGCAGGTGCTGCAGCGCGCCGGGCTGCCCGTGCCGCAACGGGTCTCGCTGATCGGCCACAACGACATGCCGCTGCTGGCCCAGCTGAGCCCACCGCTGACCAGCGTGCGCATCCAGCACTACGAAATGGGCTACCGCGCCGCGCGGCTGTTGCTGGAAGCGCTGCAGGGTGTGCCGGGCACGGCGTCGACGGTGGTGCTGCGGCCGGAACTGGTGGTGCGGGGGTCTACGGCGGCGGTGCGGACTGCGTGAAGAAGCGCCCGCGCACGGTGCTCATGAGGTTTCCGGCTGCAACTGCAACTGCAGTTGCAGCATCAGCCCACAGCCAAGCGCACGGGCTTGCCCACGCGGCTGAGCATTTCGACCAGCGTGTCGATCGTGAACTTGGCGGTTTTCTGGTTCACGACGTCGGACACACGCGGGCGCGACACCATCAGGATCTGCGCTGCGTCGGCCTGTTTCAGCTGGTGCTCAGTGATCCAGTTCGCGAGTTCGACCATCAGTTGCTGTTTGAGTGCCCGTGTGTCGTTGATCTGCTTGCGAGAGGCGGCACCCAGCTTCTTGGCCTCTGCGGCGGAGAAGCCCAATTCCAGAAACAGATTCGCGCCCACTTTCGTCACGTGGCGGATTTCAGTGTCTATCGTCATCGCTGCATCTTTCTGGTTTCCACAATGGCGCGGTATCGCGCCATTGCAATGTCCTTGTCGCGTTTGGCCGTGGCTTGAGTCTTCTTCTGGAAGCAGTGAAGGACATAGACCGCTTCCTCGAACTTGGCAACGTACATCACCCGGAAGATGCCCTGGCTGTCGCTGATGCGGATCTCTCGGGTTCCAGCACCGATCTCATTGAAGGGCTTCCAGTCGGTCGGATCAAGCCCGGCTTGCACCTTGCAGAGTTCGAAACCCGCCGCCTTCCGAGCGGCCTTCGGAAACGCGACGAGATCGTCGTAGGCCGTACCGACCCATCGGATCTCTTTGTCGTCGGGGGTCAAGCCCATTGGTATAAAGTTTTATACCAACTGTGCGACACGTCAAGCGTCCAGCGGCAAGCCCACGTAGTTCTCGGCCAGCACCCGCTGCGCCGCCTCGGACCCGCACAGGTAGTCGAATTCGGCCTGCTGCATGCGCGAACCGAAGCCGCCCGTTTCCGGGAAGTTGTGCATCAGCGAGGTGAACCACCAGCTGAAGCGTTCGGCCTTCCACACGCGGGCCAGCGCGCGCTGCGAATAGTGGTCCAGACCCGTCGTGTTGCCGCCTTTGCCGCTGTAGAAATCGACCAGCGAACGCGACAGCAGGGCCACGTCCGACGCCGCCAGGTTCAGCCCCTTGGCGCCCGTCGGCGGCACGATGTGCGCCGCGTCGCCGGCCAGGAACAGGCGTCCGAAGCGCATCGGTTCGGCGACGAAGCTGCGCAGCGGCGCGATGCTTTTTTCGATGGACGGCCCAGTGACCAGGCGCTCGGCCATGTCGGGCGGCAGGCGCAGTTTCAGTTCGGCCCAGAAGGCGGCGTCGGTCCAGGCCGCGATGTCGTCGTCCAGCGGGCATTGCAGGTAATAGCGGCTGCGGGTGTTGCTGCGCATCGTGGCCAGGCTGAAGCCGCGTTCGCCCTGGCCGTAGATCAGTTCGTGGCTGACCGGCGGCGTGTCGGACAGGATGCCCAGCCAGCCGAAGGGGTAGATCTTTTCGAAGGTGCTGACCGCGCCGGCCGGCAAGGCCGCGCGGCAGATGCCGTGAAAACCGTCACAGCCGGCGATGAAGTCGGCGGCCAGATGGTGTTCAACGCCGTCCTTGCGGTAGGTCACCCAGGGGTGCTGGCCGTCGAAGCCGTGCGGCTTCACGTCCTGGGCCTCGTACACGGTGGGCAGGCCCAGGGCCGTGCGGTGGTCCATCAGGTCGCGCGTGACTTCGGTCTGGCCGTAAATGGTCATGCGCTTGCCGGTCAGGGCCTGGAAGTCCACGCGCAGGCGGGTGCCGTTGAAGGCCAGTTCGACGCCGTCGTGCGGAATGCCCTCGCGCTGCAGGCGCGCGCCGGCGCCGGCTTCGATGAGCAGGTCGGCGGTGCCTTGTTCCAGCAGCCCGGCGCGGATGCGGCCCAGCACGTAGTCGGGGCTGCGCTGTTCGATGATGACGTTGGCGATGCCGGCCTGGTGCAGCAGCGCGCCGAGCAACAAGCCGGCCGGGCCGGCGCCGACGATGGCGACTTGGGTGCGCATGGGGCGTCCTTCATGGAGTGGTTTTCAAGGTAAGCATTGCACACCCCTGCGGCGGCCAGGCCCTGTCCACTCAAGTTGACCCGCCAACGCCCGAAAACCAGCCATCGGGCGGGCACGGACTGGCCGCACCCCCAAGCCTATTGATCGAGGTCCGCATGGCCGCCACACCCATTGCTGTCGAAGAGCTGCGCGTCGGCATGTACATCCAGCTGGAAGGCGGCTGGCTTTCGCACCCCTTCCCGCTGTCGAGTTTCCGCATCGCCGGGCCCGACCAGATCCAGACCCTGCGCGGCCTGGGTCTGGGCCGCGTGCGCTGGGTGCCCGAAAAGAGTGTGCTGGCTGCGGCACCCGCCGAGCCTGGCGACGCGGCGGTTTCGACTGCCGATGCCGATGCCGTTGCCGATGCCGTTGCCGTTGCCGTTGCGGCCGCCGAACCGGCCGCCCCTGCGCTGAGCAGCGAAGAACGCCTGGCCGTATCGCGTGCCGAATGGCTGGCCGCCCAGCGTGAATCGGCCCGCGTGTGCGAACGCCAGTACGGCGAAGCGTCGAATGCCTGGCGCGGCGCGATGGACGCGCTGGCCGCCCGCCCGCAGGAAGCCGGCAGCACGTCGCGCCGCCTGACCCAGGCCATGCTGGACAAAATGCTGGCCGCCGAAGTCGTGGGGATCCGGCTGGTCTCGGGTGGCGGCGACCGCAACGCCGCGCATGCGCTGAACGTCACCGTCATCGCGCTGCTGATCGGCCGCACGCTGGGCCTGGACGCCGAAGAACTGGCCGACCTGGGCGTCGGTGCGCTGATGCACGACGTGGGCAAGCAGGATGTGGCCGAGCGCTACCGCCATGGCGACGACGGCTTCAGCAGCAGCGAGATGGCCGCCTACCGTGAGCACGTCGTCAAGGGCGTGGCCCACGGCCGCCGCATGGGCCTGGCGCCCGGCGCGATGGCCGTGCTGGCGCAGCACCACGAACACGCCGACGGTTCCGGCTTCCCGACCCAGATGGGTGCCGACCGCATGACGATGGGCGCCCGCATCGTGGCCATCGTCGACCGCTACGACAAGCTGTGCAACCCCGGTTCCAGCGCGCTGGCGATGACGCCCCACCAGGCCGTGGCCATGCTGTTCGCGCAGGGCCGCCAGCGCTACGACACCACGGTGCTGAACACCTTCATCCGCATGATGGGCGTCTACCCGGCGGGCTCGCTGGTGCAGCTGACCGACGACCGCTACGCCATGGTGGTGGGCGTGAATTCCAGCCGCCCGCTGAAGCCGCGCGTGCTGGTGCACAACCTGGCTGCATCGGCATCGGCCCAGCCGCGCGGCGCGGCGCCGGCGGCCACCGAATTGCTGGACCTGGAGCAACTGCCCGACCTGGGCATACGCCGCAGCCTGGCCCCGGCCAAGGTGCCCAGCGCGGCCCTGCAGTCGCTGGACCCGCGCCCCCGCGTGGCCTACTATTTCGAGCCCATCGCCCGCGAACAACGCGCCGAGGCGCTGGCCGCGTGATGCGGGCCGGCGCGCCACGGTCCAGCCCCACCGGTGAAGGCTGGGGCCGTCTGCTGGACGGCCTGCCGCACGCGGCTTGGGTGGTGGCGCTGGCCGACGCCCGCGTGGTGGCCGCCAACGTCGCCGCGGCGGCCTTCCTGGGCCGGCCGCTGCACGAATTGCTGGGCGCCGCTGCGCTGGACCTGGCGAATTCGCCCGAAGACGCGGCCTGGTGGGCCGACGCCGCCGCCGGCGTTGCCGACAACCTGCATTCGGAAGCCGTGTACGCCGGCGCCGATGGCCGCGTGCACCCGGCGCTGCGCAGCATCGGCCTGATCCGCAACGACAGCGAACCGGCCACCCACGCGCTGGTCATGCTGTGCGACCGCAGCACCGAACACGCCACGCAGGACGAGAGCGACCGCTTGCTGGCCGAACTGCAGGCCACGCTGGAGGCCACCGCCGACGGCATCCTGGTCACCGGGCTGGACGGCCGGCTGCGCGCCTTCAACCAGCGCTTTGCCGACATCTGGGCCTTGCCGCCCGCGCTGCTGCAAGCCGGCAGCGGCGGCGACAGCGACCGCGCCATCCAGGCCTGGATGGCCGGGCAGGTGCTGCCGCCCTCGGGCGCCCACCACAACGAGCCGGGCTACACCGAGCGCCTGGAAGCCTTGCAGCGTGCCGCCCTGGGCAGCGCCGGCGACCGCATCGAACTGCGCAGCGGCCGGGTGCTGGAACGGGTGACGCGGCCGCTGGTCAGCAACGGCCGCACACAGGGCCGCGTGTGGTCCTTCCGCGACCTGACGGCGCGCGTGATGGCCGAAGAGCGCGTCGAAGCCCTGGCCCTGCATGACGCGCTGACCGGTTTGCCGAACCGCGCCGGCCTGGCCGCCCGCATCGACCTGGCGGCCACGGCGGCGCGCCGCGACGGCAACGCCTTTGCGCTGCTCTACATCGACCTGGACCGCTTCCGCCACATCAACGACAGCCTGGGCCACGACACCGGCGACCGCGTGCTGCTGGCCGTGGGCCAGCGCATCCAGGCCTGTCTGCGCCACGACGACGTGCTGGCCCGCCTGGGTGGCGACCAGTTCGCGGTGCTGGTGGCCAACGCCGACCAGGCCGCCGCCGAAGCCACCGCCCGGCGCGTGCTGAACGTGGTGGCCCAGCCCTGCAATGTGGACGGCGCGCCTTTCACGCTGACCTGCAGCATCGGGCTGGCGCTGGCGCCTTCGCACGGCCAGCGCATCGACGACCTGTCACGCCACGCCGAAGCCGCGATGCGCGCGGCCAAGCACGGCGGGCGCGCCGCCTTTCGTTTGCATCAAGCCCGTGCCGAAGGCGACCGCCGTCTGCACATGCGGCTGGACCACGCCATGCGCCAGGCCCTGGTCAGCGGCCGTTTCCGCCTGCACTACCAGCCCCAGGTGGACCTGCGCACGGGCGCCACCGTCGGCGCCGAAGCGCTGCTGCGCTGGCGCGACCCCGAGATGGGCGAAATCCCGCCGGGCCGCTTCATTCCGGTGGCCGAAGACAGCGGCTTCATCGTCGCCCTGGGCGACTGGGTGCTGAGCCAGGCCGTGCGCCAGGCTGCGTTGTGGCACAGCAAGGGCCTGTCGCTGCCGATTGCCGTCAACGTGTCGGCGCTGCAGTTCCAGCAGGCGCATTTCGTCGACCGCGTGGCCAGCGTGCTGGCCATCAGCGGCCTGCCGCCGCAGCTGCTGGAACTGGAGCTGACCGAGTCCATCCTGGTCCACGACGCCGAAGACGCCTTGACCCGCCTGCACGCGCTGGAACGCCTGGGCGTGCAGACCTCCATCGACGACTTCGGCACCGGCTATTCCAGCCTCAGCTACCTGAAGCGCTTCCCCATCGGCAAGCTGAAGATCGACCGCAGTTTCGTCATGGGCCTGCCCGCCGACGACAGCGACGCGGCCATCGTCCGCGCCATCCTGCAGATGGCCCGCGCCCTGGGCAAGAAAGTCATCGCCGAGGGCGTGGAAACCGAAGCCCAGCGGCAGTTCCTGCAAGACGCCGGCTGCGACGAATTCCAGGGCTTCCTGGTCGCGCCGGCGCTGGACACCCTGAGCTTCGAGGCCCGCTTGAAGCACGACCAGACCGCACCGCCGCCGCCGGTGCCACGCATCCGCCTGGTCGGCACCTGAGCGTCGCCGGAGCGGCTCGCCAGCGCGGCCCCGCCGCCTGCGGCTGCGGGCTTCATGCAGCGGTCACAATTGGCGGCTGAAGGAGCTTCCATGCACGCCCTGTTGCCATGATCTACAAGTTCAAGAGCCCGGCCGCCGGTGACGTGATCATGCTGGCCCCCCAGGGCGACCAGCTGCTGCGCCTGCTGGGCCGCGAGCCGGCCGCCCAGGGCGTCTTCGAACCGGCCGACATGCCGGCCCTGGTGCAGACCTTGCAAGCCGCCATCGCGGCCGCCGAAGCGCCCGCCGACGAGGCCGACGGCGACAGCCCGGCAGCCGCTGTCGGCCTGCGCCAGCGCCTGTGGCCGATGGTCGAGATGCTGCGCCGCGCCCAGGCCGCCGACGCCCGCATCGTCTGGGGCGTCTGAGCCGCGCCCGCTTGATCAGCAAGACCCGCAAGACCCGAACGAGAAAGCAGCCCGCCGATGAAACTCTGGAGTGACAGCTGGACCAATGGCGACCGCATCCCCACCCGCTATGCGGCGGGCCGGCCTGATGGTGCCGGGGGCGCCACCTTCAGCGACAACCTGAACCCGCACCTGGCCTGGAGCGAAGTGCCCCCCGGAGCGCAATCGCTGGTGCTGATTTGCCACGACTTCGACGTGCCGACGCGCGGCGACGACGTCAACCAGCCCGGTCGCGAAGTGCCGGCCGACCTGCCGCGCCAGGATTTCTTCCACTGGGTGCTGGTCGACCTGCCGGCCAGCGTCACCGAGATCGCCGAGGGCGCTTTCAGCCAGGGCTTCACCCCGCGCGGCAAGCCCGGGCCCGAAGCGCTGCTGGGCGGCCGCCACGGGCTGAATGACTACACCGGCTGGTTCGCCGGCAACCCGGCCATGGCCGGCAACTACTTCGGCTACGACGGACCCTTCCCGCCCTACAACGACGCGTTGATCCACCACTACGTCTTCACGCTGTACGCGGTGGCCGTGCCGCGCCTGCCGCTGGACGGCGTGTTCAGCGGTGCGCAGGTGCGCGACAAGCTGGTCGGCCGCGTGCTGGGCGAAGCCACCTTCAGCGGCACCTACACGCTGAACCAGCGCCTGCTGTCGGCCGGGCACTGAACGCCCGATCGCGCCCCGCGCTGATGCAGGACCCTACCCGACTCTTCCTGCTGCGCCACGGCCAGACGGCCTGGAACGCCGAGACCCGCATCCAGGGCCAGCTGGACATCCCGCTGGACGCCACCGGCCTGTGGCAGGCCGAGCGCGTGGCGCTGGCCTTGCAGGCCGAGGGCATCCAGGCGCTGTACAGCAGCGACCTGCGGCGTGCCGGCCAGACCGCCGCGCCGCTGGCCGCAGCGATCAAGCTGGACGTGCAAATGGACGCCGCGCTGCGCGAACGCGGCTTTGGTCATTTCGAGGGCAGCACCTACGCCGAGATCGAAGCGCGCTGGCCCGAAGACACCTTGCGCTGGCGCCTGCGCGAACCCGATTTCCGCCCCGGTGGCGGCGAAGCCCTGCAGGCCTTCTACGACCGCAGCGTGCAGGCCGTTCAGGCCCTGGCGGAACGCCATGCCGGTCAGACGCTGGCCGTCGTCGCCCACGGTGGCGTGCTGGACTGCCTGTACCGCGCCGCCTGCCACATCGACCTGCGCGCCCCGCGCACCTGGCAGGTCGCCAACGCCACCATCAACCGCCTGCTGTGGACACCCGAAGGCTTCAGCCTGGTGGGCTGGAACGACACCAGTCACTTCGATGTGGCCGCGCCGGGGCCGGCGCGGCCGTAGTTCATGTCATCGCCAGCACTGCGTCACGGGGTCGGTGCCCGACACGCCTTTGGTGCCCGCCTGGTTGATGCTGAGCGTGCCGCAGCGGGCGTCCTTGGTCGCCTGCACACCGGTCGGCACGGCGTTGATGGTGAAGGTGCGGGCCTGCGGCTGCGAGGCCGCGAAGGCGAAGCTGTAGCTGCTGCTCAGGTCGCTGCGGCAGGGGGTGGACGGCAGCACCGTGCTGGCGCCGGCGTTCTGGTCGTAGCGGATGTTGCTGGCGTAGACACGCTCCATGAACGCCGCCAGTTCCATCGTGCAGCCGGCGGCCGAAGCGCGCTTGGTGCGCAGCACCTGCGACTGGTAGCTGGGCAGCGCCACCGACAGCAGGATGCCCGCGATGGCCACCGTGATCATCAGTTCGATCAGCGAAAAACCGTGCATGGATTTCATTTGTTCACCACTTCACGCCAGGAAATGCGGCCATTGCGGACCGGGTTGTTGACACTCAGGCTGCGGATGTCGCCACTGGTGCCGCTGCTGACCAGGCGGTTGCCGATCAGGATGGCGTCGCTGGGCAGGTTGATGCCCGGGCTGATCGAGCCGATCGCGACCTTGGCGGTGCCGATGCGGTCGCTGTCGTTGAACAGCAGGTCGTTGTTGGCGTCGAAGAACAGGTTGGCCACGTTGGCGCCGGTGAAGGGGTCGATGGCGTTCAGGTAGCCCGAGCCGCCCGGCGTGCAGGCGTCGGAGCTGGGCACCATGCTGGACGCCAGCAGCACGCTGCCGAAGAACTTGTGCTCGCCCACCATGCGCTCGCCGGTGTTGCCCGTGGTGGGCGAAACCAGGTCGATGTACCAGCCGCGCTTGCCGGCCATGTCGCCACTGACGGCCAGCGAGAACGAGCGCACGGCGCTGGTCCCGATGGTGGTTTCCAGCTCGACGCTGCGGGTCTTCAATTCGCTGCGGCCGGTGATGACCGCGTCGTCGTCGATCAGCCCGTACCAGGACTGCGCGGCGGTGTTGGTCACATCGCTGGTGGTGATGTAGCGCCCACTGCCGAAGAAGACAAAGCGCTTGCCGAAATTGAGGTCGCCTTTGCGCGCGTCGATGCCCGCGCCGATCATGCCGGTGATGGGCTGGCGGTTGCCGCTGCTGTCTTTGGCCACGAACATCGGCGCGGGCTTGCTGTCGGCGGTGTAGCTGCTGGCCCAGACCGACGGTGTCACCGAAGTCAGGTCCAGCTTCCACACATTGCCCAGCAGGTCGCCGGCGTAGACCAGGTCCACCGTGCCGTTGCCGTCCAGGTCCCAACCGCGCGGCGTGGCCAGGCCGTTGGTGGCGCTGCTGCTGCCCGCGCCGGTGTCGATCTTGCGGATCAGCGTGCCGTCGATCAGGTCGATCAGGAACAGGAAGGCGCGCTCGTTGCTGCTGTTGTAGCCGTTGCCGATCATCACCGCCGCGCGGCCGTTGTTCAGCTTCACGATGACCGGCTTGCCCAGTGCCAGGCCCAGGTCGGCATCGGTGAATTCCCACATCACCTTGCTGGCGCTGAAGCTGGCCGGCGCGCTGACGTCCAGCGCGTACAGCGCCTTGCCACCGCGCCCCAGCGTGCCCACCAGGATGGACTTGCCCGGCGTTTCAAACTCGGTCGACACGGCCAGTTCGCCGTCCACGTAGTAGTCGTGCACGTAGCTGGACTGGGTCAGCTTGACCAGCTTGCTGAAGACGGCGTTGGGGATGTAGGTGAAGCGCTCGTTGCCAGTGGTGGCGTCGATGGCGTGCAGCATGCCGTCGTTGGCACCGACGTAGAGCGTGTTGCTGGCCTTGACGAAATACGGTGCCGAGCTGATCACGTCACCGAAGACGCGCGAGCGGCGGCGCATCGGGCCGGCCGGATCTTCCAGCGTGCGGTCGCCGCGCAGCCAGTTGATGCGCGCCTGCGCGCAGCTGTTGCCGGTCAGCGTGGTGCTGCAGTTGGGGGTGGACAGCAGGGACTGCTGGCTGCCGCTCAGGTCGGCCAGGGTCTTGAATTCGACACCGCCGCTGCCCGGCACCAGCGTGTAGATCTTGCGGCTGGCGGCGGCCGGCACGCGACCGGTGTCGCTGCTGTTCCAGATGTTGGTCAGGGTGCCGCTGGTTTCGGGGCGCAGCGCCACGATTTCACCCGACCAGTCGGTGCTGTCGAAACGGCCCTGGAAGACCAGGCTGCCGGTGTTGATGGAGGTCGAGTTCTGCGACACCGAGCCGAAGGCCGACGACTTCTTGAAGATGTCGGTGAAGATGTCGTCGAAGGCGGCCTGCAGGCTGGTCGAGTCGTCGGCGTTGTAGGCCTTGTCGGTGCCGCCGGCCACCGCGATGGTGTTCAGCGTGTTCGGGTCGGTGCCGTAGGGCAGGGCGAAACCGATGATGTAGGTCTCGATGCCCTTGGCCTTCAGCGCGGCAGCGGCCGCGGTGGCCGCTGCGATGGCCGTGGCCGGGTTGGAAACGATGTTGCCGTTCTTGTCGTTCGACGGCAGGCCGTCGGTGAGCAGCACGACGAAGTTCTTGCCGCAGGACTGCGGCAGCGGGTAGCAGCTGGACGTGTAGCCCTCCGACGCGGTGTTCCAGCCGCCCTTGTAGTAGTCCAGCGCGGTGTACAGCGTGCCCTCGATGGGGGTCAGGCCGGCGTTCTGGATGCCCGTGCTGGTGCAGGCGCCGGGGTTGCCCGGCACGTTGCAGGCCAGCTTGGTCTTGATGGCGGCAGCCTGCGTCGAACCCAGGTCGCCCAGCGGCACCTGCAGGTAGCCCCGGCCCGGCGAGTCGTTGCGGAACCAGGTCGGGCCGACGGCCTTCCAGCTGATGAAGCGGCCGAAGTCGGTGATGCCCTGGGCGTAGTCGCTGTCGGTGGACGAGAAGGTGCCGCCGAACCAGTAGCCCGACCAGCCGTTGGCGGCTTCCGATGCGCCGT
Source organism: Betaproteobacteria bacterium (assembly GCA_031424355.1). Lineage (GTDB taxonomy): Bacteria > Pseudomonadota > Gammaproteobacteria > Burkholderiales > Burkholderiaceae_C > Rubrivivax. The sequence goes on from JANPHI010000048.1 coordinate 15,155, forward strand.
CGCCCCAGGTGGGCAGCGTGTTGGACGCGCCGGTCTTGCTGGTGAAGCAGCGGTAGCTGTCCCAGCCGTTGCTGTCGACGAAGTTGTTCGAGGCGTCGGCCTTGGTCGAATAGCAGAAGGCCGTGCCCTGGTTGCTGCTGTCGTAGAAGGGCAGGCCGACGTTGTAGTAGACGAACTCGCCGGCCGCCGACGGGTTGGCCATGCGGAAGCGCTTGTGCGTGGCGCTGGCCCGGCTGCCGGTCCAGGCGGGGTCGTAGTGGGCCGGGTTGAAGCTGACGTCGTAGGGCGAGTCGTGCAGGTAGGAACTGGACGGCGTGTTGAGCTTGTAGCTCATCAAGCCCATGTTGACGCGGCTGCGGTAGGTGTCGGTCATCGTGCGGATCACGCTGCGCGCGATCTCGCTCTTGCTCTCAGAACTGTTGCTGCCCTTGGCCGCGCCGGTGGGGCCTTCGTCCATGCTGTTGCTGTTGTCCAGCACCATCAGCACATTGGCCTTGGCCGCCACCAGGTAGAGCGGGTTGTTGCCGATGCTCAGGTCGGCGTGCGTGGGCGTGGCCAGCAGGGCGCCCAGCAGCAGGGCCGTGGCGCAGACGACCTGCATGCGGCGCAGGCGCCGCGCGGCGGCCGGGTGGGCGGTGGGCGGACGGTGAGGGCGATGCGGGCGTTGCTTCATGGCGGGGGTCTGCCTGTGGTGTTTCAGGGCGCTGCGAACTGGCTTTGCACCAGCACGGTGGCGCGGCCGTCGGCGGTGCTGCGGGCGCTGACGCGGTAGCGCCGCGTGCTGCAGTTGGGCTGGCGCGGGATTTCGTATTCGCAGCCCGCCCAGTTCGGTGCGTCGCCCATGTCTTCGACGAAGACGCTGGGCGTGGCGGCGTCACTGGGTGCCACGACGGCGGAATTCGTCCAGCCGGCAAAGCTGTCGTCCAGCCAGCGCGGCGTGTCGCCGGCGGCCGGTGTGGCGCAGTAGCCGGCGCCGCAGCCGCTGACCGGGAAGCTGGCGCTGCTGACCAGCGCCGCGCGGCGCTCGGCATCGCGCAGCGCGGCCTCGGCGGCTTCGAAAGCCAGGCTGCGGTCGGTGGTGGTGCCGCTCATGCGCGACTGCAGCACCACGCCGCGCATGCTGCCCAGCGCCAGCAGGGTGACGATGACCAGCAACACCAGGCTGACGATCATCGACACGCCACGTTGACGCTGACGTTGACGGAAGCGAGGGCTGAAGCTCATGGCTGCTGGTTTCTCAGGTTGATGGTGAAGCCCACGGTGCGCGTCAGGCGGCCGGCGTTGGTGCTGCTGCCGTTGGTGGCCACGTTGGCGTCGGGACCCTCGTAGGTGATGTCCAGGCGCACGGCGGTGACGCGGGTCCAGTCGGCCACGGCACTGCCGGCCACGTAGTCGCCGGCGCCGTCCACCAGGTAGCCCAGCTGCAGGTTGCGCACGCCGTCGGCCACCTCTTCGGCGCCCAGCCGCGTCACGCGGTACAGCGAACGGCCGCCGCTGTCGCTGCGCCCGTTGTTGCCGATGTACCAGCCGGCTGCCGTGAAGCGCCCGACCAGCGAACCGGCCGAGAACTGGTAGACCGAACTGCCCGGCGCGCACAGCGTGGGCAGGCCCAGGCCGGCACTGCAATTGCCGGGCACGCCGCTGCCGGTGCCGTGCACGAAAGTGCCGTTGGCGATGTTCGCCGCCGTGACCTGGAAGATGGCCGCCTGGCGGTAGTTGCAGGCCATCAGCAGGTCGCCCACGGCAATGCCGTGGTTGTTGATGTTGGTGGTGAAGGTCTGCGTGGCGGTGACGTGCGCGGTGATGCTCAGGCTGTCCAGCGCGGCGCCGTAGCGCACCGCAATGGCTTCGGTGCCGCTGACCCGCTCGGCCACACCGCTGCCGAAAGCTGCGCCGGGAAAGGCCGTGCTGCCGGTGTAGCCGCGCAGCGCTTCGCCCCAGGTCGCCCACCACGACGGTGTGGCGCCTTGCGCGGCGTTCAGCACATTGCCGGCCAGCAGCTGCGCATCGCACGGGGTGCCACCGGCTTCCCGCACCTCGCGGGTCAGCAGGTCGTGGCTGGTGCGCACCGACTCGGCCACGCGCGACAGGTTGTCGGTGCTGCCGTTGGCCTGGCGGGTGGCCATGAACATCACCATCGCGCCGCCGACGACCAGCAGGCCCAGGGCCAGCGAGACCATCATTTCCACCAGGCCGAAGCCTCGGGTGCCGGTGCGGTGCAGCGGCAGGTGCCTCACAGCTGCGCCCTCATCGAAACCACCTGGGCGGTGGACCCGCCGGTGGCGCGGCTGTCGTCCCAGCGCACGCTGACCGTGCAAGCGCCGGCGGCGCAGACGATGCTGCCGCAGGCACCGCTGTGGATCTGCGTCTGCAGCGTGTTGATCCAGCGCGCGATGTCGCTGTTGGCCAGGCCGGCCGCCGTCGGCGCGGTGCAGATGTAGGTGCCGGTGTTGTAGCTGTTGGCGTTCACCGCCACCAGGTTGGCGCGCATGGCGTCGAAGATGCCCTGCGTCAGGATGGACGTCTGCGTGCGTTCGTAGCTGCCCTGGTTGTTGCGCAGCGCGGTGGCCTGCAGCGCCGCAGCGCCCAGCAGACCCAGGCTGACGATCAGCACCGAGATCATCACCTCGATCAGGCTCACGCCGCCTTGGCCGCGTGGCCGGCGTTGTGGTTGCGCTTGTGCTTGCGGCTGCGATTTCATGCGCCCGGCCTTCATGAATCGCTCGGCGTGCTGCAGGCACCGGCCGCGTTGCGGCGGCGCACGGCCGTGCGGCTGCCGAAGGCCAGGCTCACGTCGCGCACGTTTTCGGCGGGATCGTTGGCGGCCAGGCACACCGACAAGGTGCCGGTCATCAGCGACTGGCCGTTGGCGGCCCGCGCCGTGCCGTCGCCGCGAAAGGTGATGCGTTCGCCGGCGCTGGTCAGGCTGGCGCTGGACAGCGCGCGCAGCGGGCTGTCGAAGGTGCCGGCCTTGACCACCGGTTCGTTGCTGTCGCGCACGCCGTCGCTGTCGGTGTCGACGAAGACGATCCAGCCCGGCCAGCTGGAACTGCCGGCGCTGCAGGCGCTGCCGTCTTCAGAACGGCACAGCGTGACGCGGCGGTTGTTGCGGATGGCTTCGGCGCGCGCCAGCTGCACCGCGCCCGTCAGCTCACTGGCGGCGCTGCTCAGGCGGTTCTTGCCCAGCGCCTGCTGGAAGCTGGGCGCAGCCAGGGCCAGCAGGATGGCGCCGACGGCCACGGCAATCATCAGTTCGATCAGGGTCAGTCCGCGCTGCCTTTTGGCCCGGCGCGGCGGCGTGGTGGCGCCCATCAGCGGTTTCATCGGTGCAGACCTTTCAGGCGGCAGGGCCCCGACCACCGCCGCGCGGCCCATGCCACGCCACGGCCATCGAAAAGGCCTGCCTACTGCCTGCATTTCGGCCCGCAGGCCGGGCGCTGAACCCCTAAAGCGCAACCAGATGTGCCAGCTTGCACACGCGCGCACCGGTTTGCCGCGTCGCGCCGGGGTGTGCCACCCTCAAGAATCGAACAGTTCGTCCGACGTGCGCGCGGGCGGGGCCAGGCCCAGGTGGCGGAAGGCCGCAGCGGTGGCGATGCGCCCGCGCGGCGTGCGCTGCAGGTAGCCCTGCTGGATGAGGTAGGGCTCGATCACGTCTTCGATGGTGCCCGGCTCCTCGCCAATGGCCGCCGCCACGTTGTCCAGCCCCACCGGCCCGCCGTCGAAGCGGTGGATCACGGCTTCCAGCAGCTTGCGGTCCATCACGTCCAGGCCGTGCGGGTCCACGTCCAGCATCTTCAGCGCCTTGTCGGCCAGGGCCGCGTCGATGCGGCCGTCGCCCTTGACCTGGGCGTAATCGCGAACCCGCCGCAGCAGGCGGTTCGCAATGCGCGGCGTGCCGCGGCTGCGCCGCGCGATCTCCAGCGCGCCGGCGGCATCGGTGGGCACGTTCAACAAACCCGCGCTGCGCGTGACGATGCGGGTCAGTTCTTCGGCCGTGTAGAACTCCAGCCGCGCCACGATGCCGAAACGGTCGCGCAGCGGGTTGGTCAGCATGCCGGCGCGGGTGGTGGCGCCGACCAGCGTGAAGGGCTGCAGGTCGAGCTTGATGCTGCGCGCGGCCGGGCCTTCGCCGATCATGATGTCGATCTGGTAGTCCTCCAGCGCAGGGTACAAGATCTCTTCGACGACCGGGCTCAGCCGGTGGATCTCGTCGATGAACAGCACATCGTTCTTTTCCAGGTTCGTCAGGATGGCCGCCAGGTCCTTCGGCTTTTCCAGCACCGGGCCCGAGGTCTGGCGCAGGTTCACGCCCAACTCAGCCGCCACGATGTGCGCCAGCGTGGTCTTGCCCAGGCCCGGCGGGCCGAACAGCAGCACATGGTCCAGCGCCTCGTTGCGGCCGCGCGCCGCGCTGATGAAGATTTCCAGCTGTTCGCGCGCCTTCACCTGGCCGACGTATTCCTGCAGGCCCTTGGGCCGCAAGGCGCGTTCTATGGCCTCTTCGTTCGGTGAAGCCGGTGCTGCGCTGATGACGCGAGATGCGCCGCCCGGGGTGGGAGCTGCACCTGAAACAGGGCCGAAGTCGTCCGTCTTGATCGCCATCGGCCGATTATGGCCAGCGACTAAACTACGTCCCGTGTTTGCCCTGCGCCCCCAACTTCGCCCGCTGACCTGGATCGCGCTTGTCGCCATCCTGGCGCTGGCCCTGTTGCCGACCTTGTCGCATGCCTGGGCCCACGTTCGGGGGCAAGGCGCCGGCGGCTGGGCCGAGGTCTGCACCACACAAGGCCCGCAGCGCATCGCGGTGGATGCCGACGGCAAGCTGGCCGACACCACCATCGAGCCCGCCGCCGACCCGGCAGGCGCTTTGCACCTGCAGCATTGCCCCTTGTGCGTCCTGTCCCTCGACGTGCCGCTGCTGCCCCCGGCCGCTCCGGCCGCACTGCCGCTGGCCCTGGCCAGCGCCGCACCGCCAGCGGCTTTCCTGCATGCCCCGCACACGCTGCACGCGTGGCGCAGCGCGCAGCCGCGCGGGCCGCCTTCCCGCTCCTGACCGTCCGCCGCTGACAGCGCACCCGCCGGGTGCCTGTCGTTTGCCGTGTTGACGCGGCCCGCGCAGCCCCGCTGCGTGTGCTGCAGGAGTTCATCCCGTGGATACCGAATTCGCCCGCCGTGGCGCCCTGTGGCGCATACACGGCCTGGCCGCCATCCTGGCCACCCCTTTCTTGCTGCTGGCCGCTGTCACGGGCCTGATCTACGTGGCCGCACCCCAGGTCGAAGCCTGGCAGGACGCGCACCTGGACACCGTCGCCCCAGCTCCCTGGTTGCCGCTGGACCGCCTGGTGCAGGCCGCCGAGGCCGCAGCCCCCGCCGGCCTGCGCCTGCGCAACGTGGTGCCGCCCCGCGCACCCGGCGACACGCTGCGGGCCACCTTCGCGCCACCGCCAGCCGGCATGGCGGCAGGGATGCCGGTGGCGCTGCCGGTGAACGACCCGCACGCCGGGCACGACGGGCACCGCCCGGCTGTAGCGCCGGCTGCTGTTGCTGTTGCTGCTGCCACCGCCGAGCCGCGTTTCGGCCCCCGCATCCCGGTCGGTGCCACCGTCTACATCGACCCGGGCAGCGCGCAAGTGCTGGGCACGCAGGCCGAAATCGACCGCTACAGCACCTGGGCCAAGCGCCTGCATTCGTCGCTGCTGCAGAACGACAACTGGCGCTGGCTGATCGAGTGGGCTGCCACCTGCCTGCTGGTGATGCTGGTCACGGGCGGCATCCTGGCGTGGCCCCGGCGCGGCGTGGCCTTCCTGCCCAAGCCCGGTGCGCGGGGCCGCGTGGCCTGGAAGCAATGGCACGCCTTCACGGGCCTGGCCTTGGGCCTGATGAGCCTGGCCATCGTGTTGACCGGGCTGACCTGGAGCCGCTACGCCGGTGACCAGATCCGCAGCCTGCGCGACCAGATCGGCCAGGCGCCACCGCGTGCGCCGGCCGGCCTGAAGTCAGCGCCGGCCGAAGGCGCCGCGCGGCTGGGCTGGCAGGCGGTGTGGGACATCGCGCGCAGCCAGGCGCCGCAGGCCGCGCTGCAGATCAGCCCGCCGCGCGGCCCGCAGGGTGTCTGGCGCATCAGCAACGTTGACCGGGGCCAGCCCACGCAGCGGCTGGACCTGCAACTTGACGCCACCAGCGGCCGCACGCTGTTCTTCGCCGGCTGGCAGCAGCAGACCGTGTTTGCCAAGGCCACCGCCATCGGCATCCCGTTTCACCGCGGCGAATTCGGCCTGTGGAACCAGCTGCTGCTGGCGCTGTTCGGCGTGACGGTCATCTTCTCCACCGTCACCGGCTGGGTGATGTGGTTCAAGCGCCGGCGGGCCGCCAACGGCTGGCTGGGCCTGGTGGCGCTGCCGGCGCAGGCCTGGCGCAGCGTGCCCTGGCGTTGGCCTGCGCTGGCCGCGAGCCTGGCCTTGTGTGCGCTGGCGCCCCTGCTGCTGGCCTTCCTGGCGCTGCTGTTGCTGGTTGAATCGCAAGCCGCGCGGCGCGCAGTGGGGGTGCAGTCATGAAGCGCGCACCGCTGCTGACCCTGACGCTGCTGGCCAGCGCCGTCGCCGCACAGACCACCGACGCCCCCACCAAGTCCGGCGGCATCATCACCATCACTGGCGGCCGCCCCAGTTCCCTGCCCACGCAGATTCCGACGACCATCGAAAGCATCACCGGCGCCGAAGTCGAAGCCAAGATCAACGCCACCGACAGCGAAGACGCGCTGAAGTACTTTCCCAGCCTGCTGGTGCGCAAGCGCTACATCGGCGACTACAACCACGCGGTGCTGTCCAGCCGCGCCAGCGGCACCGGCAACAGTGCGCGCAGCATGGTCTACGCCGACGGCATCCTGCTGTCCAACTACCTGGGCAACGGTGCCGGCTTCACGCCGCGCTGGGGCCTGGTGACGCCTGAGGAAATCGACCGCATCGATGTGCTCTACGGCCCGTTTTCCGCCGCCTACCCCGGCAACAGCGTGGGCGCGGTGGTGGACTACGTGACGCGCATGCCGAAGCAGTTCGAAGCCCACGCCAAGGTCGGCGTCTTTGCCAACCAGTTCGACCTCTACAACAGCCACAGCAGCCACGGCGGCGGGCAGGCCAGCGCCAGCATCGGCGACCGCGTGGGCGAGGGCAAAGGCGCCTTCTCGTGGTGGGTGGACATCAACCACCTGGACAGCGACGGCCAGCCGCTGACCTTCCCGACCAAGCTGGTCAGCGCCACCACCACGGCGGCCGGCACGCCGGTGAATGGCGCGGTGCTGGGCGCCGACAAGAGCAACATCCCCTGGTACCTGATCGGCGACGCCACGCAATACCGCACCGTGCAGGACCACGCCAAGGCCAAGCTGACCTACGACTTCGGTGGTTCGGTGCGGGCGCAGTACACGCTGGGCTGGTGGCAGAACAAGACCGAAGGGCAGTCGCACAGCTACCTGACCAAGGTCAGCGACGGCACACCCTTCCTGAGCGGTGTGGCGACCATCGATGGCAAGAACTACACCGTGGCTGCCAGCGACTTCAACCAGACCCGCGACGCGCTGACGCACCTGATGCACGGCCTGAGCGTGCAAAGCCGCAAGACCCAGGCGGTCGGCGCCTTCGACTGGGAATTCGCCGCCAGCCTGTACGACTACAACAAGGACACCTCGCGCACGCCCACCGTGGCCAAGCCGGTGGCCGACACCGGCGGCGCCGGCCGCACCACCAATCTGGGCGGCACCGGCTGGAACACCTTGGCCTTGAAGGGCATCTGGCGACCTGCGGCCGAACACCTGGCGGACTTTGGCGTGCAGCAGGACAGCTACGCCTGGCGCCAGCGCATCGACAACAACGCCGACTGGCTGAATGGCGACATCACCTCGCCGGTGAGCAGCTTCCGGGGCAACACCCGGTTGCAAGGCCTGTACGCGCAAGACGCCTGGACGCTGAATCCGCAATGGAAGACGGTGCTGGGCGCCCGCTGGGAACACTGGACCGCCACCCAGGGCGGCAAGGTGGCCTACAACGCCACCACCGGCGCGGCCACGCCGTCCATCTTCGCCGACCGCAGCGAAAGCTGGCTGTCGCCCAAGGCGGCCGTGGGCTGGCAGGCCAGCGACAGCGTGGCGGTCAAGCTGTCCACCGGCCGCGCGGTGCGCGTGCCGACTGTGGGCGAACTCTTCCAGGGCAATGCCGGCACGGATGCGGTGACCAACCCCGGCCTGAAGCCCGAGAAAAGCTGGACCACCGAACTCAGCGGCGAGTTCACGCTGGGCATGCACCGCCTGCGCACCACACTGTTCGTTGAGACCACCACCGACGCGCTGTACAGCCAGGCCATCCCGGGCACCACGCCCACCGTCAACAGCGTTCAGAACATCGATCGCATCCGCACCATCGGCCTGGAAATGGCGTTGGACGCGGCCGACCTGCTGGTCAAGGGTCTGGACCTGCAGGCCAGCCTGACTTACGCCGATTCGAAGATCCTGGAAAACAGCAGTTACGTCAGCACGCCCGGCGACACCATCGGCAAGCAGCAGCCCCGCGTGCCCAAGTGGCGCGCCAGCCTGCTGGCCAACTACAAATTGACGCCCGCGCTGACCGCCAGTTTCGGCGCCCGCTACGGCAGCACCCAGTACGGCACGCTGAACAACAGCGACCCCAACGGCTACGCTTACCAGGGCTTCAGCCCCACCTTCACCACCGACGCCCGGGTGCGCTGGAAGTTCAACCGGCAGTGGAGTGCGGCCCTGGGCATCGACAACCTGAACAACAAGACCTACTGGAACTTCCACCCTTACCCACAGCGCACCTACAGCGCAGAACTGAGGTTCGACCTGTGAACCCATCTGCCATGCGGTCGGGCCCGCACGCACCACAATTTGCCATCGAAGGAGACGTCATGTTCACCACCCGCCGCACCCTGCTCATCGCCCTGGCCAGCAGTTGCTGGGCCCTGGCCGCCCAGGCGCAACCTGCAGCCTCGGCCGCCCCGAAAGCACCCAAGGTCGAAGCGGCCTGGGCACGGCCCACCGTCAACGGCCAGTCGGGCGGCGGCGGGTTTCTGAAGATCACCGGCGGCAGCGCGAACGACCGCTTGCTGTCGGCCAGCGCGGGGGTTTCCAAAGTGGTGGAACTGCACACCATGGAAATGGACGGCAACGTGATGCGCATGCGCCCCATCGAAGCCATCGCCATCCCGGCCGGCGCCACGGTAGAACTCAAGCCCGGCGGCAACCATGTGATGTTCATGGGCCTGACGCAGACGCTGAAGGCCGGCGCCCGCTTCCCCTTGACGCTGCGCTTCGAAAAGGCCGGCGAGGTGAAGGTCGACATGCAGGTGTCGGCGCAAGCCCCGGCACCATGAAAAACGCCGCCCGAGGGCGGCGTGCATTCGACGGTAGCGGGCGCTTCAGCGCGGCTGGCGGCGCTGGGCCAGCAGGCCGATGCCGGCGAGACCCAGGCCCATCATCAGCCAGGTGCTGACTTCGGGCACGGGCGTGACGTCGCCATAAATGCGCAGCGCCATGCTCTGGTTGGTCAGGCCCAGGCTGCGCAGCGTGGACGTGAAGTTGCCGTTGGTCTCGCTGGCCGCATTGCGGTAGTAGCCGTTGAACACATTGCTGCCGACCGTGGCGGGCACGCCGGTGGTGATCATCGACGTCAGGCTGTTGGCCGAGGCGTAGGTCAGGCCGTCGGTCGTGCCCTGCACGTTGATGGTGATGCCGACGGCCGTGCCCGGCACGGCGATCGGCGCGGCCAACAGCAGCGCCGGTGCCGAACCCGGGACGGCGTTCTGGAAGCTGTAATAGAAGCCCGATGCGTAGCTGCCTGCGGCGCTGTTGAAGGTGTAGCTGCCCAGCAGGGTGCTGAAGGCCGGCGTGGCGACGCTGGCCGCGCCCAGGTTGACACCGCCCCAGACATAGACGTTGAGCTTCAAGGCGGTGTAGGTGACACCCGACAGGTTGCCCGAGAACACATCGAAGCCGGTGATCTGCGTGGTGCCGGCCGTCAGCGTGTAGGCGTCACCGATGAAGGTGTTGGGCGTGCTGCCGGTGGAGGTGATGGTGGCCCCTGGCGTGGCGGCCTGCACGGCCGAAACGTTGTCGAAAACGACCACAGCCTGGCTGGCGGTGGACACCAGGGTGAGGGCGCAAGCGCCGGCGAAGACAAAACTGCGGGTTTGGAACTGCATGGAGCTACCTGGTTGAACGAAAAAGGTGCGTTGTGGGCCGCTGACGGGCGCCGGTGAACGACGGGGGTGCCCGTCTGCCGCCGCAGCAACTTGTATCCAACGGTATAGCCAGATGCGTGCCCCGCCTGCCCGTGCTTGCCCGCCACCCCCGTGACCCAGGGGGCGGGCGCGACCCGCGACCCCGCCGTGCCCGACTTCAGACACACGGGGCTTACACGCCGGCCTTGCAATCAGCCCGATGAAAACCCGTGTCACCACACTCGTGCTGTTGGCCGCCTGTCGCGCGGGTGGCGTCGCGGCGCAGGAGCAGACTCCGCCCCAGCCCCAGCCCCAGCCCCAGCCGGCTCCCGCTGCGAAACCCGCAGCGCCGGCCGTGCCGCCTGCCGCCCGCGTTGAGCCGCAGAACCACATCGAGGTCACCGGCCGGCGCGACGCCGTCGAGCAGCGCCGCCTGTCCACCGCCGCCAAGATCGTCGTCACGCGCGAAGACATCGAACAGTACGGCGACCTGTCGCTGTCCGAGGTGCTGAAGCGCCTGCCCAGCGTCACCGTGGGCGGGCGGCCGGGGCGCGGCGGGCAGATCCGCATGCGCGGCATGGGCAACGGCTACACGCAGATCCTGATCGACGGCGACCGCATGCCGCCGGGCTTTTCCATCGACCAACTGGCGCCCGACCAGATCGAACGCATCGAGATCCTGCGCGCGCCCACCGCCGAGACCGGCGCGCGGGCCATCGCCGGCACCATCAATATTGTGCTGCGCGAACCGCTGCGCCAGCGCGGCGACGACCTGCGCCTGGGGCTGTCCAGCGAACGCCACGGCCTGCGCCCGAATGCCAGCTGGTCGCGCAGCGACGTGCTGGGCGAGACCGGCACCTGGAACCTCAATCTGTCAGCGTCGGCGGTGGACCAGTCCACCTTCAACCACAACGACACCGTCACGACGGACCTGGCCAGCGGCGCCGTCACGCTGAACCCGCACCGCGAAACCCAGCAGCACGAGCAGCGCAATTCGGCCAACCTGAACGGCCGGGTGCAGTGGCAACTGGGTGGGGGCGACCTGTTCAGCATCCAGCCCTTCGTGGCGCTGTCGCAAGGCCGCTCGCAGTTCACCGGCCAGCTGACGCAGACCGTCGGCACGGCGCCTTACGACGACAGCGCCAGCCTGTCGCACAGCCGCAGCGCCAACGCCCGGCTGGCGCTGCAAGGGCGCAAGCGCCTGGGCGAGGGCACGCGCCTGGAACTGCGCGGCCAGATCGGCGGCTTCCAGTCCGACAGCGACAGCCTGCTGACCGAAACCCGCCGCGCCACCACCGTGCCGGTGCTCACGCAGCGCAGCGAAACGAGCATCCGCGACCGGTCGTGGAGCCTGAACGGCAAGCTGTCGCACAGCCTGTTCGACCAGCACAGCCTGGTGGCCGGCCTGGAAGGCGAAGGTGTGCGTCGCGACGAGACGGGCCTGCAGCGCGCCGAGGCCAGCAACGCCGCCGCCAGCGGGCAGCCGACGGCGGTGGATGTGGACGGCGACCTGCAGGCGTCCACGCAGCGCGTGGCGGCCTACCTGCAGGACGAGTGGGAGCCGTCTCCCAGCGTCTCGGCCTATGCCGGCCTGCGCTGGGAAAGCATCCGCACGCGCAGCGCCGGGTCGGCCAACACAACGGTCAGTTCGGTGTCCAACACCGGCCGCGTGCTGACGCCGCTGGCCCACGCCGTGTGGCGCTTCAACGCCCCGGCGCGCGACCAGTTGCGCCTGAGCCTGACACGCAGCTACCGCCCGCCCACGCTGGGCAACCTGGTGGCGCTGCCGCGCTTCAACACCACCGACCCCGTGCCCGGCGCCAACACGGCCATCACCGCCGACCGCGCCGGCAACCCCGACCTGCGACCCGAGCTGGCGCGCGGCGTGGACCTGGCGCTGGAGCACTACCTGCCCGGCGGCGGCGTGTTGTCGGTCAGCGCCTTCAGCCGCCACATCAACGACTTGATCCGCAACGTGACGGCGCTGGAAACGGTCAGCTGGGCCAACGGCCCGCGCTGGGTCAGCCGGCCGCGCAACATCGGCGACGCCGACACGCGCGGCATCGAACTCGATGCCAGGTTCAGGCTGGAGGAATGGCTGGCCGATGCGGCGTCGCCGGCGCTTGCGCCGACTTCGGTGCCGGCCATCTCGCTGCGCGGCAACCTGGGCGTCTACCGCTCCAAGGTCAGCGGCATCGCGGGGCCCGACAACCGCATCGACCAGCAACCCAAGCTCAGCCTGAACGTGGGTGGCGACTGGCGCCCGCGCGGCCTGCCGCTGCTGCTGGGGGCGAACCTGGCCTGGGTGCCGGGCTATGCCGTGCAGCAGACCGGCCAGCAGCGCGCCGAGATCGACGCCACCCGCGTCGTGGACACCTTTGTGCTCTGGAGCTTGAACCCATCCACCAAGTTGCGCTTCAGCTTGTCGAACCTGCTGCCGCGCCATTACGTGACGCGCAACACCATCGTCGCCGGCGGCCTGCAGCAGGTGGCCCGCAGCGACGGCCCGACGGCCACGGTGGCGGGCCTGCGGCTGGAACTGAAGTTGTGAAAGCGGCGACCGGGGCGTGGCCGGCTGCCGGCGGCCCGTTCAGCGGTTCAGCGCCTTCAGCGCCAGCTTGATGCCGTCGCTCACGCCCACGTCCACGGGCAGGGCCTTCAGCGCCGCCTGGGCTTCCTTTTCGCTGTAGCCCAGGGCCTGCAGGGCTTGCGCGATGTCGCCCTGGTTGTCGCTGAGCGCGGCGCGGGGCAGGGCCAGGTCGGGGCCCAGCTTGCCCTTCAATTCCAGCAGCAAGCGTTCGGCGGTTTTCTTGCCGATGCCGGGCACCTTCACCAGCCGCGCGCCGTCTTGCTGGGTCACCGCCTGCGCCAGTTCGTTGACGCTCAAGCCCGACAGGACGGACAGCGCCGTGCGCGGGCCGACGCCGCTGATCTTGACCAGTTCGGTGAAGGTGGCGCGCTCGGCGGCGGTGAGGAAACCGTAGAGCAGTTGCGCGTCTTCACGGACCACGAAATGGGTCAGCAGCACGACGTTCTCACCCAGCGCCGGCAGGTTGTAGAAGGTGCTCATCGGCACGCTGATGTCGTAGCCCACGCCGTGCACATCGACCAGCACCTGCGGCGGGGTCTTGCCGGCCAGCACGCCGCTGATGCGGGCGATCACGACAGGGCTTTCAGGGGCGTCAGTTTCATGGGCAGACCTTCAAGCCGTGACCGGGCCGGGCTCGCCCAGCAGCGCGGCCAGGCGGGTGTGCAGCGCATCGAAATCGGGCTCGCCTTCGTGGCGCCAGACCACGCCGCCGCTGCGGTCCAGCAGCAGGCTGGTGGGTGTGCCGCGCACGCCGCCGAAAGCGGCAGCGATGGCGCCGGTGTTGTCGATGGCCACGCCGAAAGGCAGGCCGCGCGACTGCGCGTAATCGGCCACCAGCGCCGGTGGGTCTTCCTTCACCGCCACGGCCAGCGTCTGCAGGCCGCGCGGGCTGAACTGGCGGTGGGTGGCCACGATGCGCGGCATCTCGCGCACGCAGATGGCGCAGGTGGTGGCCCAGAAATTCACCAGCACGACCTGCCCGCGCAACCCGCTGCTGTGGCGCGCGACGCCGTCGAGCAGCGTGTAGTCGAAGGCCGCTGGCGTTGGCACCGGGGCTTGCCGTTGACAGGCGGCCAGAGCGCCGGTGCTGACGATCATTGCCAGCAGCGCACGGCGGCGGGCAAGATAGCGGATCGACAACGACAGGGGCGGCTTCATGAATCGGCGCGAGTTTACGGTAGCGATTTCGGCATTCGGCACGGCGGGGATGCTGCCCGGGTGGTCCCAGGCAGCGACCACGGAAACCGAGGCTGCCACCGGCATCCGTGCAGCGCTGGAACGCGGGGCCACGGCCGCCGTTGCGCAGCTCGGGCGCACCGACGGTTTCCTGGGCAACCCGCTGGTGCGCATCGACCTGCCCGGCCACTTGAAAGACGCGGCCAAGCTGATGCGCACGCTCGGCCAGGGCAGGAAGGTGGATGAGCTGGTCACCGCGATGAACCGCGCCGCCGAAGCCGCAATGCCCGAGGCCCGCACGCTTTTCGTCAGCACCGTCAAGGCCATCAGCGTGGAAGACGCCTTGAAGGTGGTGCGCGGCGGCGCCACCTCGGTGACCGACTTCTTCGCCGCCAAGACGCGTGCGCCGCTGGGGCTGCGCTTCCTGCCCATCATCACCAAGGCCACCGAAAAGGTGCAGCTGGCCGAGCGCTACAACGCCGTTGCGGCCAAGGCCGCCGGCTTGGGGCTGGTGAAGGGCGAAGACGCCAACGTGCAGCAGTACGTCACCAAGCGCGCACTCGACGGCCTGTTCCTGATGGTGGCCGAGGAAGAAAAACGCATCCGCGCCAACCCGCTGCAAACCGGCAGCGCCATCCTCAGCAAGGTCTTCGGGCGCTGAGCCTGCGGCCCGCTCAGCCGTGGCGCGACAGCTCGAACAACAGCGCAGCGGGCAGTGATTCGACCAGCCCGTCCAGGCCCACGCTGGCGTAGGGGTGGCCGTCGGCTTCCAGCACTTCGAAGGCGCGGCCGTCGGGTGTGATCTGGATGAAAGCCAGCGTCGGCACTTCCAGCAACAGCGTGCTGCGCAGGCGGTCGAAACGCGAACCGCTCTGGCTGGCCTCGTAGACCACGGCATGCGGCAAGGCGTCTTCGAAAAGGTGCTGCGCTTCGTCCAGCGTGGTCACGAAATCGACCATCGAACCGGTCGGCCGCAGCGCGTCGCGCACGATGTTGCGCAGTTCGCGCTGGGCCGACAGCACCACGATGTGCCGGCCCACCAGCGTGTGCGTGAACGGCGCCTGCACACCGGTGTCGTCGGCTTCCAGGCCCGGCAGCGCAGCACCGGCGGCAGGGGCTGCAGCGGCCGGCGCTTCGCCAGCCGGGAAGGTGATGCGCAGCTCGCAGCGGTCGCCGGTGTCGCGCCGCTTCAGGGTCAGGCCCAGCACCGCGCCGGTCTGCTGCAGCAGGCGCCAGGCGACCGTGTTCAGCGCCGGGTCTTCAGGGTCTTGCACCGCACCGGCGCGCGCGGCATTCAGCGCCGTGCGCCGCGTGGCGTCGGGTTGCCGGCGCAGGAAGGCACAGGTCAGGCGGGGGTGGTGCGGGTGGTGCGGGTGGTGGGCGTGGGGCGCCTGGGCGGTCTGCGACGAGGCCGAGGCCGAGGCCTTCAGGTCCAGCCGGAACACGATGCGCGAACGCGCGTGCTCGAAGCTCCAGTCCAGCACGGTCTCGATCAGCGCGAACACCAAGGCGGCGTCGCTGACCAGCGGCACCTCGCCCAGCGTCTGCTTGATTTCCAGTTGGCGCGCGTGGGCCTCACGCTGACGCAGCGTCAACGCTTCGCGCAGCAGGGCGGCCAGGTCCACCGATTCGTGGGCATGGTGCAGGTCGTTGGCGGCCAGGCGCACCAGTTGCTGTCCCATGATGCCGGCGCGCCGCGCGCCGTCGATCTCGTCGCGCAGGGCACGCAGGCCTTCGCGGTCGATCTGGCCGGTGGTCACCAGCGTGGTCACGCGCTCCAGTGCCGACGACAGCGTACGGGCCACCTCGCTGCCCAGCTGCGCCAGCAGCGCTTGCGGGTCCAGATCGGCGGGGTCGGGGGTGCCGGCCAACGCCGACGGCGGCGTGGTGGAAGACGGCGCCAGCGCAGCGTCTGAAAGGTTCATGGTGCAGTGCTCCAACGCGCCGGTGGGCCGGCGTCCTGGCCTCGGTGTCCGGGCCTGTCTGTGTTCTGGCGCTGCGCTCTTCAACTTCAGCCGCATGCCCGCAAGGCGCGAAGGTTGCGGTTTTGCTGCGGCCAACGCCACCCCCGATTCCGGTGCTGCCTGTCCATCGGTTCAGTTTGTTGCGACTTGTTTCTCAGGCCAGGCGCCAGCGCTGTCAGCCGATGACGCCCAGGGCCCGCAGCCGGGCCCTTTCGTCTGCGGCGATGCCGCATTCGGCCAGCACCTCGTCGGTGTGCTGGCCCAGCAGCGGCGGCGCGCGGCGCAGGGTGACGGGCGTGACGGACAGCTTCATCGGGCTGGCCACCAGGCGCAGCGCTTCGTTGTGCGGGTGGGCCACGGGAACCGCCATGTTGCGGGCCTGCACCTGCGGGTCTTTGAAGACATCGGCCAGGTCGTTGATCGGTCCGCAGGGCACCTTGGCCGCTTCCAGCGCGGCCAGCCAGTCGGCGCGCGGACGCTTCAGCAGTTGCTCGGCCAGCAAGGGGATCAGCGCTTCACGGTGGCGCACGCGGTTGGCGTTCTGCGCGTAGCGCGGGTCGGCCGCCAGTTCGGGGCAGCCGACGACCGCGCAGAAGCGTTCGAACTGCGCGTCGTTGCCGACGGCCAGGATCAAATGGCCGTCGGCCACTTCAAACACCTGGTAAGGCACGATGTTCTGGTGGGCATTGCCGGCGCGTTTCGGTGCCACGCCGGTGACCAGGTAGTTGGCACCCAGGTTGGCCAGCATGGCCACCTGCGTGTCGAGCAAGGCCATGTCGATGTCCTGCCCCACGCCCGTCAGGTCGCGGTGGCGCAGCGCGGCCAGGACGGCCACGGTGGCGTACATGCCGGTGAACAAGTCGGCCACCGCCACGCCCACTTTCTGCGGCCCGCCACCGGGGCGGTCGTCGCGTTCGCCGGTCACGCTCATCAGGCCGCCCAGGCCTTGCACGGCGTAGTCGTAGCCGGCGTTGGCGCGGTAGGGGCCGGTCTGGCCGTAGCCGGTGATGGAGCAGTAGACCAGGCGCGGAAACAGCTTGCGCAGCGTGGCCGCGTCCAGGCCGTAGCGCGCCATGTCGCCGACCTTGTAGTTCTCGACCAGCACATCGCAGTCGGCGGCCAGCCGGCGCACCAGGGCCTGGCCTTCGGCGTGCGCGATGTCGATGGTGATCGAGCGCTTGTTGCGGTTGGCGCCCAGGAAGTAGGCGGCTTCGGCGGTGTCGTGGCCGTCGCGGTCTGGCAGGAAAGGCGGGCCCCAGCCGCGCGTGTCGTCACCGCCGGGGTGGTTCGCACCCGGCGGGCGTTCGACCTTGATGACTTCGGCGCCCAGGTCGGCCAGCGTCTGCGTGCACCAGGGGCCGGCCAGCACGCGGGACAGGTCGAGCACGCGCACGCCGGACAAGGCGCCCGGCGCGAGCGGTGGTTGGGGCGAATCAGGATGCATGGCGTCGGGTGTGTGGGTGTCGGCAGGGGTGGCGGCATTCTGTGGCAGCACTCGGGATAATCCACCCGATGACATCCCTCGGCCGGCGCGTTGCGCCTGTGATTGCCGCGCTGGCCCTGATGGCCTGTGCCCCTGCGTTGAACTGGCGCGACGTGCGCCCCGAAGGCAGCGGCGCGCAGTTGCTGTTCCCTTGCAAGCCCGACGCCCAGGAACGCCGTGTGGCGCTGGCCGGGCCGCCGGTGCGCCTGGCCCTGCACGTCTGCGAAGCCGCCGGCCAGACCTGGGCGCTGGCGTGGGCCGACGTGGCCGACCCGACCCGTGTGGCGCCGGCGCTGGCGGCCTTGCAGGCGGGCGCGGCAGCGAACGTGGGGGCGCGGAGCGCGGCGTCTGCGCCGCAACCCGTGCCCGGCGCGACGCCGCAAGCCACTGGCGGCCGCACGCGCTTGCAGGGCCAGCGCAGCGATGGTCAGGCGGTGCAGATGCAGACCCTGGTGTTTGCGCGCGGCACGCAGGTCTTCCAGGCCAGCGTGCTGGGCGCGGCGCTGTCGGAAGAGGCGGCCGAGGTCTATTTCTCGGCGATCCGCTTTCCGCCATGAATCCGCCATGACCGACGCGCGCCGCGCGCCCGCGGTGGTGTTTCTGGCTTTCGCGTTCAGCTACTTCTTCGCGGCCCTGCTGCGGGCCATTACGGCCACGCTGGCGCCTGTGTTCAGTGCCGAACTGGGCTTGCAGGCCGCCGACCTGGGTTTGCTGGCCGGCGCTTTTTTCTTCGGTTTCGCGGCCACGCAGTTGCCGCTGGGCCGCGCGCTGGACCGTGTGGGCCCGCGCCGCACGCTGCTGGCGATGATGTCGCTGGCGGTGCTGGGCTGCTGCGCTTTCGCGCTGGCGCCCAACCGCGGCGCGTTGATCGTCGCCCGCACGCTGATCGGCGCCGGCCTGGGCGCCTGCCTGATGGCCGCGCTGACCTGCTTCCGCCAGCACTACGCACCGGCCGCGCAGCAGCGCGCGAACGCGTGGATGCTGATGACCGGTTCCTTCGGCATGGTGGCGTCCACCGTGCCCGTGCAGTGGCTGCTGCCCAGCCTGGGGTGGCGCGGCCTGTTCTGGCTGTTGGCCGCGATGCTGCTGCTGGCGATGGCCGGCCTGGCCTGGCTGCTGCCGCGCGACGCGCCGCAGGCCGCTGCGGGGCCGGCTGAGGCCGCCAACAGCCCGGGCGGCTACGGCGAGATCGCCCGCCACCCGCTGTTCCGCCGCCTGGCCCCGGTGGCCTTCGTCATCTACGGCGGCTTGATCGCCCTGCAGACGCTGTGGGCCGGGCCCTGGCTGACGCGGGTCTGCGGTTGGACGGCCGAAGAGGCGGCGCGCGGCTTGCTCGGCATCAACCTGGCCATGCTGTTCACCTTCATGGCCTGGGGCGCGGTGATGCCGCGCCTGGTGCAGGCGGGCGTGTCGGTGCTGCGGCTGATGCGCTGGGGCCTGGCCGCGTCGCTGGTGCTGCTGGTGACAAACCTGCTGCTGGGTGCTGCGGCCACGGCGCTGCACTGGGCTGCCTGGTGCGTTTTCACCAGTTTCATCACCCTGAGCCAGCCTGTCGTCGGCGCTGCCTTTCCCTTGCAGCAGGCCGGCCGCGCTTTGTCGGCCTTCAACCTGGTGATTTTCAGCGGCGTGTTCTGTGTGCAGTGGGGGCTGGGCCTGTTGATCGACGCGCTGCGCGCCGGTGGCCTGGCCGACGATGCGGCTTTTCGCGCGGCCTTTGCCGTCTACGCCGCCTGCTGTGCCGTCGCTTACGGGTGGTTCATCGGCGTCGGGCGCGGCGGTATCCATAATCCGCCCTAAACCGCCATGGTCTCCATCCTCATCGTCGCCCACGCACCACTGGCCTCTGCCTTGCAGGCCCTGGCGAGCCACACCTATGCCGAGTGCAGCGGTGAGGTGGTGGCGGTGGACGTGCAGCCCGGCGGTGGCCTGGGTGGCGCCGAGCAGCAGATCGCTGCCGCACTGGCGGCCATGCCGGCCGCCGAGGTGCTGATCCTCAGCGACGTCTTCGGCGCCACGCCCTGCACCGCCGCCCTGAACGTGGCCGATGGCCTGCGTTCGCGTGTGGTCGCGGGCGTCAATGTGCCGATGTTGTGGCGCAGCCTGTGCTATGCCCACCTGCCCCTGGCCGACCTTGTCGAACGCGCTGCGGACGGTGGGCGCCAGGGCATCATGCCCGTCACGTCACCCCGCCGCCAAGACCAGCCCCAACGCCCGCCCAGCCATGATCCAGACCAAGATCCTGATCAGTAACAAGCTCGGTCTGCACGCCCGCGCGTCGGCCAAGCTCACCAAGATGGCTGGCGGCTTCCAGAGCGAGGTCTTCCTCAGCCGGAACGGCCGCCGTGTGAACGCCAAAAGCATCATGGGCGTGATGATGCTGGCTGCGGGCCTGGGCAGCGAGATCGAGATCGAAACCAGCGGCCCCGACGAAGCCCAGGCGATGGAACTGCTGCGTGGGCTGATCGACAACAAGTTCGGCGAAGGCGAATAGACCCGCCGCCGCTGCCAGTGCGCGGCGGCCGTGCAGTGCCGTCACGCCGTGCAGTGCAGGCCTGAGGATCTTCACAAAACCGCCATGGGCCGCCGTGTGTGCTGCGCTACATTGGGCCGATGAGCATTCAGGTCTTCGGCATACCGGTGTCGCGCGGCGTGGCCATCGGTCGCGCGGTGATGGTGGCGTCCAGCCGCGTCGATGTCGCCCACTACTTCGTCGCGGCCGACCGCATCGACCACGAGATCGACCGCCTGCGCACCGCGCGCAATGCGGTGTCCGCCGAACTGGAAGGACTGAAGCACGAACTGCCCGCCGAGGCACCGCACGAACTGGCGGCGCTGCTGGATGTGCACGTGATGCTGCTGCACGACGAGTCGCTGATTGGCGCCACCAAAGGCTGGATACGCGACCGCCACTACAACGCCGAATGGGCGCTGTCGGCACAGCTGGAAGTGCTGGCGCGGCAGTTCGACGAGATGGACGATGTCTACCTGCGCGAACGCAAGGCCGACGTCGAACAGGTCGTTGAGCGGTTGCTGCGCGAACTGGCTGGCCAAGCCGGCGCCGTGACGGGCATGCCCGGTGGCGCGGCGCAGGCGGCCCGCGATTTCGCCGGCGAAGACCCGCTGGTGCTGGTGGCCAACGATGTGGCGCCCGCCGACATGATGCAGTTCAAGCGCAGCGTGTTCACCGGCTTCGTCACCGACGTGGGCGGCCGCACGTCGCACACCGCCATCGTGGCCCGCAGCATGGACATACCGGCGGTGGTTGGCGCCAGAGAGGCCAGCCGCCTGATCCGGCAGGACGACTGGCTGGTCATCGATGGCGACGCGGGTGTCGTCATCGTCGATCCATCGCCGATCGTGCTCGAGGAATACCGCTTCCGTCAGCGCCAGAGCGAACTGGAGCGCGCCCGCCTCGACCGGCTGCGACACACGCCAGCGGTCACGCTGGACGGGCAGGCCGTGGAACTGCTGGCCAACATCGAACTGCCCGGCGACGCAGCCGGGGCGCTGGAAGCCGGTGCGGTGGGCGTCGGCCTGTTTCGCAGCGAGTTCCTGTTCATGAACCGCGAGGGCGCGCTGCCTGGCGAGGACGAGCAGTTCGAGGCCTATCGCGACGCCGTGCTGGCGCTGCAGGGGCTGCCGGTGACGATTCGCACGGTGGACATCGGCGCCGACAAGCCGCTGGACCGGCTGTCGCAACAAGACCTGCGGCACGAACACGGCCTGAATCCGGCGCTGGGGCTGCGCGCCATCCGCTGGAGCCTGGCCGAACCGGGCATGTTCCGCCAACAACTGCGGGCCATCCTGCGGTCCAGCGCCTACGGTAAGGTGCGCATCCTCATCCCGATGGTGGCGCAGATGGGCGAGGTCAAGATGATCTTCGACGCGCTAGAACGCGCGCGGCAGCAGCTGGACGAAGCGGGCAAACCCTTCGGCAAGGTCGAGGTTGGCGCGATGATCGAAGTACCGGCCGCAGCCATGCTCATCGACCGTTTCCTGAAGCACTTCGACTTCGTGTCGGTGGGCACCAACGACCTCATCCAGTACACCCTGGCCATCGACCGCGCCGACGAGGCCGTCGCGCACCTCTACGACCCTTGGCATCCGGCGGTGCTGCAGTTGCTGCAGCAGACCATCACGGCGGCCGCTGCGCGAGGCCGCAGTGTCAGCGTGTGCGGCGAAATGGCGGGTGATTCGGCCTTCACCGAGTTGCTGCTGGCCATGGGCCTGCGCAGTTTTTCGATGCACCCGGCGCGCATTTCCACGATCAAGCAGCGGGTGCTGCGGGCCGATACGCGCTTGCTGCGCAGCCAGGTGGCTGGCGTGCTGGACTCGGACGATCCAGCGCAGGCCTGGCAATTGGCCACCCGGGGCAAGCTGGATCGATAGCAGGCCGCCGGGGTCTGTGGCGGGCAACAGCGTCGTTCCTTCCAGCGCTTCCGGGTAAACCTCCATAGCCTGTGCTACAGTCGAAGGCTGCGCTGAACAAGCGTGGCACCGGGTGAAAAAGCTTGGTGAGGGAACCGGAAGAAGGTTGCCGAGAGAAGCGGAAGTGAAGAAGAAGCGGTTTGGGGTTGACGGTGTCTGAAAAGACGTGTCAGAATCACAGGCTGCGCTGAGTAGAGGCAAGTGTTTCGCTGCAAGGCGAAGCGCGGCTTGAAAAGCAAAGAAGAAAATCGAAGAAAGCGGCCCGAGGGGTTGACAAGCTTGAAGAAAGCAAGTCATAATCGAAGGCTTGGCTGATCACAGGTCAGCACTGCAAGAAGACTGAAGCAATATCAGAATTTGTGCAGAGTTCTTTAACAACATACAGCCGATAAGCGTGGGCGTTTGAACGAGAGTGCCAAGAGTTGTCAAAGACTCAAGGTCTCATGGACTTTAAACGCTCACTGTAAAAGAAATGAGTTTCATGCAAGTGAAGTTCACTTCAATTCTTTGAGTAACAAATCAAGATCGAACTGAAGAGTTTGATCCTGGCTCAGATTGAACGCTGGCGGCATGCCTT
>JANPHI010000049.1:0-19657 GCA_031424355.1 Betaproteobacteria bacterium
GGCGGTGGGTGCCACGACCCTGCTGATGGGCGAACGGCCGACGCCTGCCGCCACCTTCAAGCGCCTGACGGGGGGCGTTGGCGGCCTGAAGCCCACGGTGTTCTTCGGCGCGCCCACCGGCTTTGCCGGCATGCTGGCCAATCCCGACCTGCCGGCCGCTGCCGATGTGGCGCTGCGCCTGGTGTCTTCGGCCGGTGAAGCCTTGCCGGCCGAGATCGGCGAACGCTTCAAACGTCACTTCGGCGTGGACATCGTGGACGGCATCGGCAGCACCGAGATGCTGCATATCTTCGTCAGCAACCGCCCCGAGCGCGTGCGCTACGGCAGCACCGGCTGGCCGGTGCCGGGCTACGAGATTGCGCTGCGCGGTGACGACGGCGGCGCTGTACCCGACGGCGAACCGGGCGACCTCTACATCCACGGCCCCAGCGCCGCGATGATGTACTGGGGCAACCGCGAAAAAACCCGCGACACCTTCCAGGGCGGCTGGACGAAAAGCGGTGACAAATACATCCGCAACGCCGACGGCAGCTACACCTACGGCGGCCGCAGCGACGACATGCTGAAGGTCAGCGGCATCTACGTGTCGCCCTTCGAAGTCGAGGCCACGCTGGTGCAGCACCCGGCGGTGCTGGAAGCCGCCGTCATCGGCGTGCCGGATGCAGAGGGGCTCACGAAGACCAAGGCCTTCGTCGTCCTGAAAGCCGGCGCCGAGGCGAGCGAAGCCGAGCTGAAAGCCTTCGTCAAGGACCGCCTGGCGCCCTACAAATACCCGCGTGCCATCGAATTCCTGGCCGAGCTGCCCAAGACCGCCACCGGCAAGATCCAGCGCTTCAAGTTGCGCGACCAGGAAGCCGGCCGGTGAAGACACGCCTCGTCGAGATCGAGTGGGCCGGGCGCCATGTCCGCATCGAACATGCCTGGGTCGGCGAGCGTGATGACAACCGGCCGCTGATCGTGTTCCTGCACGAAGGCCTGGGTTCGGTCTCGATGTGGCGCGACTTTCCGGAACGCCTGTGCCGCGCCGCCCAGTGTCGCGGCCTGGTCTATTCACGCCCCGGCTACGGACAGAGTTCGCCGCGCGACGGTGAAGAACACTGGGGCCCCGACTTCATGCACCGCCAGGCCCGCGAGGTGCTGCCGGCGCTGCTGGCGGCGCTGGGCGTGGACACGGCCGCCAGCCCGCCCTGGCTGTTCGGCCACAGCGACGGCGGCAGCATCGCGCTGCTGTTCGCGGCCATGTTCCCCGACCAGCTGTGCGGCGCCATCGTCGTGGCGCCGCACATCGTGGTCGAAGACCTGTCCATCACCAGCATCGAACAGGCCCGCGTCGCCTATCTGCAAGGTGAATTGCGCCAGCGCCTGGCCCGCCACCACGCCGATGTCGATTCGGCCTTCTGGGGCTGGAACGACATCTGGCTGAGCCCGGCCTTCCGTGCCTGGAAGATCACCGAAGCCATCCGCGAAATTCGCGTGCCGCTGTTGGCGGTGCAGGGTCTGGACGACGAGTACGGCACGCTGCTGCAGATCCGCGAAATCCAGGCCCGTGTGCCGCCCACACAATTGCTGGAGTTGGCCGACTGCGGCCACAGCCCGCACCGCGACCAGCCCGACGCGCTGATTGCCGCCACCACCGCATTCATCCAACAACACGGAGACCTGACATGACGACTTTCTTCCGCACCTCACTCATCGCCGCCGCCGCACTGACCGCCACCGCCGCCCTCGCGCAGCCCACAGCCAAGCTCAAGGTCGGCCTGATGCTGCCGGCCACCGGCACCTACGCCGCTCTGGGCGTGGCCATCGAAAACGGCTTCAAGCTCTTTGTGGCCGAACAGGGCGGCAAGCTGGGCGGCCGCGAGGTCGAGTACGTCAAGGTCGACGACGAAAGCGACCCGGCCAAGGCCACCGACAACGTCAACAAGCTGGTCAAGCGCGACAACGTCGACGTGCTGGTGGGCACGGTGCACAGCGGCGTGGCCATGGCCATGGCCAAGGTGGCCAAGGAAAGCGGCACGCTGCTGATCGTGCCCAACGCCGGCGCCGCTGCGGTGACCGGCGCCATGTGTGCGCCCAACATCTTCCGCAGCAGCTTCAGCAATTGGCAGCCGGGTTATGCGATGGGTGAAGTGGTGGCCAAGAAGGGCATCAAGACGGCCGTGACCATCACCTGGAAATACGCGGCCGGCGATGAAAGCGTCGGCGGCTTCAAGGAGGCTTTCGAGAAGGGCGGCGGCAAGGTCACCAAGGAATTGAGCCTGCCTTTCCCGGGCGTCGAATTCCAGGCCCTGCTGACCGAGATTGCGGCCGCCAAGCCCGACGCGGTCTACACCTTCTTCTCGGGCGCCGGTGCGGTGAAGTTCGTCAAGGACTACGCGGCGGCGGGCCTGAAGGGCAAGATCCCGCTGTACGGCGCCTTCGTCACCGACGGCACGCTGGAAGCGCAGGGTGCCGACGCCGACGGCATCTTCACCACGCAGCACTACGCCGACAACCTGAACAACCCGCGCGACAAGGCCTTCCGCTTGGCCTACGCCAAGGCCTACAAGCTGCAGCCCGATGTGTTCGCGGTGCAGGGCTACGACGCCGCCCAGATCCTGGGTGTGGGCCTGGTGGCGGTGAAGGGCGATGTCAGCAAGAAGGCCGAATTCGCCGCGGCGGTGGAGAAGGCCAAGATCGACAGCCCGCGCGGCGCGTTCACGCTGAGCAAGTCGCACAACCCGGTGCAGGACATCTACCTGCGCAAGGTGGTGGGGCTGGAGAACCAGATCGTCAGCATCGCCAGCAAGAACCTCGCCGATCCCGCCCGCGGCTGCAAGATGTGATGTTTGACTCAACCCAGCTTCCCGCCGCGGAACCGGCTTCGCCGGGCCGCTGGCGGACGGCCCCCTCGGGGGGTAGCGACCGCCAGGGAGCTTGGGGGCTCAAATGAACTTCGCCACCTTTCTCATTCAATGCCTGAACAGCCTGCAGTACGGCCTGCTGCTGTTTCTGGTGGCGTCGGGCCTGACCTTGATCTTCGGGATCATGGGCGTCATCAACCTGGCGCACGGCAGTTTCTACATGATCGGCGCCTACATGGCCTACGCCTTGGCGCCGGTCGTGACGGGCACTTTCGGCGGTGGCTTTTTCAGCGTGCTGGCGGTGGGCGTGGTGCTGGCGGTGCTGCTGGGCTACGTTCTCGAATGGGCCTTCTTCAGCTTCCTGTACCAGCGCGAACACCTGCAGCAGGTGCTGATGACCTACGGCCTGATCCTGGTCTTCGAAGAACTGCGCAGCCTGCTGGTGGGTGACGACGTGCACGGCGTGCAGGCGCCGCCGCTGCTGGCCGGCAGCATCGCGCTCGGCGACACGATGAGCTACCCCGTCTACCGCCTGTTCATCAGCGGCGTGTGCCTGGCGCTGGCGCTGGGCATGTACCTCGTCTTCGCCAAGACGCGGCTGGGCATGATGATCCGCGCCGGCGCCAGCAACCGCGAAATGGTGCAGAGCCTGGGCATCGACGTGAGCTTCCTGTACCGCGTCGTCTTCGCCGCTGGCGTGGCCATCGCGGTGCTGGCCGGCATGGTGGCCGCGCCGGTGTCGTCGGTCTACCCGGGCATGGGCAACACGGTGCTGATCATCTGTTTCGTGGTGGTGGTCATCGGCGGCATCGGCTCGATACGCGGCGCCCTGATCGCGGCTCTGCTGATCGGCCTGGTGGACACCTTCGGCAAGGTGTTGCTGCCGCAGGCGGCCGGTGTGCTGGTCTATGTGCTGATGGCGCTGATCCTGCTGTGGAAGCCCAGCGGTTTGTTCAAAGCGGCCTAGCGCGAACACCATGAAACCCGAGATATCGAAGATCGTTTTCGTGCTCATCGCCTTCAAGGCGCTGGCGCTCTACCCCTTGGTCGCCGGCTCCTTCGGCATCGACTTCGTCACCAAGATCATGGTCTACGCCATCTTCGCGCTGAGCCTGGAACTGCTGGTCGGCAGCACCGGGCTGATCTGCTTCGGACAGGCCGCCTTCTTCGGCATCGGCGCCTACGCGGCGGTGCTGCTGACGCCGGCCGACGGCCCGGCTTCGCTGTGGTGGCTGTTGCCGGTGGGCGCGCTGGCGGCGGCGGTGTTCGCGCTGGCCGTGGGGGCGCTGTCGCTGCGCACCCAGGGCGTGTACTTCATCATGGTCACGCTGGCCTTTTCGCAGATGGCCTACTACGTCGCGCACGACACGCCATTGGGCGGCGGCACCGACGGCATCTACCTGAACAACAAGCCGGTGCTGGGCTGGATGGGCCGCAGCCTGATCGACCTGGACAAACCGCTGGCGCTGTACTACTTCACGCTGGCCTGCCTGCTGGTGGTGTTCGTGAAACTGGCGCTGCTGCTGCGCTCGCGCTTCGGCCGCGCGCTGGCCGGCATCAAGGCCAACGAACAGCGCATGCGGGCGGTCGGTTTTTCGACCTACCCGTACAAGCTGGCGGCTTTCACCATCTCGGGCGCCATCGCCGGGCTGGCCGGTTTCCTGTTCGCGGTGAAGGACGGCTACGTCAACCCGGAACTGTTCAGCTGGCACTTCAGCGGCGCGGTGCTGATCATGATCATCCTGGGCGGCCTGGGCCATCTGCGCGGCGCGCTGGTCGGCGCTTTCGCCTTTGCGCTGCTGCAGGAATTCTTCAAGTCCGAAGCCGTCTTCGGCGCCTTCGCCAAGCACTGGCAACTGGGCCTGGGCCTGGCCATCATCGCCAGCGTGGCCCTGTTGCCGCGCGGCCTGGTGGGGCTGCCCGCGCAGTGGCGGGCCAGGCTGTCATGAGCACCCACCTGCAAGCCGGCGACGTGCTGCTGCACGGCCATGAACTGACGCGCCGCTGGGGCGGCCTGCTGGCGGTGGACCGCGTGTCCATCGCCATCACGCGCGGCAGCGTGCACGCGGTCATCGGCACCAACGGCGCGGGCAAGTCCACGCTGATCAACATGCTGTCGGGCGAACTGCCGCCGTCCAGCGGCCGCGTCGAACTGCTGGGCCAGGACGTGACGGCCTGGACGCAGCCCCACCGCGCGCGCGCCGGCCTGGGCCGCAGCTACCAGCGCAACACCATCTTCCCGGGCTTCACCGTCTTCGAGAACTGCCGCCTGGCCGCTCAGGCCCGCACGCAGCGGCCCTGGGCCTGGTGGCAGAGCGCGCAGGCCTGCCCGGCCAGCACCGCCGCCGCGCGTGACGCCGCCGAACGCGCCGGCCTGGGCCCGCTGCTGGACCGCAGCGCCGGCCTGCTGTCGCACGGCCAGAAGCGGCAGCTGGAAATCGCGATGTGCCTGGCCACCGCGCCGCAGGTGCTGCTGCTGGACGAACCGCTGGCCGGCATGGGCGCCGAAGAAACCGAACGCATGCTGGCGCTGCTGGACAGCCTGCGCGCCGGCCACGCCATCCTGCTGGTCGAACACGACATGGACGCCGTCTTCCGCGTGGCCGACCGGATCACGGTGATGGTCAACGGCGCCGTCATCGCCTGCGACACACCGGCGGCCGTGCGCAGCAGCCCAGCGGTGCAGGCGGCCTACCTGGGCGAAGGCGAGCTGTCCCACGAAGGTGGCCATGGCTGAGCTGATCCTCGACGCCCGGGGCGTGCAGGCCTGGTACGGCAGCAGCCACGTGTTGCACGGCATCGACCTGCAGATCGCGCGCGGTGAAACCGTCGGCCTGCTGGGCCGCAACGGCATGGGCAAGAGCACGCTGATCCGCACGCTGCTGGGCCACGTGGCGCAGCGCGACGGCGCCATCTTCGTGGCCGGCCACGATGTCTCGAAAGCCGCGCCGCACACCGTGGCCCGCCTGGGCGTGGCCTATGTGCCGGAAGGCCGGGGCGTCTTTCCCAACCTGACGGTGCGCGAGAACCTGGTGATGGCCGCCCGGCGCGGGCCGGATGGCCGCAACGACTGGTCGTACGACCGCGTGCTGGCCACCTTCCCGCGCCTGCAGGAGCGCATCCACAACCTGGGTGCGGCGCTGTCGGGTGGTGAACAGCAGATGCTGTCCATCGGCCGCGCTTTGATGACCCACCCGGAACTGCTGATCCTGGACGAGGCCACCGAAGGTCTGGCGCCGCTGATCGTGGCCGAGATCTGGCGCGTGATCGCGCAGATCCGCGCCACCGGCATCGCCACGCTGATCGTCGACCGCGACTTCCGCCGCGTGCTGGCGCAGAGCGACCGCGCGCTGCTGCTGCAGAAGGGGCAGGCCGTGCTCAGCGGTGACGCGCAGGGCCTGCGCGACAGCCCGCAGCTGCAGGCGCTGCTGGGCGTTTGACCGCCCGCGCGGGCGGCGTCGGGCCTGTGCCGCAAGCTCACAAATGAGCCTGCCGATCCGGCGCCGCAGCGCTCGCCCTTGAAGGTGTGGCGGCCTCGCACCGCGCACCGAATTTCACCCGGGGCCGGCCTGATTTGCGCAGCAGCGGACGGGTGCCCGGCTACAGTTGTCAGGCGCGGCCGCCGGCCGCCCCCGTCACGGCCGTGGCGGCTGTGCGCGCGACCCGAGGTGCCTGGATGCTGACAAGAGGTCTCGCGGGACCGATCGATGAACCACCCCCCGCCACCGCCGGCTGGCAACCGCTGCTGGCCCTGGGCCTGGCTCTGGTGCTGCTGGCGGTGTGGAACATCCAGCACGAATTCGGGCGCCAGCGCGAACAGGCCGGCAACCGCTTGCAGGCCCAGGCCGAGGTCTACGGCAACCAGGTCGAGCATTGGCTGGCGCAGCAGATGGCGCTGGCCAGCTTCATCGCCAGCGGTACCCGCAATGCCGAACTGATGGCCCGCTGGCAGGCCGACCAGGACCCGGCCGCTCTGGCCAGCCTGCTCGACCGCGCGGCGGCCTTCCGCCGGGAACTGGGCGGCGAAGGCGTCTTGCTGTTCGGTGCCGGGGCCACCCTGCTGGCCCCCGAACCGGGCGGCGCCGACGACGGCGGCGAGCCGCTGCGCGCCGCCGTCCGCTCGGCCGTGGCCACGGGCAAGCCCGTCCACACCGGCATCTACCGCCGTGACGGCAGCCCGGCGCCGGTGCGCATCGACTTCGTGGTGCCCATGACCCGCGCCGGACTGCCCACCGCCGGTGCCGTGGTGGTGCGCGTGGACGCCCGCCGGGTGCTGTTCCCGATGCTGGCGCGCTGGCCCGGCACCAGCAGCAGCGGTGAGACCCTGTTGTGGCGCCGCGAGGCCGAGCGCCTGGTGCTGCTCAGCGACGTGCGGCACCTGCCCGACCAGGCCGGGCAGATCACCCAGCCCCTGGCGGCGTCGGGCTTGCCGGTGGCCCGGCTGCTGCGCGGCGAAATCAAGGCCGATGACGTGGTGGACGCGATCGACTACCGCGGCGTCGCCGTGCTGGCCACCGTGCAGCCGGTGGCGGGCAGCGACTGGTGGCTGGTGGCCAAGGTCGACCGCGCCGAAGTGGAGGCCCCGGCCCGGCGCAGCGCGGCCTGGGTGGCCGCCTTTGCGCTGCTGGCCTGGGGCGCTTGCGCGCTGGCCCTGCGGCTGTGGCTGCAGCGGCGCGCGCTGCTGCAGATCCAGCGCGACCGCAGCCTGCAACGCCAGCAACTCGAGACGATGACGCTGTTGCGGGCCCTGGCGCAGAGCTCGGCCGACGCCATCTTCGTCAAAGACCTGCAGGGTCGCTACCGGCTCTACAACCGCGCCGCCTGCGACGAAGTCGGCAAGGCGATGGACGAGGTCCTGGGCCGCACCGACAGCGAACTGTTCGGCAGCGAGGTTTCGGCAACGCTGCAGAAGAACGACCAGCTGGCGCTGGCCAGCGGCAGCGCGCAGGTCTTCGAAGAGCGCATCCCCACCGCCGACGGGGTGCGGACCAAGCTGTGCACCAAGGGGCCCTTGATCGATGACGAAGGCCGCGTCATCGGCGTCTTCGGCATCTCGCGCGACGTGACGCAAGCCCGCCTGGCCGAACGCGCACTGCGCGACAGCGAAGCGCACTACCGCGCCGTGGTCTCGGTGCTCAGCGAAGGCATCGTGGTCATCGACCCGCAGGGCCGCATGCTCAGTTGCAACCCGGCGGCCGAGCGCATCGTGGGCAGCCCGCAAGCGGCCTGGCAGGGGCAGAGCGTGGTGGCGCCCGGCTGGCAGGTGCTGCGGCCCGACGGCAGCGTGGTGCCGCCCGAGGAAACGCCGCCGGGCCGGGTGTTGGCCGGTGCCGGCCCGCAAGTCGCCACCCTGCTGAAGACCCGCGCGCCGCAAGGCGAGATCGTGTGGTTCGAGCTGAGCGCCCAGCCGGTGCTCGGCGACGACGGCCAACTGATCGCCGTGGTCAGTTCCTTCCACGACGTGACCGAGCGCAAGCGGCAGCAGGACGAACTGGCCCACCACCGCGAACGGCTGGAAGAGGCGGTGGCCGAACGCACCGGCGAATTGCAGCGGGCCCACGCGGCGATGGCCCAGTCGCGCGACGCCGCCGAGGCCGCGACGCGCTCCAAGAGCGCCTTCCTGGCCAACATGAGCCATGAGATCCGCACGCCGATGAACGCCATCATCGGCCTGGCCCACCTGATGCTGCGCGACAGCCGCGACGCGCTCGACCGCGAACGGCTGGGCAAGGTCAACGACGCCGCCCAGCACCTGCTGCAGGTCATCAACGACATCCTCGACCTGTCGAAGATCGAGGCCGGCAAGCTGGTGCTGGAAGACGCCGAATTCGCGCTCGACGAGGTGATGGCGCGGGCCTTCGAGATGGTCAGCCTGCGTGCCCGCAGCAAGGGTCTGGAACTGGTGCTGGACACCGACGGCCTGCCGGCCTGGTTGCGCGGCGACCCGACGCGGCTGGCCCAGGCCCTGATCAACCTGCTGGCCAATGCCGTCAAGTTCACCGAGCAGGGCTGGGTGCGCCTGAGCGCCGCCATCGTGCGCGAAGACCGCGACCGGCTGCTGGTGCGCTTCGAGGTCACCGACACCGGCGAAGGCATAGACGCCGAACGCCAGGCGCTGTTGTTCCAGCCCTTCGAGCAGGCCGACGGCTCGATGACGCGGCGCCACGGCGGCACCGGTCTGGGCCTGGCCTTGACGCGCCACTTCAGCACGCTGATGGGCGGTGAAGTCGGCCTGCACAGCACCCCGGGCCAAGGCAGCACCTTCTGGTTCACCGCCTGGCTGGGCCGTGCCGGGCAGGCTGCCGCGCGCGCCGCGCCCATCGCGCTGCAAGGCCTGCGCGCGCTGCTGGTGGACGACCTGCCCGAGGCCCGCAACGCCCTGGGCGACCGCTTGCAGAAGCTGGGCCTGCATGTCGATGCGCTGGCCGGCGGCGAGGCCGCGCTGGCCCATGTGCAGGCCGAGCTGACCAGCGGCCGGCCGCCCGATGTGCTGCTGATCGACTGGCGCATGCCGCCACCCGACGGCATCGAGACGCTGCTGCGCCTGCGCGCGCTCATGGGTGCCGGCATGCCGCCCAGCGTGCTGGTCACCGCCTTCGACGACCCTTCGATGTGGCAGCAGGCGCGCAGCCACCAGGTCGACGCGGTGCTGGTCAAGCCCATCACCGCGTCGGCCCTGCACGAAACGCTGTTGCGCGTGCTGCGCAAGGCCGGGGGCCTGCCGGCCCTGGCGCCACCGCCGCCGGGCGAAACCGAATTGCTGCTGCGCCAGCGCCATGCCGGCCAGCGCGTGCTGCTGGTCGAGGACAACGTGGTCAACCAGGAGGTGGCCGAGCAGCTCTTGCAGATCACCGGCCTGGTGGTGGAAACGGCCAGCGACGGCCGGCGTGCGGTGGAACTGGCCGCCACCCGCCGCTACGACCTGATCCTGATGGACATGCAGATGCCGGTGATGGACGGCCTGGAAGCGACACGGGCCATCCGGGCCCGCAGCGGCGGGGCCTTGCCCATCGTGGCCATGACGGCGAATGCCTTCGACGACGACCGCCAGGCCTGCCTGGCAGCCGGCATGAACGACCACGTGGCCAAGCCCATCGACGCCCAGCGCCTGTACGCCACCTTGCTGCGCTGGCTGCCCTTGCCGGAAGGCAGCCGCGCGGCGGTTGCAGCGCTCGGCCGGGGCGAGCCGGGCGGGGCGGGCGGTGACACCGTCGCGAACGTCGCGGACGCCACGAACGGCAGCGAAGGCGCCGCGCGCCCGCCCCTGGTCGAACGCCTGGCCGGTGTGCCCGGCTTCGATGTGGTCCAGGTGCTGCACGGCGTGGGCGGCCGGCTGCCGCTGTTGGAGCGCGTGCTGGCGCGCTTCGTCGCCACCTACGACCAGCCCGGCCCGGTCTTGACGGCCGCGCCGGGCCCCGGTGAATCGCAGGCCTGGGGCCGCACCAGCCATTCGCTGCGCGGCGCCTGCGCCGCCGTGGGTGCGACGGCCTTGCCCCTGCAATTGGCCGCCTTCGAAGCCCGTGCCGCCCGGGCCGACCCGGTCAGCGACCTGCCGGCGCTGCGCGAAGAGGCGCAGCACTTGAACGCTGAACTGCAGGCGCTGGTGGCGGCCTTGCGGGCTGCGCTGCGCGATTGAGGCGTGCTGCGGGCTTCAGGGCTGGGTGGCGACCATCACCGCGTAGGCCTTGAACACCGCAGTGGCCGGCTCGCCCACCCGCAGCGCCAGCGCCTGCAGGCCGTCGTTGGTGACGCTGGCGGTGACGGCGGCACCGCCGGGCAGGGTCACCACCACCAGCGATGACACCGCGCCCTTGTCGATGCGCGAGACCGTGCCGGCCAACTGGTTGCGCGCGCTGAGCTGCCAGCCGGCGAAGTCGGTCACCAGCACCACGGCCGAGGCCTTGATCAGGGCCAGCGCCTCCTGGCCCTTCTTCAGCTTCAGGCGCTGCGCGGCGGCCAGGGTCATGGTGGCGGTGATCTCGTCGCCGGCCTTCAACGCGATCACCACGCTGGCCGAAACAGGGCCCCGCTCGACATGGCTGACGGTACCGGCGAACTGGTTGCGGGCGGTGGTCTTCATCGACAGGCTCCTGAGCAGCCCACGCAGGGCTGGGGTGAGGACGAGTTGGGCTTCCTGCTGCTGCAGGAAGCGCTGGTGCTGCAGCTGCAGCCCGCGCCAGGCGTCCAGCAGGGCTTGCGCGGCCGGCGTCAGGCGGGTGCCGCCGCCGCCAGCGCCGCCGGTCAGCGTTTCCAGCAGCGGCTCATGGGCCAGGTTGCAGGCGGCTTCCAGCACCATCCACGCGCCCTTGTAGCTGTAGCCCGCCGTCTTGGCGGCTCGGTTGATGCTGCCGGTGTCGGCCACCGCCTGCAGCAGCGCGAAGAAGCGGGCGTCCAGGCGGCCCGCCAGCTTCAGGTCCGCCGTGATCAGCGCGCTGCTCATGCGGGCCGTTGCGCGTTCATTCCATCAAGGCCACGGTCTTGACCTGGGCCCACACGGCCATGCCGGGCGTCAGCCCCAGCGTGTGGGCCGAGCGCCGCGTCAGGCGGGCCACCAGCGGTGCCTGGCCGCTGGGGCCGACGCGCACGCGCACCAGCGCCAGGCCGGGGTGGCTGTCGTCGGCGATGGCTTCCACCGTGCCGTGCAACTGGTTGGCGATGCTGGTGCCCGCCTGCGGCGCGAGGGTCAGGCTGACGTCGCGCGCCAGCACGCGCAGGCGCACCCGCTGGCCCAGGGCCAGACCGGCGTCGCGTGCCCACAGGCCGCAGCCGGGCCCGTCCACATCCAGCCGCGCCAGGTGCCAGGGCCCGTCGCGTGCGCCGACCACGCCGTCCAGCACCACGCCCGCGTCGTCACCCAGCGCCTGCGGCAGGTCGATGCGCGCCAGCACCTCGGCCAGCGGGCCCTGCGCCACGACGCGGCCCTGCGCCAGCAGCACCAGGTGGTCGGCCAGCCGCGCCACTTCGTCCAGCGCGTGGCTGACGTAGACGATGGGGACGGCCAGCGCTGCGTTCAGCGCTTCCAGGTAGGGCAGGATTTCGGCCTTGCGCGCGGCGTCCAGCGCGGCCAGCGGTTCGTCCATCAGCAGCAGCTGCGGGCTGGTGGCCAGCGCGCGGGCGATGGCCACGCGCTGTTGCTCGCCGCCCGACAGCGCGGTGGTGCGCCGGCCCAGCAGCGGCGCGATGCCCAGCAGGTCCACCGCCTGGTCGATCGCGATGCGGCGCTGCGCAGCCGGCGTGCGGCGCAGGCCGTAGTCGAGGTTGCCCTGCACGCTCAGGTGCGGGAAGAGCGCGGCTTCCTGCGTCACGTAGGCCAGCGGGCGGCGGTGGGTGGGCAGGAAGACGCGGGCCGCGTCGTCCTGCCAGACGTCGATGCCCAGCGCCACGCGGCCGGCGGCGTGTTCCAGGCCGGCCACGGCACGCAGCACGCTGGTCTTGCCGCAGCCCGAAGGGCCGAACAGCGCCGTCACGCCGCGTGCCGGCAACTGCAGCGCCACGTCCAGCACGTAGCTGGCGCGCGGCAGGCGCAATTGCAGGTCGATCATCGGGCGATCACCGCGCGCCACCGGCGGCGCTTTCGCGCGCCGGCCGGTTCACCGCGTACAGCGTCACCAGCACCACCAGGGCGAAGGCCACCATGGCGGCGGCCAGCCGGTGCGCAGCGGCGAATTCCGAGGCTTCGACGTGGTCGTAGATCGCCACCGACAGCACGCGCGTGCTGCCGGGGATGTTGCCGCCGATCATCAGCACCACGCCGAATTCGCCCACCGTGTGCGCGAAGCCCAGTACGGTGGCGGTGACCAGGCCGGGCCGGGCCAGCGGCAGGGCCACCGTGAAGAAACGGTCCCACGGCCCGGCGCGCAACGTGGCGGCCGCTTCCAGCAGGCGTTCGGGTATGGCCTCGAAAGCCTGCTGCAGCGGCTGCACCACGAAGGGCAGCGAATACAGCACCGAAGCCACCACCAGCCCGCCGAAGGTGAAAGGCAGCCGCCCCAGGCCCAGCGCCTGCGTGAACTGGCCCACCGGCCCTTGCGGCCCCATCAACAGCAGCAGGTAGAAACCCAGCACCGTGGGCGGCAGCACCAGCGGCAGGGCCACCAGCGCCGAGCCCAGGGGCTTCCACCGCGAACGCGAACGGGCCAGCGCCCAGGCCAGCGGCGTGCCCAGCAGCAGCAAAAGCACGGTGGCCGTGGTGGCCAGCGTGGCGGTCAGGCGAATGGCCAGCCATTCGTCGGCGGTCATGCCCGGCCTTTCACTTCGCCGGGCTGGCGTGGCCGTAGCCGTAGACCTGGATGACGGCCTTGGCCGGTTCGGTCTTCAGCCAGGCCAGCAGCGCGACCGCAGCCGGGTTGGCGGCGCCGGCTTTCAGCAGCACCGCGTCCTGGCGGATTTCACGGTGCAGCGCGGCCGGCACCAGCCAGTAGGAACCGCCCGCCGGCTTGCCGGGCACCAGCAGCTGCGACAGCGAGACAAAGCCCAGCTCTGCATTGCCGCTGTAGACGAACTGGTAAGCCTGCGAAATGGATTCGGCGGTGACGAGTTTGGGCGCCAGCGACTCGGCCAGGCCGCGCGCCTTCAGCACCTCCATGCCGGCCTGGCCGTAGGGCGCGACCTTGGGGTTGGCCACGGCCAGATGGCTGAACTTGCCGGCCGCCAGCACCGCACCCTGGGCGTCGACATAGCCCGGCTGCGCGCTCCACAAGGCCAGCTTGCCGATGGCGTAGGTGTAGGGCGTGCCGGCCACTGCCAAGCCTTCCTTCACCAGCCGGGCCGGCGTTTCGTCGTCGGCGGCGAACAGGATTTCGAAGGGCGCGCCGGCCACGATCTGCGCGTAGAACTTGCCGGTGGCCCCCACCGACACCTTCAGCCTGTGGCCGGTGGCGGCGGTGAAGCCTTCGGCGATCTGGGCCAGCGGCGCGGCGAAGTTGGCGGCGACGGCCACCTGAACCTCAGCGGCCTGCACACGGGCGGTGGCGCAGGCCAGCATGGCAGCCAGCAGCAGGGCGCGGTGGGGCATGGCGGGAACCTCGTCGACGGTGGGCAGCCGACCGGGTGAGCGGGGCCGCGAGACCCCGGACTTTAAGCCAAGGTGTTGTGTACTGCGCTACATAACGAAGCCGAAGCTGCAGCCGAAACCGAAGCCGTGGCCTATGCCCCGCCGGGCGGCGCGGGCGCCACCATGCCGTGCTGCAGCTTCAGTGCCGCCACCTCGGGCGACGCGAAGAACTGCAGCAGCGCGCGCACGGCCTGGGGCTGCGTGCTGGTGCTGGCGATGCCGGCCGAAAAGGTGGTGGTGATCTGGATTTCAGGCGGCAGCGGGCCCACCACGGTGATGCCCGGCAGGTGCATCAGCTCGCTGAACTGCTGAAAGCCCAGATCGACCTCGCCGCGCGCCACCAGCGCACCCACCGGTATGCCGGGTGGCGCGGTGACGATGCGGCTGGCGATCTCGTCCGCGATGCCCCAGCGCTGGAACAACTTCGCCAACTGCACGCCACTGGGGCCTGTCGAATAACTCAGGCGGGGTGCGGTCCGCACCGCGGCCCGCACGGCCGCTTCGCTGGCTATGTCGGGCTGCGCAGCGCCTGCGCGAACGGCCACGGCCACGCCGGAATCGACGACATCGACGCGGCTGCCCGGCACGATGTGGCCGCTGGCCGTGAGCTGGTCTATGGCGTTGGCGGCCAGCATCACCACGTCAAAAGCCTCGCCAGCCTGCACGCGCTGGGCGGCGTCCACACCACCCACGGCGATAGCGTTCACCACCACACCGGTTTGCGCGGCGTAGCGGGCCAGCAGGTCGGCCAGCAGCAGCTTGGTGGCCATCGACGAGATCAACTGCAGGGTGGGCGTGGTCATGTGGATTTGGGGTGGAGCGGGGTCGCTATTTTGGCGGGTCGGCTGGCTGCGGCGACGGCCGTGGCACAGTCGCCGCGATGAATGAAAAGCCTGCGCCACCAGATCCTGTTTCGGCCCCGGCCGCCGCCCCGCCTGCGGTCTCCCTGCGCGAGGCCTTCGCCTTCTGGCTGAAGCTGGGTTTCGTCAGCTTCGGCGGCCCCGCCGGGCAGATCGCGCTGATGCACACCGAGTTGGTCGAACGCCGCCGCTGGATCAGCGAGAAGCGTTTTCTGCACGCGCTGAACTACTGCATGGTGCTGCCGGGGCCCGAAGCGCAGCAGCTGGCCACCTACATCGGCTGGCTGATGCACCGCACGGGGGGCGGCATCATCGCGGGCGGGATGTTCGTGCTGCCTTCGCTGCTGATCCTGATCGCGCTGTCCTGGGTCTACATGGCCTTCGGGCAGGTGCCGGCGGTGGCCGGGCTGCTCTACGGCATCAAGCCGGCGGTGACGGCCATCGTCGTGGCCGCCGCCTGGCGCATCGGCACGCGGGCCTTGAAGAACGCGGCGCTGTGGGGCATTGCGCTGGCGGCCTTCGTGGCCATCTTCGCGTTGAAGCTGCCGTTTCCGCTGATCGTGCTGGCAGCCGGCCTGATCGGCATGGCCGGTGGCCGCTGGCGGCCCGGGTGGTTCGCGCTGGGCGGCGGGCATGGCACGGCCCCAGCGTCACAGGGCCGTTCCGTGATCGACGACGACACGCCCACGCCCGAACACGCGCGCTTCACGTGGCCGCACTTTGCCCGCGTGCTGGCGGTGTTCCTGGCCATCTGGGCTGCCGCTTTGGCCGCCTTGGTGGCGGTGTGGGGCTGGCAGGGCGTGTACACGCAGATGGCCTGGTTCTTCACCAAGGCGGCGCTGCTGACCTTTGGCGGCGCCTACGCCGTGCTGCCTTACGTCTACCAGGGCGCGGTGGAACAGGCGCACTGGCTGACCGCCGCGCAGATGATCGACGGCCTGGCCCTGGGCGAAACCACGCCTGGGCCGCTGATCATGGTGGTGGCTTTCGTCGGCTACGTCGGCGGCTGGACGAAGGCCGTGCTGGGCCCCGACGCGCTGCCGCTGGCCGGTGCGGTGGCGGCCAGCATCGTCACCTTCTTCACCTTCCTGCCGTCCTTCCTGTTCATCCTGCTGGGCGGGCCCTTCATCGAAACCACCCACGGTCAGTTGAAGTTCACCGCGCCGTTGACGGCCATCACTGCGGCCGTGGTCGGCGTCATCGTCAACCTGGCGGTGTTCTTCGCCATCCACGTGCTGTGGCCTCAGGGTTTTGCGGGGGCGTTCGACGGGCTGGCAGCGGTCATCGGCCTGGCGGCGGCCGTGGCTTTGATGCGTTTCAAGGTGGGTGTGATGACGGTGGTGGCGGCCTGCGCGGCAACGGGCCTGCTGCTGGTGGCGTTGAAGCCGTTCTTCGCCTGATCCAGAACCGGTCGGCGCCACGGCGCCGGGCCGTGCTGCGACATCGCCACAGCGCCGCTGCGCGCTGCCGCAGCGCCAGTGGTTCAGGCCGCCTGCGGCAAGGCCCGTTCGCGCGCCGTGACAGCCTGCCAGTGCACCGCCGCCTGCGGCAGCACCCACTGCAGGCCGTAGCGCATGCGTTCGGTCTTGGCCTGCGCCCAGGCCGTGTCAGCTTCGTCGCCGGCCGCGCGGGCGCTGGCCGCAAAGGCCCAGGCCAGCAGCGCGTGGGCCAGGCCCTGCAGGTAGTCGTCCGCCGCGCGCAGCGGCCATTCGGGGTCGGCACCCGCGCCGCCCAGCAAGGCGGCGGTGGCTTGCACCACGGCACTGCACTGAGCCCGAAGTTCCTGCGCGAAATCGGCCAGCGCCGGCACGGCCGCACAGCGCACGGCCTCGGTCTCGAAGTCGGCCAGCAGCAGCGCCAGCGCCGCGCCGCCATCGGCCAGCACCTTGCGCTGCAGCAGGTCGATGGCCTGGATCTCGTTGGTGCCTTCGTAGACCATCGCGATGCGCGCGTCGCGCAACGTCTGCTCGATGCCGTATTCGTGCGTGTAGCCGTAGCCGCCGTGCACCTGCAGCGCGGCGCTGGCGGCTTCGAAGCCCTGCTGGGTCAGATAAGCCTTGACCAGCGGCGTCAGCAGCGCCGCCAACTGTCCGGCGCGGCGGCGTTGCGCCGGGTCGTCATGGTGGGCGGCTTCGTCCAGGCACAGCGCCGCGCGGTAGGCGATCAGGCGCTGTGCCTCGGTCAGCGCCTGCAGCCGCAGCAGGGTGTGGCGCATGGCCGGGTGGCGTGCGATGGGCGCCTTCATCTGCACGCGCTCGGCAGCGTGGCGCAACGCGTTCTGCGTGGCCATTTCCTGGTGGCCCAGGCCCTGCAGGCCGACGTGCAGCCGGGCCGAATTCATCATCAGGAACATCGCGGCCAGGCCGCGGTTCGGCTCGCCGACGATCCAGCCGGTGGCGCCTTCGTAGTGCAGCGCGCAGGTGGCGCTGCCGTGGATGCCCAGCTTGTGTTCCAGGCTGTCCACCTGCCAGGTGTTGCGCGTGCCGTCGGGCAGGATCTTGGGTACCAGCGCCAGCGTGATGCCCTTGGTGCCGGGTGCCGCATCCGGCAAGCGGCACAGCACCAGGTGCACCACGTTGTCGGTCAAATCGTGGTCGGCGCCGCTGATGAAGATCTTGCTGCCGGTGATGCGCAAACTGCCATCGGCCTGCGGCAGGGCCTTGGTCGTCAACTGGCCCAGGTCGCTGCCGGCTTGCGGCTCGGTCAGCGCCATCGCGGCCAGGCAGTCGCCGCTGACGACTTGCGCCAGGTAACGCGCCTTCAGTTCATCGCTGGCGTGGTGCTTCAGCGTCTCGTAGGCCCCGTGCAGCAGGTCGGGGTACATGGTCCAGCCGTGGTTGCAGGCCGTCAGCATTTCGCGCGTGGCGGCGTCCACCAGCAGGGGCAGGCCCTGGCCGCCCCAGGCCGGGTCGCAGGGCAGGGCGGGCCAGCCGCCTTCGACGAAGGCGCGGTAGGCGGCACGGTAGCCCTCGGGCGTGCGCACCACGCCATCCTGCAGCGTGCAGCCTTGCAGGTCGCCCGGGGCATTGATGGGTTGCAGCACGCCACTGGCGAAGCGCGCGGCCTCTTCCAGCACGGCGGCGGCGGTGTCGGCGTCCAGGTCACCGAAGGCTGTGCAGGCCTGCCAGGAAGCCGGCGCCTGCAGCACCTTGTCGATGGCGAAGCGCATGTCGCGCAGCGGCGCGGTGTAGTGGTAGGGCATGGCGCCTCCGTTCAGGGCGCAGCCGTTTCCGTGCGCTTGGATCCGAGATAGGTTTCGATGACGCGCGGGTCCACGGCCAGTTCGTTGGCCGGGCCTTGCAGCACCAGGTCGCCGGTTTCCAGCACATAGCCGTAGTCGGCCACTTCCAGCGCGGCGCGCGCGTTCTGTTCGACCAGCAGGATGCTGACGCCGCTGCTG
This sequence comes from Betaproteobacteria bacterium, assembly GCA_031424355.1. GTDB lineage: Bacteria > Pseudomonadota > Gammaproteobacteria > Burkholderiales > Burkholderiaceae_C > Rubrivivax. Next base: position 18,157 of record JANPHI010000049.1, read on the forward strand.
CGCAGCTGCGTGATGATGTTGAAGATGTCGCGCACGATCAGCGGCGCCAGGCCCAGGCTGGGTTCGTCCAGCATCAGCAAACGCGGCTGGCCCATCAGCGCGCGGGCGATGGCCAGCATCTGGCGTTCACCGCCGCTCAGCGTGCCCGCCAATTGGGTGCGGCGCTCCTTCAGGCGCGGAAAGAGTGCATAGGCCCGCTCAATGCCGTCGCGCCACTGCGGGATGCGCTTCTTCAAAGGCCGCCAACCGCCCAGCACCAGGTTGTCTTCGACGCTCATCGTGCCGAACAACTCGCGCTTCTCGGGCACCAGCGCCAGGCCGCGCATCACGCGTTCTTCCAGCGTCAGGTGCGCCAGGTCGTGGCCGTGGAAACGCAGGCCGCCAGACTTGGGAAAGGTGGCCGGCAGCAAGCCCATCAAGGCGCCCAGCAGCGTCGATTTGCCGGCGCCGTTGGGGCCGATGACGGTGACCACCTGGCCTTCGGTCAGCTTCAGGCTCAGGCCGCGCAGCACCTCGGCCTTGCCGTAGCCGGCGTGCAGGTTGGTCACATCGAGCAGGGTTTCGCCAGTGGCCATGTCAGTGCTCCGTGCCCAGGTAAGCCGCGCGCACGGCCGGGCTGGCTTGCACCTCGGCGGGCGTGCCCTCGATCAAGCGCGTGCCGAATTCCATCACCACGATGCGGTCGGTCAGGTTCATCACGAAGTCCATGTCGTGTTCCACCAGCAGCAGGCTCAGGCCTTCGGCCTTCAGCTGCCGCAGCACGGCGGCCAGGGCCTGCTTTTCCTTGTGGCGCAGGCCGGCGGCGGGCTCGTCCAGCAACAGCAGGCTGGGGTCGCTGGCCAGCGCGCGGGCGATCTCCACCAGGCGCTGCGGCCCCAGCGCCAGGTTGCCGGCCAACTCGTTCGCTTGCTCGGCCAGACCGATGCGCTGCAACTGCTGCAGGGCCTCGTGCAGCGCGCGTTTCTCTTCGGCGCGGTCCAGCCGCAGCATGGCCGCGAAAGCGCCAGTGCGGGTGCGCAGGTAGGTGCCCAGCGCGACGTTTTCCAGCACCGTCATGTCGGGCACCAGCTTCACGTGCTGGAAGGTGCGGCTCATGCCGCGCCGCGCCACTTCACGCGCCGGCAGGCCGTCGACGCGCTGGCCGCGCAGCAGCACTTCGCCGCTGGTCATCGGCAGCACGCCGCTGATCAAATTGAAGGTGGTGGACTTGCCAGCGCCGTTGGGGCCGATGAGCCCGACGATGTCGCCGGCGCGGATGGTGAAGCTGATGTCGTTCACCGCCACCAAGCCGCCGAAGGCCTTGCGCACCGCCTTGGCTTCCAGCAGCACCTCGCCGCGCGCGGGCTTGCTGCGGGCCGCCAGGGCTTCGGCCGGCGCGGTGCCTGCAGCACCCGCCGCGCTGCGGCGGCGCTTCGGCAGCCAGCGTTCGACCATCGGCCACACGCCGTCGGGCGCGAACTTCAGCACCATCACCAGCACCACGCCGAAGACGATGGTCTCG
>JANPHI010000050.1:0-6498 GCA_031424355.1 Betaproteobacteria bacterium
TTGGCCAGCATGCCGGCAAAGCCGGTGGGCGCGCCGAAGAACACCGTGGGCTTCAGGCCGCCAACGCCCCCCGTCAGGCGCTTGAAGGTGGCGGCAGGCGTCGGCCGTTCGCCCATCAGCAGGGTCGTGGCACCCACCGCCATCGGGAAGCTCAAGCCATTGCCCAGGCCGTAGGCGAAGAAGAGTTTGGCGGCCGAGAAACACACATCGGCCTCGGTCAAACCCAGCACCGCCTTGCCGTAGAGCTCGCAGGTCCACCAGGGGTTGGCGTGTGAATGCACGGTGCCTTTCGGCCGGCCGGTCGAGCCCGACGAATACAGCCAAAAGCCCGGGTCGTCGGCGCCGGTCGCGGCCGGCTTGGCCAACGGCGCGTGGGCTTGCAGGAAGGCTTCGAATTCGATCTCGGCTGGATGCAAGGGCGCGACGGGGCGCGACACCACGACCTTGTGCACCTCGTGGTCGGACTTGACCATCGCGGTGGTCAGCGCCGGCAGCAAGGCGCCCGACACCAGCACGGCCTGGGCGCGGGAATGTTCCAGCATGTAGGCGTAGTCGTCGGCCGTCAGCAGCGTGTTCACCGCCACCGGCACCACGCCGGCGTACATCGCGCCCAGGAAGGCGACGGGCCAGTCGGTGCCGTCCTGCATCAGCAGCAGCACGCGCTCTTCGCGCTTCACGCCCAGCGCACGCAGGCCGGCGGCCACGCGGCGCACGCGCTCGTCCAGCGCGCCGTAGCTCAGGCTGCCCAGGTCATCGACGAAGGCGGCTTTTGCAGCGCGGCCAGCGTTCGCCGTCAGCAGGTGCTGGGCGAAGTTGAAAGCGGCGGGCGGCGGTGCGATGGCGGCGGTGTTCATGGTGGTGTCCTCAGTCTTGCGACAACGCCGCCAGCACGGCCGTGCTGGCTTGCACGGCGGCGCGCCGGTGGTAGAAATCCAGGGCGCGCAGGCCGCCCAGTTCTTCGCCGCCGCCGGCGCGGCCCGGGCCGCCGTGCAGCGACTGCGGCATCACGTTGCCGTGGCCCGTGTGCAAGGCCGCCACGTCGGGCGAAATGATGTGCATGCGGCCGTGGCTGTCGGCCAGTTCCAGCGCGGCGGCGGCCAGCGCGGCCGGGTCGCTGCCGTAGAGCGAAGCCACCAGCGAACCCTGCCCGCGCCGCACCAGGGCCAGCGCGTGCGGCAGGTCGCGGTAGGGCAGCAGCGTGGCCACTGGGCCGAAGACTTCCACGTCGTGCACGCGGTCGGCGCTGTCGCTGCCGGCGGCGTTGCGCACGCCCAGCAGCGTCGGGCCGACGCAGCAGGCCACGGCCGGGTCGGCATCCACCAGCGCGTGCGTGGCGCCGTCGTGCAGCACCTCGGTCTGCGCCTGCAGGTACGCCAGACCTTCACGCACGGTGTTCAGTTGCGCCCGGTTCACCAGCGCGCCCATGCGCACCGACTCGTTGCGCGGGTTGCCGACGGTCGTTTTCGAAAGCCGTGCGCCGATGGCTGCTGCCGCCTGCGCGTAAAGCGCCTCGGGCACGAAGACGCGGCGGATGGCGGTGCACTTCTGGCCGGACTTGACCGTCATCTCGCGCGCCACTTCCTTGACCAGCAGGTCGAAGGCCGGGGCGTCCGGTGCTTCGCCCGGCAGCAGCAAGGCGCTGTTGACGCTGTCGGCCTCGATGTTCACGCGCACCGAACGCTGCACCACGGCCGGGTGGCTGCGGATGACCGCCGCCGTCTCGGCGCTGCCGGTGAAGCTGACCACGTCGAAGGGCTGCAGCGGGTCCAACAAGCCGGCCGACGAGCCGCAGATGACCGACAGCGCACCGGCCGGCAACACGCCCGCATCGACCACGTCCTTGACCATGCGCTGCGTCAGCCAGGCCGTGGCGGTGGCCGGTTTGATGATCACCGGCACGCCCGACAGCAGCGCCGGCGCCGCCTTCTCCCACAAGCCCCAGCTGGGGAAGTTGAAGGCGTTGATGAACAGCGCCAGGCCGCGCGTCGGCACGCGCACGTGCTGGCTCTGGAACAGCGGGTCCTTGCCCAGGCGGGCGGCCTCGCCGTCAAACAGGAAGTGGCGGTCCCCCAGGCCCTCGCCCAGCTTGGCGTAGGTGCCCAGCGTGAACAGGCCGCCGTCGATGTCCACGGCCGAGTCGTTCTTCACCGTGCCGCTGTTGGCGGTGGCAATCGCGTAATAGGCGTCGCGGTTGGCCTGCAATACCTTGCCGACGGCGGCCAGCAGGCCGGCGCGCTGGCGGTAGGTCAAGGCGCGCAGCGCGGCCCCGCCCTGTTCGCGGGCGAAGGCGAAGGCGGCAGGCAGGTCCAGCCCGGTGGCGTCCACGCGGACCAGTTCGGTGCCCAGCACCGGGTCGAACAGCGGCGTGCCGTCGCCGGTGCCGGCCTGCCAGCGGCCGGCGACAAAGTTGGAAAGCAGTTCGGTCATGGCAGCGTGTCCAGCGGGTGTTCAGGGCAGCGTCGGGCGCCGGCAGTCGGGCGTCAGACGCAAGGTTCAGCGGCGGGCTTGCGGCGACCGCGAAGATGAATTATTGTGCTTGCAAGAACGATAATTTCACGACCTCACCATGTCAAGCACTATATTGCATGCACCCGGGTTAGTCCCAGGTTCCGCGGCCTCGGACGACGAAGACAAGAACCCTTTTCTGGTCGCCCTGGGCGACCGCGTGCGGGCCTTGCGCTCGCGCCGCGGCATGACGCGGAAGGCCGTTGCGCTGGCGGCCGATGTGTCCGAACGCCACCTGGCGAACCTGGAATACGGCATCGGCAACGCCAGCATCCTGGTGCTGCTGCAGGTGGCCGGTGCGCTGCAGTGTTCGCTGGCCGAATTGCTGGGCGACGTGACCACGTCCACGCCCGAATGGCTGCTGATCCGCGAGCTGCTGGAACGGCGCGACGAGGCCACGCTGCGCCGCGTGCGCAGCAGCATCGGCGAGATGCTGGGCACCGGCGGATCGAATGGGAAAGACGCCGCGCCCAGCACCCGCGTGGCGCTGGTTGGCTTGCGCGGCGCGGGCAAGTCCACCCTGGGTCAGATGCTGGCCGACGACCTGGGCTACCCCTTCGTCGAACTGAGCCGCGAGATCGAGAAATTCGCCGGTTGCAGCGTCGGCGAAATCCAGGGTTTGTATGGCCAGAACGCCTACCGCCGCTACGAGCGCCGGGCGCTGGAAGAGGCCATCCAGATCTACCCCGAAGCGGTCATCGCCACGCCGGGCGGCATCGTGTCGGACGCCGCCACCTTCAACCTGCTGCTGGCCCACTGCACCACCGTCTGGCTGCAGGCCGACGCCGAAGACCACATGAAGCGCGTCACTGCACAGGGCGACCTGCGCCCGATGGCCGCCAGCCGCGAGGCGATGGAAGACCTGAAAGGCATCCTGGCCGGCCGGGCCGCCTTCTACTCGAAAGCGGAACTTCGGCTGGACACCAGCGCGCAGCCGCTGGCCGAGAGCTTCAGCCTGCTGCGCGGCCTGGTCCGCGAGACGCTGCAACTTCACGGGTAAACCCGCAAGAAAAAGGCAATAAAGTGCTTTACTGCCGGCGGATGCATGCATTATCATGCCTGTCATCGGCTCGCAGAACACGCAGGATCGTTCAGCAGGCCACCCACCCCGCCCGCCCGTTGCCAGCCTGAACCCATCCGGAGACCGAACATGAGCACCCCCACCGCCACCCCCCGCGTCGACTACCAGACCCACCCCAGCCAGTACCGCCACTGGAAGCTGAAATTCGAAGGCGCCGTGGCCACGCTGGCCGCCGACTTCGACGAGAACGGCGGCCTGGCGCCGGGCTACAAGCTGAAGCTGAACAGCTACGACCTGGGCGTGGACATCGAACTGAACGACGCCATCCAGCGCATCCGCTTCGAACACCCGGAAGTGCGCACCGTGGTCGTCACCAGTGCCAAGGAAAAGGTCTTCTGCAGCGGCGCCAACATCTTCATGCTGGGCTTGAGCACGCACGCCTGGAAAGTGAACTTCTGCAAGTTCACGAACGAGACGCGGAATGGTCTGGAAGACTCATCGAAGCACAGCGGCCTGAAGTTTCTGGCCGCCGTGAACGGCGCCTGCGCCGGCGGCGGGTATGAGCTTGCTCTGGCCTGCGACGAGATCATCCTGGTGGACGACCGCAGCAGCGCCGTCAGCCTGCCCGAAGTGCCTTTGCTGGGCGTGCTGCCCGGCACCGGCGGCCTGACCCGCGTCACCGACAAGCGCCACGTGCGCCACGACCTGGCCGACCTGTTCTGCACCAGCGCCGAAGGCGTGCGCGGGCAGAAGGCGAAAGACTGGCGCCTGGTGGATGCCATCGTCAAGCCGGCGCAGTTCGCCGCCAAGGTGCAGGAACGCGCGCTGGAACTGGCCGCCGGCAGCGACCGCCCCGCCAACGCCAAGGGCGCCATCCTGACCCCGCTGCAGCGCACGGTGGAAGCCGACGCACTGCGCTACGGCAACGTGGTCGTGGACATCGACCGCAGCAAGCGCACCGCGACCTGGACCGTGAAGGCACCGACGACAGCCTTGCCCACCACCCCGGCCGATATCGAAGCGCAAGGCGCCGCCTGGTACCCGCTGGCCCTGGCCCGCGAGCTGGAAGACGCCATCCTGATGATGCGCACCAACGAACTGGAAATCGGCACCTGGCTGATCAAGACCGAAGGCGATGCTGCCGCCGTGCTGGCGATGGACGCCACGCTGCTGGCGAACCAGAACCACTGGCTGGTGCGCGAAACCACCGGCCTGCTGCGCCGCACCTTCAGCCGGCTGGACCTGTCGTCGCGCAGCCTGTTCGCGCTGATCGAACCGGGTTCCTGCTTCGCCGGCAGCTTCCTGGAACTGGCCCTGGCCTGTGACCGCAGTTACCAGCTGATGCTGCCCGACGACGCCGCGCGCAGCCCCCAGCTGACGGTCAACGAAGCCAACTTCAGCCTGTTCCCGATGGTCACCGGCCAGAGCCGCCTGCAGCGCCGTTTCTACGACGAAGCGCCGGCCTTGGAAGCGGTGCGCGCTGTCATCGACCAGCCGCTGGACGCCGACGCGGCGATGGCCCTGGGCCTGGTCACCAGCAACCCCGACGACATCGACTGGACCGACGAGGTGCGCATCGCCATCGAAGAGCGCGTCAGCATGTCGCCCGACGCGCTGACCGGCCTGGAAGCCAATCTGCGCTTCAACGGCCCGGAGAACATGTTCACCCGCGTGTTCGGCCGTTTGACGGCGTGGCAGAACTGGATCTTCCAACGCCCCAACGCCGTCGGCGAAAAGGGCGCGCTGAAGGTCTACGGCAAGGGGCAAAAAGCCGCCTTCGACTGGACCCGCGTCTAGGCTTTGAGTCACCCCGAATTCAGTCCGAATTTGTCCCACCCCGCAGTCAACGGAGACACCGCATGAGCACCCAAACGACGATGAACTACAGCGAGAAGATCCCCAACAACGTCAACCTCGGCGAAGACCGCACGCTGCAGCGGGCGCTGGAACAGTGGCAACCCAACTTCATCAACTGGTGGGACGACATGGGGCCTGAAGGTTCGACCGACATGGACGTCTACCTGCGCACCGCCGTCAGCGTCGACCCGCAAGGCTGGGCGCAATTCGGCCACGTGAAGATGCGCGACTACCGCTGGGGCATCTTCCTGAATCCGGGCGACGCCAACCGCGAGATCCACTTCGGCGACCACAAGGGCGAGAAGGCCTGGCAGGACGTGCCCGGCGAACACCGCGCCAACCTGCGCCGCATCATCGTCACGCAGGGCGACACCGAGCCCGCATCCGTCGAACAGCAGCGCCACCTGGGCCTGACCGCGCCCAGCATGTACGACCTGCGCAACCTCTTCCAGATCAACGTGGAAGAGGGCCGCCACCTGTGGGCCATGGTCTACCTGCTGCACAAGCACTTCGGCCGTGACGGCCGCGAAGAAGCCGAAGGCCTGCTGGAACGCCGCAGCGGCGACGAGAACAACCCGCGCATCCTGGGTGCCTTCAATGAAGCAACGCCCGACTGGCTGGCGTTTTTCATGTTCACTTACTTCACTGACCGTGACGGCAAGTTCCAGCTCTGCGCCTTGGCCGAATCGGCGTTTGACCCGTTGGCCCGCACCAGCAAATTCATGTTGACCGAAGAAGCCCACCACATGTTTGTGGGCGAGAGTGGCATCAGCCGCGTCATCAGCCGCACCGCCCAGACCATGAACGAGCTGAAGACCGACGACGTGGGCAAGTTGCGCGCCGCCGGGGTGATTGACTTGCCCACGCTGCAGCGCTACATCAACTTCCACTACAGCGTCACGATCGACCTGTTTGGCGCCGATGAATCCAGCAATGCCGCCACCTTTTATTCCAGCGGTTTGAAAGGCCGCTATGAAGAAGGCAAACGGGTGGACGACCATGTGCTCAAAGGCCAGACCTACAAGGTGCTGGAGGTGCGTGGTGACCAATTGGTCGAGAAAGAAGTGCCCATGCTCAACGCCTTGAACGAGGTGCTGCGTGATGACTACATCAAA
>JANPHI010000051.1:0-10504 GCA_031424355.1 Betaproteobacteria bacterium
CGCAGCAGTTCCGGCCGGGCGCGGCCCTGCAGCACGGCGGCCAGTTTCCAGCCCAGGTTGAAGGTGTCCTGCATCGACACATTCATGCCCTGGCCGGCCTTGGCGCTGTGCGTGTGGCAGGCGTCGCCGGCAATGAAGACGTGCGGCAGGCGCGACCCTGCCTGTTCGGCTGGCACATCGTCGAAGCGGTCGGTGACGCGCTGGCCCACCTGGTAGACCGCGAACCAGGCCACGCTCTTCACGTCCAGCGTGTAGGGGTGCAACACGCGCTGCGCCGTCGCGATCACGCTGTCTTGCGTGTGCTGGTCGCGGAAGGTCTCGCGCTGGCCGGGGGCGATCTCGCCCAGGTCCACGTACAGGCGCACCAGGTAGCCGCCTTCACGCGGGATCAGCAGGATGTTGCCCTCGTCGGCGGACTGGATGGCGGCCTTCAGCCGGATGTCCGGGAAGTCGGTCGTGGCCAGCATGTCCACCACGCCCCAGGCGTGGTTGGCAAAGTCGCCGCGCGGCACCGCGCCGATGGCTTCACGCACGCCGCTGCGCGCGCCATCGCAGCCGACGACGTAGCGGGCACGGACCGTCTTTTCCGCCCCGCTGGCTGCATCGCGCAGCGTGACGACGACCGGGTGTGCGCTGTCGCCAGCGGCCTCGGTTTCGACCTTCAGGGTGACGAATTCCAGCCCGTAGTCGGGTTCCAGCCGCGTCGGTGACAGCCGCATGTAGTCCAGCAGGTACTGCTGCAGCCGGGCCTGGTTGACGATGACGTGCGGCATCTCGGACAAGCCCTCTTCGGTGTCCTGCACGCGCCCCGTGCGCACGATGCGCTGGCGGTCGGCGGGCGACGGGCGCCAGAACACCGTCTCGTTGACCCAGTAGGCCTCGCGGATGAGTTTCTGGCTCAGGCCGAAGGCCTCGAACATCTCGACGGTGCGGCAGGCGATGCCGTCGGCCTGGCCGACTTGCAGCGGGCCGCTGCGGCGTTCGATCAGCCGGGTGCTGATGCCCGGAAAGGTCGACAGCTGGGCCGCCAGCACCGCGCCGGCCGGGCCGCTGCCGATGATCAGCACGTCAACGGTCTCGGGCAGCTCGGGCGTCCAAGTCTGCGCACCGGGCGCGGGTGCTTGGACATCGGGGTCGCCGGGCGCGTAGCCATCCAGGTAGAACTGCATCGTGTCTCCTTTGATTTGCCCGCACTGTCGGCGAGTCCGACTATGGCGTCAAAGGCAGACTGCGAATACTTCGCATGCCGTTTTCATATACTGGGCGGTGGCCAAACTTGATCTCGCCTGGCTCGGCGTCTTCGTCGAGATCTACAAGACCCAGAGCGTGTCGCGCGCCGCGCAGCGCCTGGGCATCGAGCAGGCCAGCGCCAGCATCACGCTGGGCAAGCTGCGGCGCTACTTCGACGACCCGCTGTACACGCGCACCGCGCAGGGCATGCTGCCCACGCCGAAGGCGCAGGCCCTGTACCCCGACTTGGCCGAAGCGCTGGCGTGCATCGCCCGGGCCAGCGGGGCCCGCGAGGCCTTTGCGCCGCAGTCGGCGCAGCGCGCCTTCCGCATCGGCATCACCGACATCAGCGAGATCGTGCTGCTGCCGCGCCTCGTCAACCACCTGCAGGCCACGGCGCCGGGCCTCGTGATCGAGGCCGAGAAGATCTCGCCCGACAGCCGCCGCCGCCTGGAATCGGGCGAGGTGGACCTGGCCGTGGGTTTCATGCCCGACCTGGAAGCCGGCTTCTACCAACAGGCCCTGTTCGCGCAGGACTTCGTCTGCCTGGCCGCCAGCGACCACCCCCGGGTGCGCGGCAAGCCCAGCCCGCGGGCCTTCCTGGCCGAAGGCCACATCGTGGTCAGCACCGCCGGCACCGGGCACGCGATCGTCGACAAGGTGCTGGACAGCCACCAACTGGTGCGCCGGGTGGTGCTGCGCGTGCCCAGTTTCCTGGGCGTGGCGCGCATCGTGGCGCAGACCGATTTCCTGGTCCTCGTGCCGCGGCTGCTGGGGCATGCGCTGGCCGCGCAAGAGCGGGTCCAGGTGCTGGAGCCGCCGGTGGCCTTGCCGGCCTACAAGGTCAAGCAGCATTGGCACGAGCGCTTCAATGCCGATGCCGGCAGCCAGTGGCTGCGCCAGACGATGGTCGAACTTTTTGCCGGTTTCGACGCGCAGGGCACGCGCAGCCGTGGGCGCGGTGCCGTGGCCACAGCCGCCGCCCGCACCGCCGGGCGCTCGGTCTCTACACCGCGCTGAGCTTGAAGGTGCCCACCAGCGACGACAGCTGCGCCGCCTGGTGTTTCAGGCTTTCGGCGGCGGCGGCGCTTTGCTCCACCAGGGCGGCGTTCTGCTGCGTCACGCGGTCCAGGTCGGTGACGGCCTGGCCGACTTGCGCAATGCCGCTGGACTGTTCCACGGCCGCGTTGCTGATCTCGCTGATCAGCTGACTGACGCGCTCGACCTGGGTGACGATGTCGCCCATCGTGCTGCCGGCGTCGTGAACCTGTCGGCTGCCGACTTCCACCCGTTCGACGCTGGCGCCGATCAGCGACTTGATCTCGCGCGCCGCATCGGCGCTGCGCTTGGCCAGTGAACGCACTTCCGACGCCACCACCGCGAAGCCGCGGCCCTGTTCCCCGGCGCGGGCCGCTTCCACGGCAGCATTCAAGGCCAGGATGTTGGTCTGGAAGGCGATGCCGTCGATGACGCCGATGATGTCGGTGATCTGGCGCGACGAGGCCGCAATCTGCTGCATGGTGGCCACCACCTGCGCCACCGCCTCGCCGCCGGCAGCCGCGGCGCGCGACGCATTCCCTGCCATCAGATTGGCCTGCGTGGCGTTGTCGGCACTCTGCCTGACGGTGCCCGACAGTTCTTCCATCGAAGCGGCGGTTTCTTCCAGGCTGCTGGCCTGCTGTTCGGTGCGCTGGCTCAGGTCGGCGTTGCCGCTGGCGATTTCCGAGGAACCCGTGGCGATGCTCTCGGTGCCCTGACGCACCTGGTGGACGATGCCCGCCAGGCTGGTGCTCATCCGGCCCAGGGCCTGCAGCAGGCGCGCCACTTCGTCGTTGCCGCGGGCTTCGATGCGGCCGGTCAGGTCGCCGGCGGCCACCGCTTCGGCCAGCGTCACGGCTTCGTTGATGGGCTGGACGATGGACCGCGTGAGCAGCAGGCCGCAAGCCACCGCTGCGCCCAGCGCCAGCAGGCACGCCGACACCAGCAGCGCGCGCTGCACGCTGTGGCTGCTTTCCGCTTCCTGGATCAGTTCCTGCGAGCGCGCGGCGGCCACTGCGGCGTAGGCGTCCGATGCCTTGACCAGGTCGGCCAGCAGGGGCCGGCATTCCTGGTTCATCTTGGTGATGGCTTCGTCTTTCTGGCCCTTCAGCGCCAGGTCGACGATGGCCTGGGCCACGGGCGCGTAGCGCGTCTCGGTGGCGTCCATCTGGGCGACCAGGTCGCGGGCCTGGGCCGGCGCGTCGCTGCTGTCGGCCATCATCTTTTTCAGCTGGGCCAGGCTGCTCGCCACTTGAGCCTGTGCGCTGACCACGATGGCTTTTTCAATGTCGATGTCGGCCGGCTGGGTCACCAGCACCAGGTTGCGCGCCGAAATGGCCCGCTTGTCCACGGCCTTGCGCAACTGGGCGGACAGCGTCGCGCGGGCGTTCACCCCATTCACGAACTGGGCGAACCGCGCATCGGCGCGGCTCAACGCCGACAAAGCCAGCACGGAAACCAGCAGCACGATGACCGCGATGCCACCGAAGGCGGCGAAGAGTTTGGTTCGGATGTTCACGATGGGGTCCGTCTGACGGTCGGTTGGCTGGGTGCTGGCCCGTGAACGCGGCGAGCGCAGATCAAACGGTGGGCCTCGCAAGCGGGGCCGTCACCGTGAACCTTGAAACCAAGGCTCACCGGCGTGCTATCGGCAGGGCCGGCGGCGTCTTGATGGGTGTGCAGACCTTTTTGCCAGAACACGCTGGGCGTCGCCGGCGCTGCACGGGGGTGCGCTGCGGGCGGGGGGTGTTCTGGCGGAAGCGGTGAGATTCGAACTCACGGGCCCTTGCGAGCCGCCGGTTTTCAAGACCGGTGCAATCGACCACTCTGCCACGCTTCCCGTCGATGGCCGCGATTCTAGAGCCCGGGTTGCTGGGCGGCGGCGCAGGCCACCTGGTGCACCGCGCGGCGGCCGCCGTCCACGCGCACGGCGGTCAGCGCGCCGCCCCAGACGCAGCCGGTGTCCAGCGCCAGCAAGTCAGGGCGGTTGATCAGGCCCAGCGTGCTCCAGTGGCCGAAGGCGATGGGCTGGTCGGCGGTCAGCCGGCCGGGCACCTCGAACCACGGCCGGTAGCCCGGCGGAGCGCCAGCGGCGCCTTCCTTGGTCTTGAAATCGAGCTGGCCGTCGGCGCTGCAAAAGCGGATGCGCGTCAGCACGTTGACCACCAGCCGCCAGCGCGCTTCGCCTTGCAGGTCTTCACGCCAGCGGTCGGGCTGGTTGCCGTACATCACGTGCAGAAAATCGCTCAGCGCCGGTCCGCGCAACTGGGCCTGCACGTCGGCGGCCAGGGCCAGCGTCTGTGCGGCGGTCCACTGCGGCACCACACCGGCGTGCACGCACAGCCAATCGCCTTCCCGGTGCGCCAGCGGCTGGGCGCGCAGCCAGGTGATCCAGCGCTCGCGGTCGGGCGCTTTCAACACGTCGTCGAAGGTGTCGCCGCGCTGCAGCGCGCGGGCGCCGTGGGCCACAGCCAGCAGGTGCAGGTCGTGGTTGCCCAGCAGACAGGTGGCGGCGGCGCTCAGGCCGGCCAGGCGGCGCAAGGTGGCCAACGAAGACGGCCCGCGGTTGACCAGGTCGCCCAGCAGCACGATGCGGTCGCGCGAGGCCGAAAAGCCGATCTCGTCGAGCAGCAGCCCCAGCGCTTCGTCGCAGCCTTGCACGTCACCAATCAGGTAGTTCATTGATCGATTCTGCTACGCTCGCGCCCCTCTTCTCAGCCCCCGCCAGCACACTGGCGGCGCGCATGGATTTCACGCTGCTGCTCTTCCTGATCCTGATCAACGGCCTCTTCGCCATGTCGGAGATGGCCCTGAGCGCCAGCCGCAAGGCGCGCCTGCAAGTGATGGTGGAAGCCGGCCAGCCCGGCGCCCAGGCGGCGATGGAACTGCACGAGAACCCGACGCTGTGGCTGTCCACGGTGCAGATCGGCATCACCTCCATCGGCGTGCTGAACGGCATCGTCGGCGAAGCGGCTTTCAGCAAGCCGGTGGCGCTGTGGCTGGTCGACACTTTCGGCGCGCCGGCCAAAGGCGCGGAGATCGGCGCCACGGCGATGGTGGTGGTGATGATCACCGTGCTGACCATCATCTTCGGCGAACTGGTGCCCAAGCGCCTGGGCCAGATGCACCCCGAAACCGTGGCCCGCCTGGTGGCGCGGCCGATGAACTGGCTGTCCACCGCGACAAGGCCGCTGGTCTGGGTGCTGAGCGTCAGCACCAACGCCATCCTCACGCTGATGGGCATGCGCCACGGCCCCTCGCGCGCGGTCACCGAAGAAGAAATCGCGGCCAGCCTGGAAGAGGGCGTGGACGCCGGTGTCATCGAGGCGCAGGAACACCAGATGGTGCGCAATGTATTCCGGCTGGACGACAGACAGATCGGTTCGATGATGATTCCGCGCGCGGAAATCGTCTGGCTGGACGTGGCCGACCCGCTGGAGACGCTGCTGCAGTGCATCGCCGACAGCGGCCACACCCGCTTTCCGGTGTGCAAGGGTTCGCTGGACGATGTGCAAGGCGTGCTGCGCCTGGCCAGCCTGCTGCAGCCGCTGGCCAAGGGCGACACGCTGGTGTTGTCCGAGCACCTGGTGCCGCCGGTCTTCGTGCCCGAAACCTTGTCGGGCATGGAATTGCTGGAGCAGTTCCGCGCCTCGCGCACCGACCTGGTGTTCGTCGTCGACGAATACGGCGCCGTGCAGGGCGTGATCACCGAACGCGACCTGCTGGAAGCCATCACCGGCGAGTTCGGCGCGACCAGCGACGACGACGCCTGGGCGGTGCAGCGTGCCGACGGCAGCTGGCTGATGGACGGCCTGATTCCGGTGCCCGAGCTGAAAGACAGGCTCGAAATCAAGGAAATGCCGGAAGAAGATCGCGGACGCTACAACACGCTGGCTGGCATGATCATGCTCTTGCTCGGCCGCCTGCCGAACACCACCGACACGGTGGAATGGGAAGGCTGGCGTTTCGAGGTCGTCGATCTCGACGGCAAGCGTGTCGACAAGGTGCTCGTGGAGCGCCTCACCACCCCTGGAGAAGACCTTTGATCAATCAGAAATTGCACCTGCAGCCGCATGCGCTGGACACCAACCTGCACCGCAACCTGAAGCTGAAGCTGCCGCTCACCGACTGGAGCGTGGCCAAAGGCTTGAACGCGATGTTCGTGGCCGCCGCCGAATTCGGCGACGTCTGCCGTGAATACCCCATCGTCTTCATCAAGGCCGGCAAGGAAGAAGACGGCAGCGACGCCATCGCCCCGGTGGCCGTCTTCGGCCTGAACCAGGACGACAACCTCTACGTCAACGGCACCGAGTGGCGCGCCCAGTACGTGCCCGCTGTGCTGCGGGCCTACCCCTTCTGCATCGCCCGTGTGGACGCCGAGCGCTTTGCCATCTGCATCGACCAGGCCTACGCCGGTTTCTCGCAGACCGAAGGCGTGGCGCTGTTCGAAGGTGAGGCGCAGCCCACCGAGATGCTGAAGGCGATGACGACCAACCTGGAAAACCTGGAAGGCGAAATCCAGCGCACCCGCATCATCGGCAAGCGCCTGCTGGAACTGGACCTGCTGCGCGACATGCGCTTCGACACCACCCTGCCCGACGGCCGCCAGCACACGGTGGACGGTTTCCTGACGGTGGACGACAAGAAGGTGACCGAGCTGCCGGAAGCCATCGTGATGGAACTGCACCGCACCGGCATCCTGGGTCTGATCCATCTGCACTGGGTGTCGATCGGCAACATGCGCCGGCTGGCCGACTGGTACGCCACGCGCACCCTGGGCACCGCAGCGCCGGCCCCGGCTGTTGCGGCACCGGCTGCTGCCACCGTTTGATGCACTGACCGGTTGAAGCCACAGCGGCTGCGGCGCGGGTTCAGGCCCGCACCGCAGCCGCACTGCTTTCAGGCCCGGCGCAGGGTCTCGTTGGCCGGTTCAGCCCGTGGCGCACGCAGCACCGCCATCACCTGCGCAGCCTGCGGCTGGGTTCGGTTGACCCAGTCGTCGAAGCGGTTGCGTGCGTCCTGGCCGTAGCGTTCGTAGAGCTTTTTGCCGACGTAGGCGACCAGCGCCAGCAGCAGCAGGGCCCGCGCGGCCTTGGCGAAGGCCACCAGCACGGCGATGCCCATGCCCAGCGCCACCCACTTGAACCACCACACGCCGTGGTAGGTCATCGCGTTGATGGTGCCGGTCAGGCCGACGACGAACAGCGCCTTGAAGGGCATCACGATGGCCCGTGTGACGTCGGTGATCGGGCTGAAGATGAAGCGCAGCGGGTTCATGGAAACCTCCTGGGGTAGGGATGAACGAAGACTAAGCACCGCGACCCTGGCGGACCAGGCGCTTGCGACCGACGGCCTGTGCCGGCCGTGAATCGACACCGGGGGCAGATGATCGGCAGGCGCCAACGCGATCACGGCCTCGACCCCAATCTCAACTTCGACCGCGACCCCCACCACAATTCCGTTTTTCAACCGGCTGCCGCCGCAGCCGCCGTCACCGAAAGTCCCGCACCATGACTGTTCAGCTCAGCAAGACGCCCCAACGCAGCACGCCGCTGGTCGCCACCGACCGCGCCAGCTTTGCGGCCCACGCCGCCACCCTGGACCCCGCTGCGCAGCGCTGGCTGCACAGCGTGGGTTTCAACGGTGCGCCCGACACCCACGCCTTGCTGCCGGCTGCCGATGGCGGCATCGCCGCCGTGTGGGTGGGCGTGCACGGTGCGGCGCACCCGTGGGCGCTGGCCGCCTTCCCGAAAACCTTGCCGGCCGGCAGCTACCACCTGGCTGATGCCGCTAGCCCGGCGGGCCTGGTGCTGGACGCCGCCGCTGCCGCGCTGTCGTGGGAACTGGGCAGCTACACCTTCGACCTCTACAAGCCCGCGCGCCGCGAACCGGCGCAACTGCACCTGCCGTCCAACGCCCACACCCAGCGCGCGCTGATCGTGGCGGCGGCCATCGCGTCCACGCGCGACCTGGTCAACACGCCGGCCGAACACCTGGGCCCGGCGCAACTGGCGGATGCCGTCAAGCTGGTGGCCAAGCAGCACGGCGCCACCTTCAAGCAGACCGTCGGCGACAAGCTGCTGAAGGGCTTCCCGGCCATCCACGCCGTGGGCCGTGCGGCCAGCGCCGACCGCGAGCCGCGGCTGATCGAGCTGAACTGGGGCAACCCCAAGCACCCGAAAATCAGCCTGGTCGGCAAGGGCGTGTGCTTCGACAGCGGCGGCCTGGATATCAAGGGCGCCGACGGCATGCGACTGATGAAGAAGGACATGGGCGGCGCGGCCAATGCGCTGGGCCTGGCGCAGATGATCATGGCGCTGAAGCTGCCGGTTCGTTTGCAGTTGTTGGTTCCGGCGGTGGAAAACGCCATTGCCGGCAACGCCTTCCGGCCGGGCGATGTGTTCAAGACGCGAAAAGGTCTGCACATTGAGATTGGCAACACCGACGCCGAAGGCCGCGTGATCCTGTGCGATGCGCTGGCCTACGCGGCCGAGGGCGTACCGGTGCTGCTGATCGACATGGCCACGCTGACCGGCGCCGCCCGCGTGGCGCTGGGCGCGCAACTGCCGGCGCTGTTCTGCCGCAGCACCGACCTGGCCCGCGACCTGGTCGACCGCAGCATGGACCTGTTTGATCCGATGTGGCACATGCCGCTGTGGCGCGGCTATCACGGCGGCATCGAGAGCGACATCGCCGACATCGTCAACACCGGCAAGAGCGCGCTGGCCGGCGCCATCAACGCGGCCCTCTTCCTGGAAGACTTCGTGCCCGCAGAGCAGGACTGGCTGCACATCGATTTGTTCGCCTGGAACAACGAAACCCGTCCGGGCCGACCGTTGGGCGGCGAAGCGCAAACCTTGCGGACTTTGCTGGCCTATCTGGAGGCACGTTACGTGGTGATGTGATCGGCCGGCGTGGGTGCGATGCCGAACAGCAGCGCGCCCACCGCCACCGGATCGTTCGTCAGCCGCACCGCGTCGAACGCTGCTTGCGCCTGCGGGTGCCGGCGGCGCAGCAGGTTCAGCCACTGCTTCAGCCGCCCGCTGCGGTGGCGTGGTGCCACGTGGCTGGCGATGCGTTGCCAGAAGTGCGCCAGCAGCGGCAGCAGGTCGGTCCACAGCGGTTCAGACTCGCCGCGCAGGGCCAGTGCCAGCCCGGGGTCGGCGACGATGCCGCGGCCCAGCATGATGGCGTCGCAGCCGCTGACTTCGAGGCAGCGCAGCGCGTCGGCCAGCGTCCAGACCTCGCCGTTCGCCACCACCGGTATCGCGACGGCCGAGCGGATCTCGGCGATGCGTTCCCAGTAGGCCGGCGGCCGGTAGCCGTGCAGCTTGGTGCGGGCGTGCACCACCAGTTCGCTGGCGCCAGCGTCGGCGATGGCGTGGGCGCAGTCCAGCATGCGGCTTTCGTCGTGCACGCCCAGGCGCATCTTGGCCGACACCGGCAGGTGGGCCGGCACCGCACGGCGCACGGCGGCCACGATGGCGTGGACCAGTTCGGGCTCGTCCAGCAGCACCGCGCCGCCGCGGTGGCGGTTGACGGTGGGCGCCGGGCAGCCGAAGTTCAGGTCTATGCCTTCGGGCTGCAGGCTGGCCAGCCGCGCGGCGTTGTCGGCCAGGCAGGCCGGGTCGCCGCCCAGCAGCTGCGGACGCACCGGTGTGCCGGCGGCGGTGCGGCCACCGGTCAGCAATTCCGGTACCACGCGGGTGTAGACCCGGGCCGGCAGCAACTGGTTGGTGATGCGGATGAACTCCGACACGCAGCGGTCCACGCCGCCGACGCGGGTGATGCAGTCACGCAGGCTGTGGTCCAGCAGGCCTTCCATCGGCGCCAGCAGGATGCGGGGCGTGCGGCGTGCGGTCGGCGGTGTCGTCATCGGCTTCATGGCCTGCGGGATTGTCCCTGGTCGGTCGCCGGCTGCGGGTGCGCTGCGCTGGCTAGACTTTCCCGCCACCCCCCTGGAGCCTGCGCATGCCTGAAGCCCCCGTTCTCGTCGCCACCCACGGCGCCGTCCGCTGGTTGACCCTGAACCGCCCGGCGTCGCTGAACAGCTTCACGGCGGCGATGCACGCCGTCCTGCTGCCGGCTTTGAACGATGCCGCCGCAGACCCTGCCGTCCGCGCCGTCGTCATCACCGGCGCAGGCCGGGGCTTCTGCGCCGGTCAGGACTTGAATGACCCGGCGATGGTCGGCGACGTGGACGTGGGCGCCGTCATCGAACGCCACTACCGCCCGC
>JANPHI010000052.1:0-4383 GCA_031424355.1 Betaproteobacteria bacterium
GGCGCTGTTCGGGTTGGCGTAGAAGACCTTGTTGGTCAGGCTGGCGTGCACCTCGGGGCGCAGGATGTAGTTGATGAAGAGGTGGGCGTTCCTGACGTTCTTGGCGTCTTTCGGAATGGCCATGGTGTCCACCGACAGCATCGCGCCGGTGGCCGGGATCAGCGCCTGGATGTCCTGGCCGTTCTTGGTGTCGATGGCGCGCTGGCGGGCGATGTTGATGTCGCCGGAGTAGCCCATCACCACGCACAGCTGGCCGGCGGCCAGGTCGTTGATGTAGCCCGACGACGAGAAGCGCGTGATGGCCGGCCGGGCCGCCATCAACACCGCCTTGGCCGCGTCGTAGTCGGCGGGCGCGGTGCTGTAGGGCGCCTTGCCGGCGTAGACCATGGCCACCGGCATCACTTCAGAGGCCGAGTCCAGCAGGTTGATGCCGCAGCCTTTCAGCTTGTTGGCGAACTCGGGCTTGAAGATCAGGTCCCACGGGTTGGCGGGCAGCGGCGTGGCGCCTAAAGCGGCCTTGACCTTGCCAGTGTTGATGCCCACCGTCACATACCCCCACAACCAGGTGACGAGGAACTGGTTGCCGGGGTCGATGCCGCTCATCTTGTCCAGCAGCCCCGGGTCGAGGTTGCCCCAGTTCGTCAGCTGCGCGCGGTCCAGCTTCTGGTACAGGCCGGCCTGGATCTGCGTCTTCGCGAAGTGGGCGCTGGGCACGACGATGTCGTAACCCGTCTTGCCGGCCACCAGCTTGGCCTGGAGGATTTCGTTGTTGTCGTAGTTGTCGTAGCGGACCTTGATGCCGGTCTCTTTCTCGAAGTTCCGAACGGTGTCGTCGGCGATGTAGTCCGACCAGTTGTAGATGTTCAGCACCTTGGGCTCGGCGGCCTGGGCGTAGGCCGTGGTGCTGAAGATCGTGTTGAAGGCGGCGGCAAACAGGCTGCCGGCAAGCGCGGTGCGGGCGGGCAGAGAGGTCTTGGACATGGCTCGAAATCCTCGTGAAAACAGCGTTGCAGCAGACAACGAAAGCGGCGTGATTTTGGCCGACACGGGGCCATGCGGGCCGGCGCCAAACGCGGGTGACCGGGCCGGGCTACCAGGGTATCGGCGCCCCGTCCCAGGCGTGAAAACTGCCGCTGGCGCCTTCGGCCGGCAGGCCGTCCAGCACGGCTAGCAGGTGGCGTGCCGCCGCTTCGGGCGTGCTGGCCT
This sequence comes from Betaproteobacteria bacterium, assembly GCA_031424355.1. GTDB lineage: Bacteria > Pseudomonadota > Gammaproteobacteria > Burkholderiales > Burkholderiaceae_C > Rubrivivax. Next base: position 1,207 of record JANPHI010000052.1, read on the forward strand.
CGGCGCTGCCGATGATGGGCGCCGACAGGGCCGAGCGCACCGTGCCCGGGTGCAGCGCAGCCAGCACCGCCAGCGGGCGTTTGCGCGCCACTTCGATGGCGGCGGTGCGCAGCAGCATGTTCAATGCGGCCTTGCTGGCGCGGTAGCTGTACCAGCCGCCCAGCCGGTTGTCGCCGATGCTGCCGACACGCGCCGACAGCACGGCCAGCAGGCTGCGTTCCTTCAACGGCAGCAGGTCGTGGAAGTGCTTGATCAGCAGGGCCGGGGCTATGGCGTTGACGGCGTGGGCGCGGGCCATCGTGGCGGCTTCCAGGTCGGCCAGGCGCTTTTCCGGTTGGCGGCCATCGACCTGCAGGATGCCCGTCGCGCAAACCAGCAGGTGCAGCGGACCGCCTTCTCGCAGGCGCGCGGCGGCGGCCGTCAGGCTGGTTTCATCCAGCAGGTCCAGCGGCGGTTCGGTGCTGCGCGACAGGGCGTGAACCTGGCCGCAGCGCGGGTCGGCGTGCAGCGCCTGCACCAGTGCGCTGCCGATGGCGCCGCTGGCCCCGACCACGGCCGCCCGGTAGCCCGGCGGCAGGCTGTTCATCGTGACGGCGGGGGGTGTGGGCTGCATGGCCGCTGACGATAGCGGCGCCACAATCGCCCCGTCTCTTTCCACGCGGTGTTGCCATGACGATGTTGATCCTGGGGCTGGTGCTTTTTCTCGGCGTGCACTCGGTGCGCATCGTGGCCGACGGCTGGCGCAGCGCCCTGCGCGCGCGCATCGGTGAAAACGGCTGGAAGGGCGCGTATTCGCTGCTGTCGCTGCTGGGCTTCGTGCTGATCTGCTACGGCTACGGCCTGGCGCGCCAGCAGCCGGTGGTGCTGTGGAATTCACCCGTGTGGACGCGCCACCTGGCAGCCCTGCTGACGCTGCCGGCCTTCGTGCTGCTGGCCGCTTCGCAGGTGCCGGGCACGGTGATCAAGGCCAAGCTGCGTCACCCCATGCTGCTGGGCGTGAAGCTGTGGGCGACGGCCCACCTGATCGCCAACAACACCGCCGCCGACCTGCTGCTGTTCGGCAGCTTCCTGGTCTGGGCGGCCATCGACTTCCGCGCCGCGCGGCAGCGTGACCGTGCGCAACAGATCGCCTACCCCGCCGGCCGCAGCGGCCCCACGGTGGTGGCGGTGCTGGGTGGCGTGGTGGCCTGGGCGGTGTTCGCGTTCTGGGCCCATGGGGCGTGGATCGGCGTGCGGCCTTTCGGCTGAGCACCCCCCGGCGCGGGCACCCGGGCGGGTGCCCGCTGCGCGCCGCCGTCCGGGTGATGGCCGGGGCGCGCCCGCCGGCCGACGATGCGGCACCGCGTTGCATCGAGGTGCCCGAGATGAAAACCCAGCCCCGCCCGCTGTCTGCCCTGCCGGCCGGCTTGCAGCCGATCGCCCAATGGCTGCGACGCCACCTGCGCCGCCTGCTGCGCCCCGCCGCTGCGGCCGCCATCCGCAGCACCCGCCAGCAGGACGTGCTGCCGGGTGTCGAAGCCGAGCCGCCGGGCGCCTGCGGCTGGTTCGATTCCAGCCACGAACTGGTGCATGGCCTGCAGGTGCAGGAACTGACGTCGCCGGAAAGTCTGGCTGCTGCGCTGCCGCTGGGCACCTGGCTGCAATTGCAGCTGGAAGGCTGCGGCCAGCCGCAGACCGCGTGATGGGTGGCCGCTGCGGGGTTGCTACCGGGCCGGTATCAGGCCAGGCGCCCGGCCTGGAAGTCCTGCACCGCCTGGAAGATTTCCTGCTGCGTGTTCATCACGAAAGGCCCGTACTGCGCAATCGGCTCCTTCAGCGGCCGGCCGGCGACCAGGATCGCGCGCGCGCCATCAGGCCCGGCCTGCAGCCGTGTGCCGTCGCTCCCCGGCGTGTTGGCCAGGATGGCCATGCGGCGCGGGCGCACCACCTCGCCGGCCACTGTCAATTCACCGCGATAAACCACGATGAAGGCGTTGTGCGCCTCGGGCAGCGCCTGCTCGAAAGTGACGCCGGCTTGCAGGTGGATGTCGAGGTAGAGCGCCTGCGTGTCGTCGCGCTGCACCGCGCCCTGCACGCCGCGCGCCGCGCCGGCAATCACGCGCACCGTGGTGTCGGGGCCCTGCCACTCGGGCACTTCGTCGGTGGCCACGTCGCGGTACCAGGGCGCGCGCATCTTGTCCTTGGCCGGCAGGTTCAGCCACAGCTGGAAGCCTTCCATCGCGCCTTCCTGCTGCTCGGGCATTTCGCTGTGGATCACGCCCCGGCCGGCCGTCATCCACTGCACGCTGCCCGGTGCCAGCAGGCCGACGTTGCCCACGCTGTCGCGGTGGCGCATGCGGCCCTGCAGCATGTAGGTGACGGTTTCGAAGCCCCGGTGCGGGTGGTCGGGAAAGCCGCCGATGTAGTCGCCCGGGTTGTCGGTGCCGAAGAGGTCCAGCATCAGGAAGGGGTCGAGCCGGCGCTGCAGGTCCTGCGTCAGCAGGCGCGTCAGGCGCACGCCAGCGCCGTCGCTGGTGGCCTGGCCTTGCAGCACGCGTTCGACGCGGCGCGAGTTCGTGACGGGCGTGCAAGGGGTGATGAAGGCAGTGGGTGTGTCCATGACGTCAATGTAGTGGCGCACAACGGCCCTGGGGTTGCACGGCGCTGCACGCAGCGTTCAGCAGGGTCGGGTGTTAATCTGCCCAGCAAGCAGCGCGGCCCTACGCCCGCGCCACAACCCACAGGAGCATGCGCTGATGAAAGCCGTCTGGAATGGCACCGTCGTGGCCGAAAGCAACGACACCGTGGTGGTGGAAGGCAACCACTACTTCCCGGCCGATTCGATACGCGCCCACTTCTTGTTGCCCAGCAACACCAAGACCATGTGTTCGTGGAAGGGCCAGGCCAGCTACCACACGCTGTTCGTCAACGGCGACGCCAACCCCGACGCCGTCTGGTACTACCCCGACCCCAAGGAGGCGGCCGCCGAGATCAAGGGCCGGTTCGCGTTCTGGAAGGGCGTGAAGGTCACCGAGTAAGGCCGGGTCTTCACCCGGCATGCTGCGGGTGTCGGCTAGATTCGACGGTTTGGAGGCCACCATGACTCGACCCGTGCTCGACGAAGCCCACATCCACCCCGCCATCCGCGACAGCGTGGCCGGGCACCAGGCGGCCATCGTGGCCGAGGTGCAAGCCGCC
>JANPHI010000053.1:0-1672 GCA_031424355.1 Betaproteobacteria bacterium
TTTGGGTTGCGTGCCAGCGGTGTTGAGTGCCAGCGCGTTGTAGCCCTTGGCGCCTTCGCCCACGTCCTTCACGTCCGGCTCGGCACCGGCCCACCACACGCCGTACATCTTGTCGCGCGGGTAGCCGGTGGCTTGCGCCTCTTTCAGCGCGGTGCTGTTCATCACACCCCAGCCCCACAGCAGCACAAAGTCAGGCTTTTGCTGGCGTACCTGCAGCCAGGCCGACTTTTGCTCCACGCCCGGCGCAGTGACCGGGATCTTGACCAGTTCGAACCCGTGGGTCTTGCTGCGTTCCTCCAGCAGTGGCATCGGCTCTTTGCCAAACGGGCTGTCGTGGTAGACCAGGGCGATCTTCTTGCCCTTCAACTTGTCCAGACCGCCTTCTTTTTTGCCCAGGTGCTGGATCAGGATGTCGGCCGCTGTCCAGTAGCTGCCCATCAGCGGGAAGTTCCACTTGAACACCCCACCGTCCTGGCTGGCGGCCAGGCCGTAGCCCATGGTGTGGAGCGGGATCTTGTCGTTGGGTGCCTTGTCGGTTAGCGCAAAGGTGATGCCGGTGGCCTGCGGGTCAATCAGCGTGGCGGCCTTGCCCTTCAGGCGCTCGTAACACTCCACACCTTTGTCGGTGGCGTAGCCGGTTTCGCACTCTTCAAAGGTGATCTTGACGCCGTTGATGCCACCGTCCCGCGCGTTGATCAGCTTGATGTAGTCCTGCTTGCCGTTGGCCCAGGGTGTGCCGTTGGGCGCGTACGGCCCGGTGCGGTAGACCAGCAGCGGGAAGAACTGCTCTTTGGCCTGCGCCACTGCGGCGCTGGGCAGCAAAGCACTGAGCCCGGCAGCCAGGATGGCGGCGCTGAGGGTGATGGATTTGAAGGTCATGGTTGTCTCCAGGGATGAAAAAGCACGGGACGGTGCCGGGTGAAATCAGTGGGGGAAGGGCCAGAGCCGCAGTTTTTCGCGGCCGGTGGCCCACAGCCGGGCGATGCCGTGTGGCTCGACGATCAGGAAGAAAACGATCAGCGCACCAAAGATCATGAAGGTCAGGTGCGAGGCCAGCGCGGTGTCGATGGGGATGCCGAAGTAGGACGGCAGCGCGTCCAACAGGATGGGCAGCAGCACGATGAAGGCTGCACCAAAAAAGCTGCCGGCAATCGAACCCAAGCCACCGATGATGACCATGAACAATTGCTGGAAATAGCGGTCCACCGAAAACGCCGCCGGCTCCCACGAGCCCAGGTGCACGAATGCCCAGAGCGCGCCGGCGACGCCGACGATGAAGCTGCTGACCGCGAACGCCGTCAGCTTCGCGTAGACCGGGCGGATGCCGATCACCGCGGCGGCCACGTCCATGTCTCGGATCGCCATCCATTCGCGGCCGATCGCGCCGCGCACCAGGTTCTTCGCGAGCAGCGCGAACAGCACGACGAAGCCGAGCGCGAACAGGTACTTCTGCACCGGCGTCTCGATCGGCAGCCCGAGCACGTTGAGCCCGGCCACGCTGACCGAGCCCGACGACGAGTCGTTCGTCACCCACTTCAGTCGCAGGCAGGCCCAGTCGACGAAGAACTGCGCCGCCAGCGTGGCCACCGCAAGGTACAGGCCCTTGATGCGCAGCGACGGGATGCCGAACAGCACGCCGATCAGCGTGCTCGCGACGCCGCCGAGCAGCAGC
>JANPHI010000054.1:0-4882 GCA_031424355.1 Betaproteobacteria bacterium
GTCGCCCGACAGCCATTCCTGGCTGATGCCCACGCGTTTCATGGTCTGCGGGTCGCGCGCGGTGCTGTAGCGGTCGGCGCCGGCGATGGGCAGGTTCTCGACGCCCAGGCGCAGCACCGGGTCGGCGAACTGCCCGGCGGCACCGGCCATTTCGCGGGCGCTGGCCAGGCCGGCCCGGGCCGCCTGCACGGCGGCTGAGCGCTGTTCGGCCTGGGCCAGCGCGGCGTCGAAGGTCAGCGGCGCGGCCTGGGCCCAACGGGGCGACCAGGCCAGGATCAGCGTGAATATCAGCGTGACGGCCTGGGCGGCCGCGCGCGGGGCGTGTGGGTGCATGGGAACTCCGTTGACGGTGCAGGCTGTGCGCGACCAGCAGGCCGCGCACGCGCAGATCGGTCAACGGCGGTTCAGACCCTCAGCCTCAGCGTGGACAGGAACAGCGGGTCGGGCGGGGCCTGCAGGGCCGCTGCAGCGTCACGCTGCCCCGGCGGCGCTGTGGCCAGCGCCACGGGCTGCGGCCGCGCCGGTGCGGGCCAGGCCTGCAGCAAGGCTGGCAGGGCGGGCACCGGTGGCTGCGCGGTGTCGGCCGACTGGGGCGCGTCGGCGCAGTGCTGGTGGCACAGCGCGGGCTGGTCGCTGCCGCCTGCGTCGACCATGCCGTCGCAGGGTTCGCCAGCGGCCATGCGTTCGGCCATCGCCACCGGGCTGATCGGCGCGCCAGGCGCGTGGCCGCCGCCGGGGCAGGCGTAGGCGGCCAGGGCCCACTGCGACCACAGCAACGCCAGCACCGCCAGGAAGGCGGTCAGCGTGCGGTGGGGGCGTGCAAGGCGGTGCATGGCGGGCTGCAGTGTATTTCGCCTACAGCCGTAACGGCTTTGACCTGCATCAGCGCAAGCGCTGGGCTTCCAGCAAGGCGTGGGTGTCGTGGGTCATCACGGCCAGGAAGCCGGCCAGGCCGATGTAGATCAGGCCGTATTCCCATTTCTTGGCGGTGGGCACGGCGTAGTAGGTCTGCGCCAGCGGGTCGTCGTTGCGCCAGGTCCAGGCCTTCCAGGCCTGCGGCGCAGCCAGCAGGGCCATCAGCAGCAGCATGGGGCTGGGCCGCCACCAGAACAGCGCCAGCAGCACCGGCACGCCCAGCAGCCAGATGCGCGGGCTCAGCACCGCCGTGATGCGCCCGCCGTCGAAGGGCGAGATGGGGATCAGGTTGAACAGGTTCAGGAAGAAGCCCGAATAGGCTACCGCCAGCAGCCAGCTGGTGCCCGTCTCGCGGGCCCAGAAATAGACCGCGATGGCGCCCACCGTGCCCAGCAGCGGGCCGCCCAGGCCGACGTAGGCCTCGGTCTCGGCGTTGTGCGGCAGGTCCTTCATGTTGATCCAGGCGCCCAGGAAAGGGATGAAGGTGGGCAGCCCCACCGCCAGGCCGCGCTGGCGGGCGGCGATGTAATGGCCCATCTCGTGGACGAAGAGCAGCACGATGAAACCGGCCGCGTACTTCCAGCCGAAGATGAAGCTGTAGACCACCAGCGATATCAGCATGGTGCCGCCCGACAGCAGCACCTTGCTGAACTTCAGGCCCGTCAGCAGCAGCAGAAGGATCTTGATCATGGCGCGCCGCGCCGGCCTGTCGTCATACCGCAACCCCCTGCCGACGGCGTCGGTTCGGGGCATTCTGGCATCCGGCGACAAACCGGCGAACGGCCGCCGCGCAGCGGCCGAACGGACCTTCAGCGGCCGCCGCCGAGCAGGCGCGCCGGCAGCATCAGCACCGCGCGCAGCAGGGCGAAAGCGGCTTCAAAGGTGACGCCGACCAGCCGGAAAGGCAGCGCCAGCAGCCACAGCAGCGGCCACAGCACCAGCGCCAGCACGGCCAGCGGCCAGCACAGCACGAAGAGCAGGCACCAGGCGATGAAGCCGAGCATGGTTCAGGCCAGCAGGTCGATCAGGCGCGCGGCGCAACCGGCGTGCTGTGCTGCGCCAGGTTGGCTTGCTGGGCCTCGGCGCCCACGAACAGCTCGCTGACGCTGCCCAGCAGGGCCAGGGTCATGACGGCGGCCATCGACAGCGAATACAGGCGTTGGATCAGGGGCTTGTGCATGGTGTTCTCCAGGTGAACGTTGCGGGGCGTTGAAAGGCGTTGGGGGGTGCGATGGATGAATGATCGGCACCCCCGCCCCGCGCCGCGAGGCCCTTGCGACGGACGGCAAAAACGCGCTGTCGAAACGCGCGCCGCCGGGTCTCAGCGGCAAGCCACCGACCGGTCAGCGGCCCAGCAAGCAGCGCTGCAGCAGCGCGGCGTCCAGGTGTTCGTCCACCAGGTCGGCCAGCGTGTCGAAGGCGGTTTGCAGCGTCGGTACCGCGTCGCCGAACAAGGCCCGGATCACCGCCGGTGCTTCGAACAGGCCGTGGGCGTAGACGCCCAGCACGCGGCCCTGCTGCCAGCCGATGTCGGTGCCCGTTTCGTCGTGCAGCACGGCGGTGCCGGCACCGGCCTCGGTCTGCCCGCAGCGGATCTGGTAACCGGGGGCCGTGACGCCGGCCAGCGCGGCCCACGGGCCCTGGGTAGCGCCGAAGCGCACCGGCGCGGCGCGCAGCTGCTTGGTCGCGGCAAACACCGTGTCCAGCGGCAGCAGGCCCAGACCCAGGCGTTCGGCGTAGGGCTCGCCGTCAAAGCCCTGCGGGTCGCGCAGGCTGCGGCCCAACATCTGCAGGCCGCCGCACACGCCCAGCACCGCGCCACCGGCGGCCGCGTGCCGGGCGATGGCCACATCCAGGCCCTGCGCACGCAGACAGGCCAGGTCGCCGCTGACCTGCTTGCTGCCGGGCAGCACCACCCAGTCGGCCCCTTCCAGTTGCCCCACGCTGCGTGCCCACACCAGGCGCAGGCCGGGCACGCGGGCCAGCGGCAGGAACTCGTCCAGGTTGCTGATGTGCGGCGGCGCCAGCACCGCCACCCGCAGCCGCACCGGGCCGCTGCCGTGGCGCTGCGGGGCGTCGTCAAACAGGCCGTCTTCCTCGGGCAGGCCGTGGTCGCGCTTCATCGGGATCACGCCGGCCAGCGGCAGCCCGTTCAGCGCCAGCATCTGCTGCGGCCCGGGGGCCAGCAGCGCCGCGTCGCCGCGAAAACGGTTCAGCACATAGCCGGCCAGCAGCGGGCGCAGGTCGTCGGGCAGCAGCGCCCAGGTGCCGTGGACGTGGGCAAACGAACCGCCGCGGTCGATGTCGCTGACCAGCAGCGCCGCGGTCGGCCCCAGCGCCTGCGCCCAGCGTGCCGTGTCCAGGTTGACGTAGTCCTGCGGCGCCAGGTTGATCTCGGCCGGCGAACCGGCGCCTTCCACCACGATCAGCTCGTGCCGCGCCGCCAGCCGCTGCAGGGCGGCCTGCGCCACCGGCGCCAGCTGCGCACTGCGCTCTCGCCAGGGCAGGCGCGACAGCGCCAGGTCGGCCACGCCGTTCAGCACCACCTGGCTGGCGGTGTCGCGTTCGGGCTTCAACAGCACCGGGTTCATGTCGGTGTGCGGCGCCACGCCGGCGGCCAGGGCCTGGAAATACTGGGCCGAGCCGATCTCGCCCAGGCTGCCCGCGCCGTCCGCATCCGGCCGGAGCACGACGCGGGCGTTGTTGCTCATGTTCTGCGCCTTGAAGGGCGCCACGTTGATGCCGCGCCGCGCGGCACTGCGGCACAGCGCGGTGGCCAGCCAGCTTTTGCCGGCGCCGCTGCTGGTGCCCCAGACGATGAGGAAACGGGTCATGGCTGTCCTTGGCGGGCCGTCACTGCGGTTTCACAGCGCCGGCACCGCGACCCAACGCGCCCGGCCCGCCAGCTGCACGGCTTCGATGCTGAACGCGTGGTCGAAGACTTCGGCCAGCGCGGCCTGCAGTCTGGCATCCGCCGGCGGCCCGTCGGCCACCACGCAGCCTTTTTGCATCACGACGATGCGGTCGGCCGCCAGCGCCAGGTTCAGGTCGTGCAGCACCGTCACCACCGCCACACCGGCCGACGCGCGGGCCTGCAGGCTGCGGCACAGCGCGCGCTGGTGCGGCGCGTCGAGGTGGGTGGTGGGTTCATCCAGCAGCAGCACCGGTGCCTCGACGGCCAGCGCGCGGGCCAGCAGCACGCGCTGGCGTTCGCCGCCCGACAAAGCCGACAGGCGCCGCGCGGCGTAGGCCTCGCACTCGGTTTCGGCCAGGGCCGCATCGACGGCCGCTTCGTCCCGCGCGTCGGGCGCACCGAACAGGCCGTGGCGCGGCAGGCGGCCCAGGCGCACCACGTCGCGCACGGCGATGTCGCCTTCGGCCTCACCCTGCTGCGACAGCCAGGCCAGCTGCTGCGCGCGGGCCTGCGCCGGCCAGTCGGCCAGGGCGCGGCCCTGCAAAACCACACGGCCGGCTTCGGGCTTCAGCAACCCGGCCAGCACCGACAGCAAGGTGCTCTTGCCGGCACCGTTGGGGCCGACGATGGCCAGCCACTCGCTCGCCCGCGCGGCCAGGCTCAGCCCGTTCAGCACGCGCTGCGCGCCCAGGTGCAGCAGCAGGTCGTCGGCCTGCAGTGGCGGGTTTGCCGGGCCGGTTGGATGCGTCGGCTTCGTCATACCCGCCCGCCCCGGCGCAGCAGCACCAGCAGGTAGACGCCGCCCAGCACCGCCGTCAGCACGCCCACCGGCAATTCCTGCGGTGCGATGACGCTGCGCGCGGCCACGTCGGCCGCCAGCAGCAGCACGCCGCCGGCCAGCGCCGACAGCGCCAGCAACGGGCCGTGCGTGACCACCGTCAGCCGCCGCACCACATGGGGCGCCACCAGGCCGACGAAAGCCACCAGCCCGGCCTGCGCCACCGCCGTGCCGGTGGCCAGCGCCATCAGCCCCACCAGCAGCAGGCGCACCTG